>JAYVNQ010000101.1:0-18437 GCA_043758365.1 Chitinophagales bacterium
CTGTTGAATTTGCATGTAATTTTTGTAACTATAAACGTCATTGCGAGGCACGAATCAATCTTATTTTGCACCTAGACTGCTTCGTACCTAGCAGTGACGACCACCAACTTTTTGTAGAGCATACATTTTGAATCAGTACCCAAAATAAAGATTGTCTGCCATTGGATTTTGATTTACAGCTCAATGATTGGAATATGTTGTTTGATTTACTAGCTGTCATAAAAAAGGATTTAAGCGATACAATCCTTCTAAATCCAAGTTCAGGCAACAACAAATAAAAAGCCCAACACTCTTACAATGTTGGGCTTATAAATTTTAGATAAACAAAAACCTATTCAGCAGTTGGTGTTTGTTCTTTTTTTGTTTCTTCAGCAACTACTTCGGTGGTTGGTGCAGCAACTTCTACAACTGGCGTAACTGCTACTGGTTCAACTACTTCTGTTCCTTCTGCCTTTTTAGGTGCACGGCCACGACGGGTTTTCTTAGCTGGTTCTGCTGCATTGTTAGCAGTTTTGCCATAAATATCGTTGAAGTCAACTAACTCTATCATTGCTTTTTCAGCATTATCACCTGGGCGTATTCCCAATTTAATGATACGTGTATAACCACCTGGGCGTGAAGCAATTTTTGGGCCTACAACAGTAAATAATTCTTTTACTGCTAATTTATTTTGCAAATGGGCAAAAGCTAATCTGTGATTATGTGTTATAACTTCTGCACTTGCAGTTTTCTTTGTTTTGGTTAATAACGGCTCAACGTAAGTACGCAATGCTTTAGCTTTAGCCAGAGTAGTAACAATACGTTTGTGTGTAATTAATTGTGCCGCCAAGTTGTTTAGCAAGGCTACTCTGTGTGCCTTCTTACGACCAAGGTTGTTGATTTTGTCTCCGTGTCTCATGACTGTTTTTTTTAAAGCTTATACCGTGTCAGGAATTATAAGCTGTGACTGAATAGTTTAAAAAGTTTAGGGGTTTAAAAGTTCAAATACATAAACTTTTAAACCCCTATTTCTAAACTTAATTATCTAAGTTATCTAAGCCTAATTTTTGTAAATCCATGCCAAAGCTTAAGCCTCTTTCAAGCAATACTTGCTCAATTTCAGATAAAGATTTTTGACCGAAGTTTCTAAACTTCATCAAGTCTTCTTGTTCGTATTGAACTAAAGAACTTAATGAATCAATTTTGGCAGCTTTTAAGCAATTGAATGCACGAACAGAAAGGTCTAAATCTTCCAAAGGTGTTTTCAATACTTTACGTAATTGTAAAATTTGCTCATCAACAACATCATCTTTTTTCTCTTCTTTATTATCAAAAGTGATGTTCTCATCGGTGATGATCATCAAATGTTGAATTAAAATACGAGAAGCTTGCTTTACAGCATCTTCAGGATGAATAGTACCATCAGTGGCTACATCTAAAATCAGTTTTTCGTAGTCAGTTCTTTGTTCTACACGATAGTTCTCAATTAAATACTTCACATTTTTAATAGGAGTATGAACTGAGTCGATAGAGATAAAACCAAAAACACTGTCTTTAATTTTGTTTTCTTCGGCAGGTACATAACCACGACCTTTAGCGATGGTTAATTCAATGTCCAGTTTAGAAGTTGTATCCATGATACAAATTACCAATTCTGGGTTCATTACCTGAAAGCTCTGAGCAGCTTCACCAATCATGCCTGCATTAAATTCGTTACGGCCTTTGATTGATAAAGTAATTTTTTCGTTTGAAATATCACCATCAACTATCTTTTTAAAACGTACTTGTTTTAAGTTTAAGATAATTTCAGTAACATCTTCAGTAACGCCTTTCATGGTTGCAAACTCATGATCAACGCCTTCTATTTTAATACCAGTAATAGCATAACCTTCAAGACTGTTAAGTAAAACTCTGCGTAAAGCATTACCGATGGTTAAACCATAACCTGGTTCTAGCGGACGGAATTCAAATTGACCGTCGAAATCAGATACTTTTTGTAAAACAATTTTGTCCGGCTTTTGGAAGCTTAATATGGCCATATTAAAACTTGGTTTTTATTTTTACCTAAACCCAAACTGAGTTTAAGAATTTGTGAGTATGATTTTTGAAAATTCGTAATTCGATAATCGAAAAGTAGTGAATAATTAACCACTGAAATTCAACTCTCGATTTCCGTTAGTTATTATTTACTGTACAATTCTACAATCAGCTGCTCCTTAATATTTTCAGGAACTGATTCTCTTTCAGGGTACGTAATGAAAGTGCCTTTTAGTTCAACTTCGTTCCAGTCAACCCAGCTAAATTTAGGATTTTTACCACGTGTTTTACTAGTGATTGACGTATTAACAGCACTTTTATTTTTGTAAGCAATGATGTCACCTGGTTTGCAAGAGTAAGAAGGAACGTTCATAACATCGCCATTTACAGTGATGTGCTTGTGAGCTACCAATTGTCTTGCTTCAGGACGACTAGCAACAAGACCCATACGGTAAACTGTGTTGTCTAAACGTGCTTCTAATAATTTAATCAGATTTTCACCAGTAACACCTTTAATACGAGAAGCCTCTTCAAATGTTTTGCGAAACTGACGCTCCAACAAACCATAAGTATATTTAGCTTTCTGCTTTTCCCTTAACTGTAAAGCGTATTCACCAAGTGTTTTACGTTTACGAGTTGCACCATGCTGACCAGGGGGGTTGCTGTTTTTAGTTAACCATTTACCGTTGCCCAAAATTGGCTCACCGTAAATTCTACAGATTTTGGTCTTAGGACCAGTGTAACGTGCCATGTGTATTTAAACTTTATTTTGATTTTTTAGTGAATGATGAACGATTATGAAAAAATCAAAAAACTCAATCGTACATCCAAAAAATTTATATTTTAATACCTTAATTCCCCTTCAGGGGTTAGGAGTTTAAACTCTTCTTTGTTTTGGAGGGCGACAACCATTGTGAGGCATTGGGGTAACATCTTTAATAGAAGTAACTTCAATACCGTTTTGAGCAATAGAACGTATTGCACCTTCACGACCAGAACCTGGACCTTTCACAAATACGTCAACTCTTTTTAAACCTGCATCAATAGCTACTTTAGCAGCATCTGCAGCAGCCATTTGAGCGGCGTAAGGTGTGTTCTTTTTAGAACCACGGAAACCCATTTTACCTGCTGAAGACCAAGAGATAACTTGACCTGATTTGTTTGTAAAAGCAACAATAATGTTGTTAAAGGTTGCACTAATTCTTACTTCGCCTGCCGCATCAACTTTTACGATGCGTTTCTTAGCTGAGGCTTTTACACTGTTTTGTGCTTTTGCTGGTTTAGCCATTTTTTTTGTTTGAGGTAGTCTTTGAAAATTAAAATTGCCCCTAAATCTTGTTGGTTAACAAGAAAATCTGGCGGCTTTATGAATGACAAGTTCCAAAATACGTTTGCATTTTGGAGTTTGCTATTTATTCTATTTTTTAGCTGCTTTCTTTTTACCAGCAACCGTTTTACGTTTACCCTTACGAGTGCGACTATTGGTTTTGGTACGTTGACCACGTACTGGCAAACCTTTACGGTGACGAAGACCCCGGTAGCAAGCAATGTCCAACAAACGCTTAATGTTCATTTGGGTTTCGCTGCGTAAGGCACCTTCAACTTTAAATTCGGCATTTATTAAATTACGAATAGCAGTTTGCTCATCATCGTTCCATTGATTAACTTTTTTATTTAAGTCAATGCCTGCTTCGTTCAAAATTTGTTGAGCTCTACTGCGACCAATACCATAAATATAGGTAAGTCCAATTTCGCCTCTTTTATTTTTTGGTAAGTCTATACCGGCAATACGTGCCATAATTAATTAATTATTTCTGATTAGTGATTTACGATTTTTTGATTGAAATCTGATTACCCTTGACGTTGCTTAAAACGAGGATTCTTTTTGTTGATTACATAAAGCTTGCCTTTACGCTTAACAATTTTACAATCTGTACTACGCTTTTTAATAGCTGCTCTAACTTTCATTATAGTTAATTTATCCTTATTTGCTAAAAGCCACGCTTTCTAACGTTGGCTGATTTTAATTATTTGTATCTGAAAATAATTCTACCTCTACTTAAGTCGTATGGACTCATTTCTACACCAACTTTATCACCTGGCAAAATCCTAATATAGTGCATTCTCATTTTACCTGAGATGGTGGCCAATATTTCGTGACCATTTTCTAACTTAACTTTAAACATTGCGTTACTCAATGCTTCAAGTATTTTACCATCTTGCTTAATAAGTGCTTGTTTCGACATATTTTTTTTCGGGCTGCGAAGATAGAGGGATTGAACTGAAATAATGAAAATTAGTAAATATTTTTTGAAATATTGTGGATAATATATCAGAATATCGTCAATAGGTTGTGTTTTGGCTATTAATTATCAAAATATCTCACCAATTTTCAAATTGCTGTGATAGAAAATAAAAAAATCCTGCTGAATTTTATTTCTGCAGGATTGTAAAATATCATTAATAGAAGTATCGTTATAGGGCAATTTGTTTTTCAACCATCATTCTGCGTAAATTAATTAACCCATAACGCATTCTCCCTAACGATGTATTGATGCTGCTATTGGTAACATCTGCAATTTCTTTAAAACTCATACCAGCAAAATGACGAAGTACAATTACTTCACGTTGTTCATCTGGCAATAAATCTAGCATCCTTCTTATTTTATCGTGGCTTTGTCCTTGCACCATTTTGGTATCTGCTGCATCACCAACAGATCCGATAGACTCAAAAATATCACGGTCGTCGCTGGCAATAAAGTGAGTGCGTTTAATTTTTCTAAAATAATCAACACATAAATTGTGAGAAATACGTAAGGCCCAAGGTAAAAATTTGCCCTCCTCGTTGTAGCGGTTACCACGTAGGGTATCAATTATTTTTATAAATACTTCTTGGAACAGATCTTCTGCTAAATATTTGTCTTTTACTAAAAATAGTATAGAGGTATAAATCTTATCCTTATAGCGGTGCACTAGTACCTCCAAAGCACTGGTATCACCATTTTGGAATACGTTAATTAATTGCGTATCCGTTGCTTGAACGAATGTTTTCATAGCGGCCGGTTTTTGAAATGTTTGGTTAATAAAAGCGATAGGATAGTTGGGTGAAGTACTTGATTAACTAATTATAGTTCCACAATATTGTAACGTAATATTAACTTGGATATTTTGAGCTACTGTGCTTTAATTATGATTGTGAAAAAGTATATATAAGCAATTGGAGTTGTTCACAATAAAGAGGATGGTTTTTGTAGTATTTTAATAACGTAAAGTGGATAGTTTTTATTTTATCGAATACAAAAAATTGGACACTAATTTTATTTCAACTAGCAGTTAAAATTTCCTAAACATAAGTTTGGTTGATGTGTTTATATTGCCACAGTTATGAAAAAAAAAAGTAGTACAGTCGAAAAAAATATAGCATCTGAACTTGCAATATCTAACAACAATATATTGGTAAAAGGTGCTAGAACGCACAACTTAAAAAACGTAATAGTTGAATTTCCTCGCAACCAATTTATTGTGGTTACTGGCGTTAGTGGCAGTGGTAAATCATCCCTTACAATTGATACCTTATTTGCTGAAGGCCAAAGGCGATACGCTGAAAGTTTAAGTGCTTATGCTAGGCAGTTTATGGCCCGTATGGTAAAGCCAGATGTTGATTATATTAAAGGTCTTTGCCCCGCTATTGCTATTGAACAGAAAGTTATTACTCGCACACCACGCAGCACTGTTGGTAGCATGACGGAAATATATGATTATCTGCGTTTGTTATATGCTAGGGCTGGCCATACCATATCGCCAATTAGTGGTAAAGAAGTAAAAAAAGATGATGTAAACGATGTGGTAAACGAACTAAAACAATTGCCCCACGGTAGTAAAATAGTGGTGATTGTACCATTTAAACAACATGCCAATCGTGAGGCCAGAGAAGAGCTGAATATATTGATGGCAAAGGGTTTTAGTAGAATGTACCTAACGTCAACCGTCAACCGTAAACCGTCAACTGAGATTTTGCGGATTGAAGAGCTGCTTGAATTAGATGATAAAGATTTAACTAAAAAACTGTCAACTACCAACCGTCAACTGTCAACTTTTATTTTGATTGACCGTATTGTTGCCAAAGATTTTGATGAAGATGATTTACACCGCTTAAGCGACTCTATTGGTACTGCTTTTTACGAAGGTGAAGGCGATATGTATGTAGAAATTAATAGTGCTAAGCCCTTACATTATAGTAACAGATTTGAGTTAGATGGTATTCAGTTTGAAGAACCTGTGCCCAATTTATTTTCGTTTAATAATCCTTATGGTGCTTGTCCAACTTGCGAAGGTTTTAGTTTGGTATTGGGTATTGATGAAGATTTGGTAATACCTGATAAGCGATTAAGTGTGTATGAAAATGCCGTAGCACTTTGGCGTGGCGAGAAATTAAGTGAATGGAAAACAGCTTTTATTCGTGGTGCTGCAGCCATCGGTTTTCCTATACATAAACCAATTATGGATCTTACAAAAGAGCAATACCAATTGCTTTGGAAAGGTGCCAGATATGTGCAGGGTATTGACGATTTTTTTAAAGAAGTTGAAGCCAATTTATACAAAGTACAATACCGTGTTTTATTAAGCAGATACAGAGGTAGAACCAAATGCCCCGACTGCGAAGGTTATCGCTTACGCAAAGAAGCTTTATATGTAAAAGTGCATAAAAAGCATATTGGCGAATTGTGTCAAATGCAAGTAAAAGACTTAAAAGTTTGGTTTGATAAAATACAACTAAGTGACCATGATGAACAAGTGGCTAAACGTATTTTAATAGAAGTGCATCAACGTTTACAAACCTTAATAGAAGTGGGTTTGGGCTACTTAACACTCAATCGTTTGGCCAATAGTCTAAGCGGTGGTGAAAGTCAACGCATACAACTAACACGAAGCCTTGGCAGTAATTTAACCAACTCATTATACATATTAGATGAGCCGTCCATTGGGTTACATGCAAGAGACACTGAGAAGTTAATTGGCGTGTTACAATCGCTAAAAGCATTAGGCAATACGGTGGTAGTGGTAGAACACGATGAAATGATAATGCGTGAGGCAGATTATGTAATAGATATGGGTCCATTGGCTTCGCACTTGGGTGGTGAAGTTGTTGCAGCGGGTAATTACCAAGAATTGATTGATAACCCCAAAAGTTTAACTGGTAAATATTTAAAAGGCGAATTAAGTATTGAAGTGCCTAAAACACTGCGTAAATGGAACAGAAGCATCACCATAGAAGGTGCTAGACAGAACAATTTAAAAGAGATTACCGTTCAGTTTCCGTTAGATGTGTTGTGTGTAATTACGGGTGTAAGTGGTAGTGGCAAAACAACTTTAGTAAAGCAAATTTTATATCCTGCTTTGCAGAAATTAAAAGGCGAGGCAGCAGAGAAAGTTGGCTTGCACAAAATCGTAACTGGCGATATGGATTACATAGCCCAGATAGAAATGATAGACCAAAATCCTATTGGCAAATCATCACGCAGTAACCCCATTACTTATATAAAAGCCTACGATGAAATACGGGAATTATATAGCAAACAACCGTTAAGTAAAATACGTGGCTTTTTGCCAAAACATTTTTCGTTTAATGTAGATGGTGGCCGTTGCGATGCTTGCAAAGGTGAAGGCGAGCAAATTGTAGAAATGCAATTTCTGGCCGATGTGCATTTAACCTGTGAAGTGTGCAACGGCAAGCGTTTTAAAGAAGAAGTAATTGAAGTAACTTACAAAAGCAAAAGTATTTTTGATGTGCTAGAAATGAGTGTTGATGAAGCCATCGACTTTTTTAAAGATGAAAAAGGATTATCAAAAGCCATACAACCCTTGCAGGATGTGGGTTTGGGCTATGTAAAGCTTGGGCAAAGTTCCAATACATTAAGTGGTGGCGAAGCCCAACGTGTAAAGCTAGCTTCCTTCTTAGGCAAAGGAAAAGGTGTTGGTCACATCTTATTTATTTTTGATGAACCCACTACTGGGCTTCATTTTCACGACATAAAAAAGCTATTGGCATCTTTTAACGCCTTAATAGAGCAAGGCCATTCTTTGTTGGTAATTGAGCATAATACAGATGTAATTAAAAGTGCCGATTGGGTAATAGACCTTGGTCCAGAAGCTGGTGATGCTGGCGGTAATTTGGTATTTGCTGGTTTGCCTAAAGATTTAAAAAAGATAAAAGCAAGTTATACGGGTAAGTATTTGTAAAAACCTCTTAATAAAACTTTGAGACTCTTTTTTAGACCTTAAAGCTTTTATTTTTTGCGATTAACCATTTTTTCTAACTAAAATTTCGGTTGTTAATAATTAGTTAAGCCCAATTGCTGCATTTTTAAATTCACTTTACTATATTGTAGCCAATTAATTAAAATATAAGTTTATGAAGCAAAAATTACTCGGTAGTCTATTTTCTAAAATGTATAAACCAAATCAGTTTATGGAAAAATTTTGTACAATTACTTGCTTTTTGTTATTGAGTTCTGGGCTGTGTCAATCGCAGGTTCTTATTTCTGACAACTTTAATTATACTACGGGAAATTTAGTTGGAAATGGTGGTTGGACGCAAACAGGTACTACAGCAACTAATCCAATACAGGTAAGCTCTTCGGTTCTCTCGTATGCTTCAGGTTATCCAGGTTTAGGGGGCAATAGTGTTGCCTTAGTTACTTCAGGGCAGGATATCTATTATAATTCCCCTTCTACTGTAAGTTCTGGTAGCATTTATTGTTCTTTTGTTGTTAATGTTTCTGCCGCACAAGCAACTGGGGATTATTTTTTTCATTTTGGTACAAGTGCAACTAATACTGGTACCTTTTATGGAAGATTGTATGCTAAGTCATCCGGTGCGGGCTACGTTATTGGGATGGGTAAAACAAGTTTAACGCCTACTTATGGCACCACAGTTTTAGCTTTTAATACTAGCTATGTAATTGTAGTAAAATATACTTTTAATTCGGTTTCTACAACAGATGATGCAGTGTACGCTTATGTTTTCAGCTCAGCACTACCTTCTACCGAGCCGTTAGCTACCCCCGAGGTATCTGTTACCGCAGATGCATCAACTGATGCTACATCAATATTTGGTATAGCACTTCGCCAAGGTTCTGCATTAAATTCAGCAACACTTTCTTTGGATGGGGTGCGTGCAGCCAATTCTTGGCTTGGTGCAGTAGGCAATACATGGACAGGGGCTACGAACACAACTTTTACCACCATCACCAACTGGAGTGCCGGTGCAGTACCAACAACTACTGACAATGTTGCTATCCCAGTTACAAGCAATAGTCCTTCTTACACAAGTTCCAGTACAGTTGCCTCTTTATCAATAGCTAATGGTGCTACTTTAAATAATAGTGGTTTTTTAACGGTTACCAATGGGCTTACTAACGCTGGTACTATTAATTCAGGTACTATTAATGTTGGCGGTTCACTTACTAACAGTGGTTCAGTTGCAATAGGTGGTACCATTACATTAAACGGCTCATCTGCACAAACAATAAGTGGTACAGGTAGTATTACTAATTTAACTACAAACAATAGTGCAGGTGTTACAGTAACAAGTGGTGCAAGTAATACGCAAACCATTTCTAACATATTAACACTTCAAGCAGGTGTACTTACTGCTAACGGCAATATTGTTTTGGCATCTACTGCTGCTCAAACAGCCTATATTGATAAAGTTGATGGTACAGTAAATACAGGGTCTATTGCTGGTAATGTTACTATTCAACGCTATATTCCAGCAAGTGGCCGTAAAAAATATACACTTGTTTCTAGCCCTGCAAGTGGTAGTACTATTAATGCAGCTTGGCAAGAGGGTGGTGCAACAGTAAGTGGTTTGGGCACACATATTACCAATGGTCAAATTTCCAATGGTTTTGATGGCCCTGCTACTTCTACTGCTTCTATTTTTACTTATAACGATGGACTGGGTAGTGGGTCTAAATGGTCTGCCTTGGCGAATACAGACGTAAATACTTTAAAAGCTGGTAATGGCTATTTATTATTTGTGCGTGGCGATAGAAGCGAGAATAGACCAGTAACAGGCAATAGTAGTAATACAACCTTAAGAGCTGCTGGTACTGTGTTAACGGGTAATGTAACCTTTGCAACATCTGGTGGTACAACTGGTACACCAGCTTTGCTAGGTGGCAATGGTAACTACACGCTAATAGCAAATCCATATCCATCCGCTATTAATTGGAATGAGGTTGATGGCTCATCTGTGCGATATATTACTTTAAGTGGGGTGGCAGATGCGTTTACTGTTTACGATCCAAATATTGGCACATTCGCTACTTACGATAATGGGTCGGGAGTAACATCGCCTCAAACTGGTGTTGCCACAGGTGTTCAAGGTAAATACATACAAAGTGGGCAAGCGTTTTTTGTAAAAGCCACAGGTGCCACACCATCTATTGTTTTTAGGGAAGGTGCAAAAAATGTAGTTTCAACGGCGATAGGCAATACCGTATTTGGCGAAACTGCACCTAAACAGCAGCTTAACCTTAATATCTATCGGACAACAGATAACGTGTTTGCAGATGGTGTTGTGGCAATTTTTGGTAACTATAAAACTGCTATTAGTAAGTTCACAAATTTTAATGAAACATTTGCCCTTGCACGTAACGGACAAACATTAAGTATAGAAGGTAGACCAACAGTTACAGGTAACGACACTTTGTTCTTTAGTCTAAGCAATTTTGGTAAAAGAGAGTATAGTTTGGTAATAGATGGTAGCAACTTTACTAATACTACAGCCACTTTAGAAGATGCTTATACAGGTATCAAACAACCAATAGATTTATCTGGTGTGAACAAGTACAACTTTACAGTTACTGATGATGTAAAATCTTCATCTAATAATAGATTCATAGTTACGTTTGGTAGCACTGCAAAACAGATCGGCGATGTTGTAGCTGATAATAGTTTGTTTGTGAAAATGAGTCCTAATCCTGTAAGCAATCAATTGCAAGTAAGCTTTAAAACTGCCGATGTTGATAACACGACCATCCATATTATTAATAGTTTAGGTCAGATTGTTAAAACAGTAGAAGCAGGTAAGGTTAATGCTGGTAATATATCTATACCAGTAGCTAATTTATCAACTGGTGTTTACTCTATACAGTTACTAAGCGGCGGTAAAAATATTGCTACACAAAAATTGGTAAAAGAATAGAAGAAAAGGTTGCAAATTTCGGGTTACAACAACCCAGGACTTTTAATTCATAATTCATCACTCATAATTCATCACTCAAATGACAAATCAACATAAAAAAATGCTTGTTTCCATACTCACGGTTTGTGTAGTAATGCTGTTACCAATGCTTGTTTCCGCCCAACTGGATGGCGTTCCAGGCGATCCGGAAAGTGCTCCTATTGATGGCGGCTTATCATTGTTAGTAGCTGCTGGCGTGGGTTACGGTGCTAAAAAATTAAAGGAAAAACGAAAGAAAATTAGCTAATGCGCTAATTTTGATAATTTGCTAATTGTGCAATACGTAAACCTTTTGTAGCGTACAAAAAATAAATACAGTATTACAAATGCTAATCTTTTAAAGGTTGGCATTTGTTTTTTAGGCTTCTAATTAGTCTAAACCATAAATTAGCAAACTCAATAATTTGCAATGAAAATAATTAATACTGCATTACTATCTTATGGCATGAGTGGCAGGGTATTTCATGCCCCATTTATACAATTACACGAAGGCTATAAATTAATTGGTGCGTGGGAAAGAACTAAGCATTTGATACAAGCCGATTATCCTGAAGTGGAAACTTATTCAACCTTAGAAGCCTTGCTAGCAGATGGTTCTATTGAATTGGTTATTGTAAACACACCAACCAATACGCATTATGAGTATGCAAAAAAAGCCTTATTAGCAGGTAAAGATATTGTGGTGGAGAAAGCATTTACAACCACTGTTGCTGAAGCTATTGAACTGAATGATTTGGCTGAAAAACTGGGCAGGAAAATAGCAGTTTTTCAGAATAGGAGATGGGATAGCGACTTCAAAACTGTTAAGCAAATAATTGATAGCAAGCAGTTGGGTGATATTACGGAAATGGAGATTCAATACGCCAGATATAACCCTGCATTAAGTCCAAAATTGCACAAAGAAATCCCAAACCCTGGTGCTGGTATTGTGAAAGATTTAGGCCCACACTTAATAGATCAAGCCTTGTTTTTATTTGGTATGCCGCAACGCATTTTTGCAGATTTAAGAATTACTAGAGACCACTCACAGGTAGAAGATTATTTTGAAATTTTGATGTATTACCCAAACAAAAGGGTACGCTTAAAAGCCGGTTATTTTATGCGGCAACCAGTGCCATCTTATATTGTGCATGGAACAAAAGGCTCATTTTTAAAATCGAGGGCAGATGTACAGGAAGGCTTGCTGCTAAAGGGTTTAAAGCCAGATACTCTTGATTGGGGCACTGAATCAGAAACTGAACAGGGCCTATTACACACCGAAAAGGATGGTATCGTCATAAAACAAAAAATACCTACCTTACAAGGTAATTATTTTGATTTTTATAGGCACTTGTACCAATCATTTTTAGGCAACGAAAAAATACTTGTAACCGCTAAAGATGGTATTAATATAATGCGCATCATTGAAGCCAGTTTTAAGAGTAATAATGAAGGAAAGGTGATTGAGGTAAGTGGTTAGTTAGTATATATTCATTATTATTATTTAACGCTGACTTTTCTCGGCAATTGTTCTCGCAGCAATCCATCCACTGGTCCATGCATGTTGAAAATTAAAGCCGCCAGTAACACCATCAACGTCTAAAATTTCACCTCCAAAAAATAGGTTTTCTATCTTTTTACTTTCCATGGTATTGGCATCAACCTCGTTTAATTTAATACCGCCGCTTGTAACAAATTCTTCCTTAAAAGTGGTTTTACCATTAACAATAATCTCTTGTAAAATTAATAATCGTAGCAGTCTGTATTGTGGTGCAGAAGCTAAATCTGCCCAACGTGTTTCTTCAGAAATACCACTTAATTGTAAAAAGTATAACCACAATCTATTAGGTAAACCAAAAGGGTTTTTTGTAATTACTTTTTGAGGTGCTAATGATAACCGATACTCGAAAAATTTTTCTTTTAATACCATTTCAGTCATATCGCCCAACCAGTTGATAGTTATGGTAAATTGGTACTTAGCAGCAGATAAATGTCTAGCTGCCCAAGCTGATAATTTTAAAATGGCGGGACCGCTTAAACCCCAATGTGTTATTAATATTGGGCCATTACTTTTTAGTTTTGAGCCCGCAATTTTTACGGTCACATTTTCAACACTTACACCCATTAATTCAGTTATTTTATTGTTGGGCATATTAAATGTAAATAGCGATGGTACTGGCTCTTCAATAGAATGCCCTAAGTTGGTAAGCCAATTAAATTGTACCGTTTGTGGAAAGCCGCCACAAGCCACAAAAACATAATTTGCTTCTAATATTTTATCCTCGGTTAATAGCAGCTTAAACGCCTTATTTATAGTGAGAATTGATTTTACCGCACAACTCAACACAATTTTTACATTATATTTTCTCGACTCTGTTAATAAGCAATCAATAATTGTTTGTGAGCTATCTGTTACAGGAAACATGCGGTTGTCAGCTTCGGTTTTTAATGCCACTCCCCGTTGGTTAAACCATTCAATAGTATCGGTTGGGCTGAACCAATTAAAAGCTTTTTTTACGAAATATTTACCTCTTGGGTATTTAAGTATCAAATCATCAACATCAAAGCAGGCGTGGGTTACATTGCATCTGCCACCTCCGCTAACTTTTACTTTACTTAATAATTTATTATTCTTTTCAATAATTATAACACGTAATTCTGGGTTTAACCTAGCAGCATTTATTGCACAAAAAAAACCTGCAGCCCCACCACCAATTACCACCAGTATTTTTTGCATTGTAATATTATTTGTAGTTTAAAGGCTAGTGTTTGGTATAATTAAAATATCATTTAAACATGCAAATTAATGGTAAGTAATTGCCAAATTCCTAGCCATTAATTTTCAATTATTTAAAGTTTGGTATTATAATTGGTTTAAAGGCACGAACCTTTATTTTTACTGCAATAAAGTACAACGTTTTTGAAGAGATTCCTTAAAATATTTGGCCGAACAATTCTAATTATCATCGCTTTGGTGCTGGTGTTTTTTATTGCCATACAAACAAGCTATGTACAAAATTGGGCTGTTGGTATTGCCACCAATAAATTATCAAAATCTTTAGGTACTGAGGTTAAAATTAAGAGGGTAAGCCTTTCATTTTTCGATAAGGTAAACTTTGAAGGTACACTCATCCGCGACAAACAAAAAGACACTTTGCTTTACGCCAACCAATTACGGATACGCATAACTGATTGGTTTTTTTTGAAAAATAAAGCTGAGTTGAAATTTATTGGGTTAGAAGATGCAGTTATAAAATTGCAACGCAAGGATAGTGTATGGAACTACCAATTTATCGCGTCTTATTTTTCAACTCCAAACGCAAAAAAAGATACTGGTAAAGGCATAGAATTGAACCTTAAAAAAGTTGATTTAAAAAACGTTGCTTTTGTACAAAACGATCTTTGGGGTGGTGAAAGAATGACCATAAACGTTGGTAGTTTATTATTAGATGCAGATGATTTTAGTTTTAGTAATAACACTTTTAAAATAAATACACTACAAGTAGAAAAGCCATACGTTAGCCTGCAACATTTTGAAGAGTTAAAACCATTGGCATTACGAAAAAAAGAAGTGGTAAACTTAAAAGATACGACGCTACGTTTTAATCTCGGTATCAACTTTACAGTAAATAATTTAAGTATTAACAACGGTATTTTTATTAGCGAATCGCTTGATAGCAAACCGTTACAAGGTTTTGATGGTGATCATTTACAACTAACACAATTAAAGGGTACGTTCAAAGATTTCTCATTTTTACAAGATACTTTAAAAGCTAAAATGGATATCAGCTGCCGTGAACGTTGCGGCTTTGAACTAAAAAAATTCAAGACATATTTAAAAGTTACACCTCAAATTATTGAACTAGCGAAGCTTGATTTACAAACTAATAAAAGCCGTTTAGGCGATTATTATGCCATGAAGTTTGCCCACTTTAATAAGGACTTTGCCAACTTTACAACCAAGGTTTTTTTAGATGCTAAGTTTAAAAATACAAGTGTGTTTAGCGATGACATTGCCTACTTTGCTCCCGACTTAAAAACATGGAAAAAGCAAGCTGTTGTAAGCGGTAATTTCTTGGGTACTATTTCTGATTTTTCGCTTAAAAATTTCCTTATCCGTTCTGGGGTTACCACAAACATTGCTGGTAATTTAGCAATGAAAGGGTTACCAGATATTGATAAAACAACTATCAATTTTAACCAAGGGTTTATAAAAACAAACAATGTTGATCTGGGCATTGTCATTCCGGCTTTGCGAAAAATGAATAACCCCAATATTGCATCGTTGGGCAACATTTTATTCAGAGGTAATTTTAATGGCACTATTAATGATTTTAAAACAGTTGGTATTATCAGCACAAATATTGGAAGTGTAGATGCAAATGTGGCGATGAAATTTCCTAAACGTGGCGAGCCAACTTACGATGGTACTTTAAAAACTAATCGTTTTAATTTGGGTAAATTCATCAATAGTTCTGCATTGGGGTTGGTAAATTTTACAGGTAAAATTGATGGTAGTAGTTTTAATTTAAGTCAAATGAAATCGTCGTTAAATGGTAAGTTTAGCTTGTTCGAGTTTAATGGTTATCCCTATACAAACATTATCACAAAAGGCATATTCTTAAAAAAATATTTTAATGGCGAATTAAAAATTGATGATCCAAATGTTGATTTTACAAGTACGATAGAAATTGATTTTAGCCACCAAAAACCACGTATTAATATCTTGGGCGATTTAGTAAAAAGCAACCTTCAAAATATAAAATTGACCAAGGATAAGTATGAGTTAACAGGCTTGTTTGACTTAAATTTTAATGGGCTAAATATTGATGAATTTGAGGGTACTGCCAAGATATTAAACGCCAATCTTACGCATGGTATTGATAAGCTAAGTTTCGACTCTTTAGTGGTTACTGCCAGCGATAGTGGTGGTGTGCGTACCCTTACTGCAAACAGTAATGAATTTACTGCATCGGTTAGTGGAAGCCAATATAAATTACTCGATTTACCAACTGCTTTTCAAACTTATTTAAGCCATTATTACCCAGCATATTTTAACCCCCCAATAACACCATTACAAAATCAAGATTTTTCTATAACCTTTAGTACTAAAGACTTTGATAGCTATGCTAAAATTATTGATAGCCGGTTATCGGGCTTAGATTATGCCAGTTTGACGGGTACAATAAACACTGCTAGAAACCAGTTTACACTATTGGCTTCTGTACCCAATTTGTCCTACGATAAATACCATGTAACAGATGCTTTATTTAAAGGTGAAGGTACATTGGATACCTTGCTTTTAAAAGGTGAGGTTGCCAATATTAGAGTTGGCGATAGTTTAAGTTTTCCTAACTCAACAGTTGCAATTCAATCAAGTAATAATCACTCGGTTATAAGCTTACAAACAAAAGCATCCAGTACTATTAACGAAGCTAATTTAAATGCAGATTTATATACTTTGGAAGATGGTATCCGTATCAATTTTAGGCCATCTGCTTTTGTGCTAAACAATAAAAAATGGGACTTAGAGAAGCAAGGTGAAATTGTGGTACGTAAGAATTTTGTTAGTGCGGAAAACGTAAAATTTGTACAAGGTTTTCAAGAAATAAAAGTTGAAACAGAATTAAGTTCTGAAAGCAATACCAACAATTTGGTGGTGAAATTAAAGAACGTTGTTTTGGGTGATTTAACGAACCTTGTAATAAAAAATCCAAGGTTAGAAGGGCTAGCAAGCGGCGAAATTAGGCTCAATGATTTCTATGGGGCTTTTAATGCGGAGGCAACTATTAAAGCTGAGCAATTTAGATTAGATAATGATAGTATTGGTTTAGTAACTATCAAAAGTATCTATGATAGCAAAACTGGTAAAATTCCATTTACCATTCAATCTAATAACGAGAATTATAAATTTAATACCGATGGCTTCTACAATCTAAAAGATAGCACTGGTAATTCTTTGTATGTAAACACTAACCTAAGCGACTCTAAAATTGCTGTAGTTGAGCGGTTTATTGGCGATACTTTTAGCGATTTAAAAGGTAAAGCAACGGGTAATTTAATTGTTAGTGGCAATCCTTCTAAACCAAATCTGTCGGGTAAAGTCAAGCTTCGTAATGGTGGTTTAAAGGTAAATTTTACACAAGTTTATTATGATATTGATAGCACTACCATCAGCTTCATGCCCGATGGGATTGACTTTGGGGAGATGACCATTCACGATAAATATAAAAATTCCGCCAAAGTAAAAGGTAAATTATATGAAAAGAATTTTAATGATATGGCGTTTGATTTTGACATGCAAACTGAGAAATTGTTGTTGATTGATACTAGGCAAAAAGACAATAAACAGTTTTATGGTAAGGCCATTGGTAAAGCTAGCTTGAGTTTAAAAGGCCCTGATTATGCTGCTAGAATGACCATAGTTGCAGAGGCCAATGATAGCTCTCATATTTATATACCAAGCACCATAAGCAAGCAAAGTGGCGAAGCAGATTTTATTGTATTTAAACAATATGGTACCGAGTTAGAAACTGAAAGTAAAAGAAGCAATTTTGACCTTACCGTTGACCTTGATGTAACTGCAAATACTAAAGTTGATATTGATGTGATTTTGGATGAATTAACGGGTGATGTTGTTAAAGCAAGAGGTAATGGTAGGCTGCGTATTTTGGCTGGTACAACAGTACCACTATCCATGAAAGGGCGCTACAACATTGACTTTGGGCGTTATGATTTCAATTTTCAATCGTTTATCCGTAAGCCTTTTGATATGTTAGATGCGGATAATTTTATTGAATGGAACGGTGACCCTTACAATGCTGAGGTACATATTGATGCGGTGTATAGAGCTGAGCGTGTTAGCGTATCTGATTTGCTCTCAAACCAGCAAGTAACCAATGTTAGTAGCAGTACAAAATCTTACCGTGGAGATGTGTATGTGATAGCCCATTTAAAAGATAAACTTACCAAACCAACCATCACATTTAGTTTAGATTTTCCATCGAATAGCCCCATAAAAAGTGATAGTTATTTTAGTGAATTTCTTACTAGGGTAGAGTCTAATCAAAGCGAAATGTTATCGCAAGTAACATCCTTAATTGTTTTCGGCTCATTTGCACCTTATGGACAAGGTTTATTAGCTGGTGGTAGCGGCACTATCAACACTTTTGGGGTAAATACTTTATCGCAA
>JAYVNQ010000102.1:0-6285 GCA_043758365.1 Chitinophagales bacterium
AAATTATGAAAGAACAGAAGAATCTGCAATTAGTTACATCTATTTAGCCATGATGTGCCTAATGGTCAAAAATATTAATTAACTCAAACAGCTTCTCAAAGTAATAATAGAAAATTTTTACAAAAAGCAAGATGAAATAAATAGAGACTCAAGCCTAACTGCAGATGTAAAAAATCAAAAATTAAAAGAAGCAAATGCTGATAAGGATTGGCGATTGAAAGATTTAATGGGTGATAGAGTTAAAGAATATGTAGAAGCACGCAAAAAATTAGCAGCCGAGGCTGCTGCTAAAAAACAGTAAGGATTTTAAGCAAATTAATAGATAGGCTGTAGTAATAATTTACCACAGCCTTTTTTAGTTTCTACCATCCTTGTTTGTAGCTAGCACCTCAGCTGTATCCGCAATGGACTTCTATGATTTAAAATAATTGCTTTATTATTGCTACAGAATTACAACGGCTATGATACTTCTTTCTGAAAATTTAGATTTACTACATCATCCCAGATGCTAATTAAGTGTCCTTAGGCTTATTATGCCTTTCAATAATTTTTGAATTTCTGCTTTTCAATTTCAATCATTGCATTTTCACTTTTCACTACTTACTTTATGATTACTCAAACCTCATCTGAGCGTGGCTCATATTATTTGCATTTAGAAGAACAATTTGGTGCACATAATTACCATCCTTTGCCTGTGGTGCTAGACCGTGGTGAAGGCGTATTTTTATACGATGTTGATGGCAAACGTTACTACGATTTTTTAAGTGGTTATTCAGCCGTAAATCAAGGTCATTGCCACCCTAAAATAATTGCTGCTTTAACTGAACAGGCACAAAAACTAACCCTTACCAGTCGTGCATTTCATAATAATTTGCTAGGTGAATATTCTAAATATATTACTAGTTATTTTGGCTATGATAAAGTGCTGCCAATGAACACTGGTGTTGAAGGTGGCGAAACTGCTATTAAGTTAGCAAGACGTTGGGCTTACGATAAAAAAGGGGTAGCCGAAAACCAAGCTAAAATTATTTTTGCCAAAGGTAATTTTTGGGGTAGAACATTGGCTGCAATTTCATCATCAACAGACCCAAGTAGTTACAAAGGCTTTGGACCTTTTATGCCGGGTTTTGGCTTAGTACCTTATAATGATATTGTGGCTTTAGAAGCTGCTTTTCAAGATAAAAATATAGCTGCTTTTATGGTAGAACCCATTCAAGGGGAGGCAGGTGTGGTGCTACCAGATGATGGTTATTTGCAAAAAGTACGGGCATCATGCACTGAACATAATGTGCTATTTATCGCCGATGAAATACAAACAGGGCTTTGCAGAACTGGTAAATTATTAGCCTGTGATCACGAAAATGTGCGACCAGATATTTTAATTCTTGGTAAGGCATTAAGCGGTGGTACAATGCCTGTGGCTGCTGTTTTGTGTGATGATTTTATTATGATGAATATTATGCCCGGTGAGCATGGTAGTACTTATGGAGGAAATCCTTTGGCTTGTGCCGTTGCGATGGCTTCGTTGGAAGTATTAAAAGATGAAAAAATGGCCGAAAATGCAACTGCGATGGGGGAATTATTAAGAGTAAAATTAGCCAAATTACAATCACCATTAATTAAGACGATTAGAGGACGAGGCTTATTAAATGCAATAGTAATTAACCATAAAAACCCAGAAGCAGCTTGGGATATTTGTTTGGCAATGAAGGAAAATGGTTTGTTGGCAAAACCAACCCATAGGGATAAAATTCGTTTTGCACCACCACTCATTATTACCAAAGAGCAGATACTAGAAAGTGTTGAAATAATACATAAGTCTTTGCGCGGGTTTTAATAATTTCTATGCTTTGATAAAGTCCCAAGAAAGTACCAAACCAATGTAGTGCTGGCACAACAAGTTCTAATAGGAATAGCTAAGTTGGTAAACAAAAAAGCGATGCAACTTTAGGAGTTGCATCGCTTTTTAATGTGTCAGTTCGATTATTTTATTTTGAAAGCTTTTTTCACTTTTTCTATGTAGTCAAGCTTTTCCCAAGTAAACAGTTCAACTTTTACTTTTAGAGATTTACCATAGGGATCTTTAAATTCTTTAGTAACTATTTCGTTTTTACGCCCCATGTGTCCGTAAGCAGCGGTTTCACTATAAATTGGATTACGTAATTTTAAACGCTGCTCAATAAAGTAAGGTCGCATATCGAAAATAGCTTCTACTTTTTTAGCAATTTGGCCATCTGTAAGACTCAATTTAGACGTGCCATAAGTATTTACATAAATACCCATTGGTTTTGCAACGCCAATAGCGTAAGAAACTTGCACTAATATTTCCTCTGCAACACCAGCTGCTACAAGGTTTTTAGCAATGTGACGGGTTGCATAAGCCGCACTTCTATCTACTTTACTAGGGTCTTTACCGCTGAAAGCACCACCACCATGTGCACCTTTACCACCGTAAGTATCTACGATTATTTTACGGCCTGTTAAACCAGTATCGCCATGTGGCCCACCAATAACAAACTTGCCAGTTGGGTTGATGTGGTATTCAATTTTATCGTTGAAAAAGTGTGCTAATTTTTTGTACTTAGTTTTTACCCTAGGAATTAAAATACTTACAATATCCTTTTTAATCTTAGCAAGCATTTTTGCTTCACTATCAAAATCATCGTGCTGTGTAGATATTACAATAGCATCAATTCTTACAGGTTTATTATTGTCATCGTACTCTAAAGTAACCTGACTCTTAGCATCTGGACGAAGATATTTAATCGCTTTATTTTCTCTGCGTAATGCTGCTAATTCAAGCAACAAAGCATGAGATAAATCTAAAGCCAAAGGCATATAGTTTTCTGTTTCATTTGTGGCATAACCAAACATCATACCCTGGTCACCAGCACCTTGCTCTTCTTTCTTTTTTTTATCTACACCTTGGTTAATGTCAGCACTTTGTTCGTGAATAGCACTCAAAACACCGCAACTATTTGCCTCGAACATATACTCGCTTTTAGTGTAACCAATTTTACGGATAACACCACGGGCAATCTCTTGAACATCTAAGTAACTTTTGCTTTTAACCTCGCCAGCCAAAATAACTTGACCGGTTGTAACAAGGGTTTCGCAAGCTACTTTAGACTCAGAATCAAAAGCTAAAAAATTGTCAATTAAGGCATCTGAAATCTGATCAGCAACCTTGTCTGGATGTCCTTCAGATACACTTTCGGAAGTAAATAAGTAAGGCATTTTTTTTATTTTTTTTGGTTAATTGTCAAATAATAAGTGTTGAAATAATACTATATCGATAGACTATTGTACAAATCCATGTATTCGGACAAATCGGTATCAAGCCCTTTAAAAGGTACTACTTTTTTGCCCTTCGCTTTTGCAAATTCATCCTTTAATTTCTTGTCAATAATGTCAGAACCAAAGGTGATAGCATCAGCATAAGTGGAACCAAGTTTAAACAACGCTGTATTAGTTAGTTCTTTTCCTGTTTCAAGATCTTTCTCTTTTATGTTGGCGTTTATTAAGGCTTTTTTTATAAAATCACTACTCAATTTTTCTTCAAAAGTATTTTCTCCAATGGTGAAAACAATTTTACTATTACCAAAAACTGGCTCACGTTTGTAAGCTGTTTTTATATAGGCAGGTACTAAACTGCTCATCCAACCACTACAATGCACCACATCTGGTGCCCATCCAAATTTCTTCACTGTTTCTAAAGCACCTTTGCAAAAGAAGATGGTTCGCAAACCATTGTCATCAAACCAATTCTCATCTTCATCATGAAAAATTTGTTTACGTTTAAAAAAGTCTTCATTTTCTAGAAAATAAACCTGTAATCTGGCATTGGGTAGTGAGGCTACTTTTATTTGTAAAGGATAGTCGTCATTATCAACAGAAACGTTGATACCAGACAATCTTACAACTTCGTGTAGCCTGTGCCTACGTTCGTTAATAACGCCAAAACGTGGCATAATGCAACGTACTTCTAAACCCGTATCGTTGCTTTTAATAGCAAGTCTGTTAACCATTCCTGCAAACTCAGTCAACTCTAAATAAGGCGACATCTCTGTGGCTATGAATAAAATTCTTTTCTTTGACATTGATAAGATACTTTTTAATATTAGCCGTAAAACAAGTGTGCAAAAGTAAAGGAAATACGCCGAAAATCAGTAGCACACTAAACTACGTCCCAATAATAGGCTATAAATGATACTTTTTAAAACGATTGACCAACTGCAACAATACCTTACTAAACAAAAAAACAAAGATTTATCAATTGGCTTTGTGCCAACAATGGGTGCTTTGCATCAAGGGCATTTATCGTTGATAGCTATGAGTAAACTACAGGCTGATATAACAGTATGCAGTGTATTTGTAAATCCTACACAGTTCAATGATAGCCAGGATTTTGAAAAATATCCTATTACTATTGACAATGATATTTTGTTATTAGAAAAAGCAGGTTGCGATGTATTGTTTTTGCCCTTGGCAGATGAAATTTATCCTAATGGAATAGCCTTGGAAACTACATACAACTTAGGCTATTTAGAAACCATTTTAGAAGGAAAATTTAGGCCTAACCATTTTCAAGGGGTTTGCCAAGTGGTGCATCGTTTATTAATTATTTTACAGCCAAACACCATTTTTTTAGGGCAAAAAGATTACCAACAGTGTATGGTAATTAAAAAACTGATTGATGAAACTGGCTTAAAAGTAAACCTTCAAATAGGTAAAACGCTTCGTGAGACAAGTGGTTTAGCAATGAGTAGCCGAAATATTCGTTTAACCGAAATAGATAAAGCAAATGGTACTGCTATTTATCAGTCACTAGTTTTTATAAAAGCTAATATTGATAAAGAAACGATTACAAATTTAAAATTGATAGTAGCCAATACGTTAATCATGAACCAATTTGAAAGTGTTGATTATATAGAAATTTGCGATGCCAATACCTTGCAACCACTTTTGGTAAATGAAAAAACAATACAAAAAATTGCTGTGATAGCTGCTTTTTTAAATGGAGTGAGACTCATTGATAATATGCTTTTGGATTAACAAATATTAGCTCATTTTATGCCGCTTTGCACAAAGTAATAGCTACAATTATTAATATGTTACAGATACAAATGCTTGTGTAAATTGCGAGGCGTCTTAAACTGATTGCATTTAATGAAAAAGAAAATAGCCAACTTTTTAAAATATATTATATTTCTTGGCATTGGTATTTTTTTAGTTTGGTGGAGTTTGCATCAAATCCCTCCTGACAAATGGGATGAGTTTAAATTGTCGTTGCGTACCGCAAAATTTGCCTTGCTTATTCCAGTATTTATTATACTTAGTACTAGCCATGTTTTGCGCAGCATCCGTTGGAAGATTTTAATGCAGTCAATGGGCTATAAACCATCGCTTGTTAACGTTTTCTTTGCGGTGATGATTGGTTATTTAACCAACCTTGCCATTCCACGTTTGGGGGAAGTAATAAGGTGTACATTATTAACTAAATACGAAAAAATACCTACTGAAAAATTGGTAGGTACTATCGTGGTTGAACGAGCATTTGACGTTATTTGTTTGATACTTTTTTTTATGATTGCTTTTGCTACACAATATCAAGTGGTAGGCGAGTATGGCAAGGAATTATTGTTAAAGGTATTTACTGATAAAGCAGGTAGCATTTCGTTTACTAAAATTGGTATTGTAGTGCTTGTTATAGTAGCTATAGTTATAGCACTTAAAATTTGGTTCACCCAGTTTTCGCACCTTAAAATAGTAATTGGTTTTAAAAAGATTTTGAGTGGTGTGGTAGAAGGTTTAGCAAGTATAAAAAACCTACAACAAAAAGGTACTTTCTTGTGGTGTACTGCAGGTATCTGGAGCTTGTATATTTTGGGCACTTGGGTTGGGCTTCAAGCCACACAAGGCACGGCTCATTTGGGATTATCGGTAGCTATTTCGGGTTTAGCTTTTGCTAGTTTGGGTATGATTGCTACGCCTGGTGGTATTGGTGCTTACGCTATTTTTTTAGCAACAGTTTTAGAGAAAAATGGGGTGCCTTACACCATTGGCCTTGCTAATGGAACATTGCAATGGTTTGCCCAGTTTTTATTGATTGTGTTGGTTGGTTTTATATGTTTGGGGCTGCTGCCTTGGTATAATAAAAAGGTAATTGTGAATTAGGCTAGTGGGTAGAGGATAGGGGCTAATGTGAGCGAAATTTGCACTTAAATAAAAGCTAAATAAAATAGCCAAATGATGCAGTGTGCGACGCCTATGTGGCTGAATAGA
>JAYVNQ010000103.1:0-18060 GCA_043758365.1 Chitinophagales bacterium
TCTATCGCCACCATACATACCAGCAATTTGCGGCACGGTTTGATGGCTTTCATCTATCATACAAATAAAGTCTTTGGGAAAATAATCCAACAAGCAGAAGGGTCTTGTTCCGGGTATTCGTCTATCAAAAAAGCGAGAGTAGTTTTCAATACCATTGCAGTAGCCTAATTCACGTATCATTTCAAGATCAAATTCTACACGTTCCTTTATTCGCTGGGCTTCTATAAATTTACCAGTGCTGGTAAAATACGCTACTTGAGCCATCATTTCATCTTGAATTTCATTAATCACCTCCACCATAATATCCTTTGGTGCCAAGTACAAATTAGCAGGAAAAATAGCCGCGTTTTCGAGTACACCAATACGTTTGCTGGTAGCTTTTTCAAGGCTTTCTATCTCTTCAATTTCATCGCCAAAAAACGTGATGCGATAAGCAATATCCAGGTACGGTAAATTAATATCAACTGTATCGCCTTTCACCCTAAACGTACCTCTTGCAAAATCACCTTGACTTCTACTATATAAACTATTTACCAAAGCATGTAAAAAACCTTGACGAGATAAAACCTGCCCTTTATGAATGCGAACAATGCCATTTTCAAATTCAGTAGGGTTACCCATACCATAAATACAACTTACACTTGCTACCACTATAATATCTCTTCTACCACTTAATAATTCACTGGTGGCTTGCAGACGTAGCTTGTCTAACTCTTCATTAATACTTAAATCTTTTTCTATATACGTGTCGCTAACAGGCATGTAAGCTTCTGGCTGATAATAATCGTAATAGCTTACAAAATAACCCACTGCATTATCAGGAAAAAACTGCTTAAACTCGCCATATAACTGGGCTACAAGCGTTTTATTATGCGTTAAAACTAGCGTTGGTCGTTGTGTTTGTTGAATCACATTAGCCATGGTAAATGTTTTACCACTACCTGTTACACCTAGCAAGGTTTGAAATTGTTCGCCATTATTAATGCCTTCTACTAACTGCTTAATTGCGGTTGGTTGATCGCCTGCTGGTTGATAATGTGACTGAAGTTGGAAAGACATAATACGAAGTTAACAAGTTGCTTTATTGAAATGTTGCAATTGATTGAGCCCAAAAAGCCAATTTTTAATTTCTATTTTTTCAAACAGATTTTTCAAAAGCAATCCTTAATTCCATGTTTCCAACTCACCAAACAAAAGGAGGTATTCATGCAATCTACAGGTCAAACATGGAAACCTTCGGTTAGTAATAGTTGGTAGTGATTTAAAATGTATGCTGTTTATTTTTATAATGGCTATTACCCAACAGCGAACCGTCTTTCACTGTAGAATACTTGATTAACGACCCTTTAATTGCTATACTAGTAATCAATCCACGCAAGGGTTTTCGCCTTTGTTATATCTATTGACCAACAGCGACTTTTTCTGTAACAAATGTGACGCAGGGCATTTGTGTTCCTCAAACTATATTTTCTATAACCTTTCGTATGTTTGTCCACTAACAAAATATTTTGCCATGCAATTTGGAATGATAGGTAGCGGTAGTTGGGCCACAGCATTGGCTAAAATTTTAACCGATAATGGCAATTCCATCAATTGGTTTATCCGCAACGAAAAAAGCGTGAGCTACATTCAAAAACGTCGGCATAATCCTTATTATTTAGGGGCTGCATATTTTGATGTAAAGCAATTGCAGCTTACTTGTAATTTGCTCGATGTAGTTGAAAAATCAGACGTATTAGTTATTGCTGTGCCTTCGGCTTATGTGGTAGATGTTTTATCTAATTTACCCGCAACTGCTTTAAAAAACAAGAAAATTATCTCTGCCATTAAAGGCCTTATTCCTTCTACCAATCAATTGTTAAACGACTATTTAGCAGAAAATTTTGAGGTGCCTTTGCAAGATTATTTTACAGTTCTTGGACCTTGTCACGCAGAGGAGGTGGCGGCTGAAAAACTATCTTATCTTACTTTTTCTGGTATAAATGAACCCATGGCAAAATTGTTGGCTACCAACTTTAAAACTGAGTATATAAACACAATTATAAACCACGACATTATTGGTGTGCAATACGCAGCCATTCTTAAAAATATTTATGCATTGGGTGCTGGTATTGCTCATGGTTTAGAGTATGGTGACAACTTTTTAAGCGTTTATATTGCCAATGCTGCAAACGAAATGGCGGCATTTTGCCATAAGTTAGTTTGGGATAAAGAAAGTGAGGAAGAACAGCGCAGTATTAATTATTCAGCATCTGTGTATTTGGGTGATTTATTGGTTACTTGCTACTCACTTTTTAGTCGTAACAGAACCTTTGGAAACATGATTGGTAAAGGCTACAGTGTAAAAGCCGCACAGCTAGAACTGAACATGGTGGCCGAAGGTTACAATGCCAGTAAGTGCATTCATATTACCAACAACGATTTGCAGGCCAGTATGCCAATTGCTACCGCTATTTATCAAATTTTGTGGGAACAATTGCCCGTAAACGAAGGGTTTAAATCTATTGAGAAAATATTGTTTTGATTTTCTTCTCCCCACATAGACAAAGTAGGTTTGATGATTGATGAAGACACGCCTTAATGACAAACAAAAATCTCGAAATTTAAAGTTCTTCTTCCTTATGTGACTATGTAACTATGCGGTAGAACTACTCTAAAAAATCTCTTCCAACATTTTCAAATTGGTAACAACATACGTTGCATGAATATGTGGCTCAGCATTAATATGGTTTACAAAAATGGTATCAATACCCGCATTAATACCGCCTTGAACATCCGCTTCTAAATTATCCCCAATCATAATGCTGTGATGTGGCAAAGCTTTCGTTTTTAAGAAGGCAAAATCAAAAATTTCTTTTTGAGGTTTAAGGCTATTGCTCACTTCAGATGTGATAACTTCTTTGAAATATTTAGCTAAATTACTGGTGGCCAATTTTTTATGCTGTACCGCCTCAAAACCATTGGTAATTAAATGTAATTGGTAATTTTTTTTGGTTAAATAATCCAATATTTCAGGCGTATAATCAAATAAGTTTTTTTTGCTTGGCAAAATGGTTAAAAATTCAATTCCTAACTGCCTTGCGAGTGGTTCATCGGCTATTTTATAATCCAGCAACGTTAGCCACATCCGCTTCCATTTTAGCTCATCTTGTTTTATAAAACCCTTGTGGTATCTATCCCACAGGCGATTGTTGTACTCGTTATATCTAGTAAAAAAAACGTCAAAATCTGTAATACCCAATTGCTCCAAATGGTGTTGTTGGTACAAATCCCAAAGCGTTTCTTTTGAGTTCATTTCAAAGTCCCACAAGGTGTGGTCAAGGTCAAAAAAAAGATGCTCGTATTTGCGGTTGGTGTTTAACAAAGGTTGTTCTGATAATGCCATACGGTATGTTTGCAAAAAATTTAAACAATAAATAAATGAGCCAACAAAATACATCCGTTACTGTAAATCAGGATAAAATAATTGTTATTACAGGTGCTTCAAAAGGATTGGGTAAAGCCATTGCAGCCCAATTTGCCACTGCGGGTAATACGTTATTAGTATGTGCAAGAGGTGAATTGCAACTATATAAAATGATGGAAGATATTTTATTACAATACCCTCAATGTACCATAAAAGCTATGCCTTGCGATATGAGTGTGAAAGAAGAGGTTATAGCTTTTGCCAATTGGTGTTTAAAATATGGTATACCAGATATTATTGTGAACAATGCTGGTCAATTTTTACCTGGTTCTATTCATAACGAAGAAGATGGTTTATTGGAACAAATGATAGAAACGAATTTGTATAGTGCCTATCATTTAACAAGGGCTTTATTGCCTAAAATGATGGAACGCAAAAGTGGTAGTATTTTTAATATTTGTTCCATTGCTTCGCTGCAAGCCTATGCGAATGGTGGTAGTTATAGCATTAGTAAATATGCCTTACTTGGTTTTAGCAAAAACTTGCGTGAAGAGTTGAAACCCTTTGGCATTAAGGTTTCTGCGGTAATGCCCGGTGCAGCTTATACAGATAGTTGGATTGGCAGCGGTGTAGAAGAAGCCCGTATAATGCAAGCAGATGACGTTGCGAAAATGGTATTTGCGGCATCGCAATTATCGCCACAAGCAGTAATGGAAGACATTGTTTTGCGACCACAATTGGGTGATTTGTAAGTTATCGTTTTATTTACCACATACACACAGTAGGCACATAGGTATTGGGCAAATACATCTTACTATTTAAATGGTACCCTTTATTTTTCTAAAATTATATCACCCCGTTAGCCTTAACCCAAATTAAAATTTACTATCCTATTTCTATGTGCCCAATGTATCCATATGGTACCCTTTTATGGCATAATCTCAAACAATAAAAATTGCGTTTTTTCAAGTATTTCAAAGTTGTTATCGGCAACGCAGATAAGGGTTTTATGCCTGTTGGGTAATGTTGGGCCAAAGGTCATTCCTTCAACATTGTCAATATAAATACCTAGCTTATCCATATTGAGTAATAATTTTTTTGTAGCGGGTACAAAAGCGGTATTTTTTTGTAATGATGGATTATTTTTTATGTCCGTAGCTTGACTAATATCTGCTTCAAAAATTTTAATGGTACAGGCTAATCTGCCTGTAGAAAAAGAACGTTCCATCACCAATAATTTATCATCGCCAATACTTAAAATATCTGGCACGCCGTTAATTTTAAAAGCATCGGCTGGTTTGGCTTCGTAGGCAATTGGGTCTAGCTTGTACGCATATTGATGCAGTTGTTGTTTTGCAGCAACATCGTATTTAAAAAACCGGATCCAAGCAGTGGTATCTTGTAACATTGCCCTTGGGCCATCTTCGTACAAAGGCTCTTCAACATTTACATACAATTGCTTATAATTATTGGTAAATGTTAATCCCTCTAACACACCATTTTTTCGTGGCCCTTTTTCTGCAACGTGCATTATTAATTGCGATGGTAATACAAACGTATCAATATATTTCCCATCGGCTGAAATGCTTGTTATGGCAGGGTTTTCAAGCACCGTATCTTTTTTCCCAACTATTTTTTCGCCTTCGCTTGTCCAAACCAATTGTTTGGTAATTGGGTTATAACGTATCGCTTCTGGGTCGGGCGTTTTAGAAGCATTTTGTTTGTTATTAGGGTAAACCGAACCATCCATTTGCCGCATCATTTGTACATCAATAAACACCACACTATCAATGCCTTTTGGGTTAATAAAAAGCTTGGCTGTATAAAATCTTGCAGGGTTTATGGCACTTCTATCATCGCTTATTAAATAGTATAAATTATTCGCAGCATCATAGTCAATACCAGATAAGCCGCCAACGGTTGTTTGCTTAAATTGATAGTTGTATGGCACATCAACTTCACTTAAAAACTTTAACTCAGAAATGCTTGTTGCCATTGGCTGAATCAGCATTTTTTTTGTTGATGAACAGGCAAACAAAACCAGACTTAACCATATAATAACAACTTGTTTCATTGTATTCATTTGTTTCAAAAATACACATCATATTAGCGCTAGCTACACAAATTATCATCAATTCCATCCCACTCAACCAAAAAAATTATCTACAAAAGCAACAACATATTATCTTTCACAACCGCTACTATAAAAAGTAGTTTTTATTTAAAAAATAATCATGAAGAAACTATTGTTTGCACCCATGCTTTTGGCTTCCATATTTGCCATAGCTCAAAAAAATGAAGATGCTGCCAAATTTGCTGAAACTATTACTGGCAAAGCATTAAAAGAGAAATTAACCATAGTTGCTAGTGCCGAATTTGAAGGTAGAGAAACGGCAACGCCAGGACAAAAAAAAGCCGCAGGTTATATTGAAAGCCTGTTTAGAAAGTTTGGTTTAAAGCCAGGCAATGGCGATAGTTACCAACAACTGTATCCTGTATATCAAGATGAGTTGGCTGGTGCTAACCTATCTGTAAATGGTAAGCCTTTTCAGTTAGATAAGGATTTTACGTTTACGTTACAAACTACACCTAGCGGCATTACTTCAGTAACCGATGTTGTTTTTCTTGGTTATGGTTTACCAGAAGATTTTACCATGGATGTAAAAGGAAAAATGGTAATGGTATTAGATGGTGCACCTACAGATTATAAGCCAGCAACAACCGCCCCCAATCCGCGCCAAGGTGGGCCAACTTCTACTTTTGCAAAAGCCAACACTGCCCGTACAAAAGGTGCTGCAGGTATCATTGTTGTAGCCAATACATTTCCCCGTAAAATAGCAACGCCAACCAAAGGGAATATGTATTTGACAAAGCCTACAAGCAGCTTTGCAACAGTGCAAGTTTCAGAAGAAATTGCCTCTGCATTATTGGGTAGAACAGCAACTTTATCTACAGAAAATTTGAAGGCTGTAAACAAAGGCACGTACTATGCAGAAACCAAATTAACGGTTAATAAAGTAACCGATAACCTTGAAAGCAGTAATGTGATTGGCGTGTTAGAAGGTACAGATAAAAAAGATGAATATGTAATTTTAAGTAGCCACTACGACCATTTGGGCAAACGTGATACTGTTATTTATTATGGTGCCGATGATGATGGGAGCGGTACTACCAGCGTGTTACAGATGGCTGAAGCTTTTGCAAGAGCCAAAAAGAAAGGTGATGGACCAAGACGATCAATTATTTTTTTAACCGTTAGTGGCGAAGAAAAAGGCTTGTGGGGTTCTCAATACTATTCCGAACATCCTTTGTTTCCTGTAGCAAAAACAACTGTTGATTTAAACACAGATATGGTGGGTAGAGTTGGTAGCGAGTACAAGGGTGATACAAGCAATTATGTATATGTTATTGGGGAAGATAAATTAAGTAGTGACTTAATGGGCATTTCAGACAGCATTAACAAAACAGCTAATATGGAACTGGATAGGCGTTACAACGATTTAAACGACCCTAACCGTTTTTATTACCGCAGCGATCATTATAATTTTGCAAAAGTTGGTGTGCCAATTATCTTTTATTTTGATGGTGTTCATGCCGATTATCACCGCCCGACAGACACAGTTGATAAAATCAATTTCAACTTGATGGAAAAGCGTGTGCGTTTGATATTTAATACCGCTTGGGTGATGGCAAATAGAGAGCAGATGTTGAAACGTGATATACCCTTGAATATTCCTGCACGTTAGTTTTAAAAGTTCCTTATAAAAAGCCTTATTCTATTGTAGAATAGGGCTTTTTGTTTAGCGAGAGTTGATAACTTTACAGAGTTTACCGCATCAGTTTTACCCAACAAAATAATACCATGCAAACAATCCTTGTTCCAACAGATTTTTCTGCAACTGCAAAAAATGCTGCCATTTACGCCATTGAACTAGCCAAACAAATTGGTACTGCAAAAGTAATAATCTATAACGCTTACGAAGTTGTTATGCCATCCATGAGCATTGACCCGATGGTGCCTTCAATAATGCCCATTGACATTGAAACCTATAAAAATATTAGTGAAAGTGGGCTAGAAAATTTTTCTAGAGAGTTGCATACAGCTTGTGGCGAAACAGTGATATTAGAAACCATGAGCGAGTTTAATAGTTTGGTAAATGGCATTAGCGAGGCGGCGGAAAAAACCGGTACTAACCTAATAGTGATGGGCATTACAGGCCGTAGTGCCATGGAAGAAAGTTTGATTGGTAGTAACACTGTGGATATAGCAAAAGAAGTGACAGTACCAATGATTATTGTACCACCAAACACTGTTTTTAAAACCATTGAAGAAATTACTTTAGCAGTTGATTTAAAAAAAATTGAAGCTACTACGCCTGTTGAATCGATAAAAAAATTGCTAGATATTATTAAAGCCAAACTATTTGTATTGCATGTAAATGACGGTGAAGATGGTGAAGATAAAGATGACCAAATAAACGTTTTAAATGGTTTGTTATCTGGCTACAATCCTGAGTATTTTTTTGTGAATAATACTTCTTTTATTGATGGTATTAATGACTTTGTTGATAGTAAAAATGTTGACCTTATTATTACCATTCCAAAAAAACATTCTTGGTTTGAAACTTTGTTTAAACGCAGCCATACTAAGGTGTTGGCGTTTCATAGCCATGTGCCTTTAATGGTGGTACACGATTAAGAAATTGCTGATTTAAGTTTTAGGATTGATCGATTAGGTTTACGATAATTAGTATTATTTAATGCCGCTTCCATTTTTTTACCAACCAAATATTATTGCTGCACCATCGCTTTTATTAAGTGAGGAAACTAGCAAACATTGTGTGCAAGTGCTACGCATGAAGCAAGGTGAGCGTTTGCAACTAACCGATGGTAAAGGCAACGCTTACGTTGCTTCTATCAGCAAAAGCGATAAGCGATACTGTGAGGTAAATATTGAATCATCAAATTTTTTACCGCCACCAACAAGGCGGATAGTTATTGGTATATCATTGTTAAAAAACGCCACAAGGTTCGAGTGGTTTTTAGAGAAAGCTACCGAAATGGGCGTTGTAGAAATTATCCCATTATTGTGTAGCAGAACTGAACGTCAATACTTTAGATTTGATAGGATGCAAAGTATTGTAATTGCTGCTATGTTACAAAGTCAGCAGGTTTGGTTACCGCTGCTACACCAGCCGACAAATATTCAAACTACGCTGCAATCATCAACGGAAAAACAAAAACTAATTGCACATTGTGAAGCCGCTGTAAAGCCCACTATTTCTACATTATCCATTTTAAATGCAGTACAAATACTTATTGGACCCGAAGGAGATTTTACCTTGCCAGAAATTGATATGGCCTTACAAAACAATTACCAACCTGTTAGTTTAGGTAATACAAGATTGCGTACCGAAACTGCTGGTGTTGTGGCTGCTGCGTTGTTAGTAAATGCTTAACTTTTAAAGTATAATTATTGGTTTATGAATAGAATGATTTTGTTTATAACGGTGGCTATTACAATCTTTGAGGGGTGTAAGCATAAAGAGAAAAAACCAGTTGTAATTGATGCTACTATTACGAATCAGACATCTTATAATAATCTTTTTTTAGATAGTGTACAATTGGAAAATTTTATTACTACCGACAGTGTCCTAAACAAGTTTAAGGAGGAGTTTTTTGACTTTTATAAGCATCGCAACTACGAGTTCGCTTGGTTTGATACCAGTGGTTTAATTGAGCAGGCTCACAACTTTTATAACCTTCAAAACAGCTATATAACCGATATAAAAGACAGCTCTATTTACAACCCAACTTTGCATGCGTTGTACGATAATTTTAACGGTCAATCTCACCACGCCACTATTAAAGATAGCCTCGCTTTTAAAACAGAAATATTACTAACGGGGCAGTTTTTTAAATACACATCCAAAGTGTACCGAGGCAGCAATATAAATGCTCAAGAGTTGGGCTGGTTTATTCCACGTAAAAAAATTGATATTACCTTAGCGCTAGATTCAATGGTAAAAAACAAGGGCAAAGCCCTTGATGATTATGAACCTTTAAACGCTGATTACAGACAGTTAGAAAAGTTTTTATTACAGTATTATGCTTTAAAAAATAAGTATAACTGCGACTCTATACCGGCCAATAAATCATTTAAAAAGGGAGATTCAAATGCGGTCATCCAATTGGTTAAAAAAAGGCTGTTTGCCTTTGGCGATTTAGCCGTTGCCGATACCTCCAATCTGTTTGATACAACCTTGTTAAACGCTGTAAAACAGTTTCAAAAAAGATATGGATTGAACAATAGCGGACTTATTGGTAGTGGCACTTTTAAAGAACTAAACAGACCTTTGGATAGTTTAATTCGTAAGATTTTAGTAAATATGGAACGTGCCAGATGGATGCTACCAGATACAGCCATGGTTGATCATTTAGTAGTAAATATTCCAGAATATAAACTACATGTTTACGACTCGGGTAAGTATAGTTTTAATATGAACGTAGTGGTTGGTACCGCAGCAAACAATACTGTAATTTTTAATAGCAAATTGTTATATGTGGTGTTTAGCCCTTATTGGAATGTTACCGATAATATTACCCAAAAAGAGGTAATGCCAGCATTGAAAAAAGACCCCAATTATTTAGCTAAAAATAATATGGAAATTACGGGTTACAATGGCAAAATACCAATTGTGAGGCAAAAGCCTGGGCCATCAAATTCGTTAGGGGGAGTTAAATTTTTGTTTCCAAATAGTTATAATATTTACTTGCACGATACGCCTTTTCGTGAAGCTTTTTCTTCATCCAAACGCTCGTTTAGCCACGGTTGCATTAGGCTTGGTGAACCCATCAAGCTTGCTCAGTTTTTACTACGCAGAGATAGTTTATACACGGTTGATTCTATTAAAACATTAATGCAACAGCTCAAAGAAAAATGGCTGAACATAAAACCCACTGTGCCGGTAACTATCAAGTATTTTACGGCTTGGGTTGGGCAAGATGGGCTTTTAAATTTTAGGGATGATATTTATGGCCACGATGCAAAAATGGCCAATAAGTTGTTTGAGAAAAAATAATATGGTGGTATGGTTTTTTATCTACTTAGATAAAGGACTATAACAATTAAAACATTTATTATGATTAACAACGAAGCAACAATTGAAGTATTAAACGACCTTATTTTAATAAATAACGATCGTGTTGATGGTTACGCAAAAGCCATTGCAGAAGTAAGAGGCAAAGACCAAATATTAGGTGATTTGTTTGAGCAAATGGCCATGCAAAGCCGTCATTTTAAGGCAGCTTTAACTGAGGAGGTTTCAGTTTTAGGCGGTGAGCCTGTAACAGACGGTACCACTAATTCTGGTAAAGTTTACCGTGTTTGGATGGACATTAAAGCAGCTTTTTCTTCCGATGATGCCACATCGTCTTTAGAGCAATGTGAATATGGGGAAGATGCTGCACAAAAAGCCTATCACGAAGCACTAGACACAGAAAATTTACCTGCATTTTTACGTGAACTTATTTCTACACAACAAATTGCATTGAAAGTATCGCACGATTTAATAAAGGAAAAAAGAGACAGTTATAAAATGGCTCATAGCTAAAAATGTTTACAATAAAAAGCCCGTAAAATAATTTTACGGGCTTTTTTTATTGATAAATTTCTAGTAACCCATCTGGCAGAAAAAGATGTACTTGTTTTAATTTTCTATCTATTCTATCTATGGTTTCTTGGTGCAATGGAATAAGGGCTTCGTTCCCATTATATTGAATTTGTAACAACACTTGGTGTGGCCGTTCAATCACTTCATCAATAATGCCAATGGCGGTGCCATCATCAAAAATGGTAAACCCTAACAATGATATGGGGCTTGTATTTCCAGCCAATCGTCTAAAGTCTTCGTCCAATAACCACACTTGTTTTTGAACCAGTTTTTGTGCTTGTTCTTTGGTAATAATGCCTTCAACTTCTAGGTAAGTTTCTTCATGGGTTTTGGCTTTTGATGTTCTTAAAAAGTATGGCAAATAGCTCCCTTTTATTTCCTCGATAAACACTGCTACTACATTTTTTAAAACCAATTTTTTTGCCAAGCCATGTTTTAAAATTAACTCGCCTTTTAAGCCAAATGATGCAACTATTTTTCCTATGTTGATGTAATCTGTCATGATAGTGAAAAGTGGAAAGTGAAAAGTGAAAACCCGTGAGCGGCCACTATTTACAATCAACTATTTTGATTTGTGTTAAAATGCTGCAATATCAATTTTGCTTTTAATAAACCTACAATATCAACCAGTTCTTTTTCGGTTTTTGTTTGGATACTTTTAACCGATTTGAAGGCCTTTAATAAATCCGTAGCAGTTTGCTTGCCAATGCCTTTTATCGTTTCTAATTCGTTTTTAAATGTGCCTTTACTACGTTGGTTACGGTGAAAGGTAATGCCAAAACGATGTACCTCATCACGGATTCGCCTAATCAGTTTTAAGCTATCACTATCCCATGGTAGTTTTACAGATTCACTATTGCCTGGAAAAAATATTTCTTCTTCATTTTTTGCCAAACCAACAACGGTCATTTCACCCACAATGTCCAGCTCTTTCAGTGCCTCCATAGCACTGCTTAGCTGGCCTTTGCCACCATCAATAATTACCAACTGGGGTAGTGATAAATTTTCGGTAGTTAAACGTTTGTACCGCCTATAAACCACCTCTTTCATGGTAGCAAAATCGTTAATACCCTGCACTGTTTTTACGTTATAATGTCTATAGTCTTTATTGCTAGCAATGCCATCTTTAAAGCAAACCATGGCACTAACTGGGTAAGCCCCTTGAAAGTTAGAGTTATCGAAACACTCAATATGCACGGGTGCTTCGGGCAGCTGCAAATACTCTTGCAATTCGTATAGAACATTCTTCTTTTCCCAATTGCTTTTGCCCTCCAAATGCAACCTTTTTTTCTTAATTATTTCTTCTTGAAAATAGTTGACGTTCTTTAAACTCAAGTCTAGCAATTTCTTTTTGTCGCCAGCTTTGGGTACGGTAATCACAAGGTTTGGGTCTGCAACTTCTACGGCAAAAGGCACAATTATTTCGTTGCTTAAGCTATTAAAAGTCTCTCTTAAATTAGTAATAGCAAACCTTAAAACTTCTGCCTCGGTTTCATCTAACTTGGGCTCTAATTGTACCGTGTGCGTTTGAATAATTGTACCGCCTTGAACCATTAAATAATTTACATACGCCGTTTTTTCATCCTTTAAAATTGAATAAACATCTAGGTTTGTGAGATGCCTGCTAACGATAATACTTTTGGCTTGATAGCTTTCTAAATGCTCAAGCTTTTTACGCATCATTTCAGCTTTTTCAAACTGCATATTGGTGGCATAATCAAGCATTTGGGCTTTATATTTTGTAATAACCGAACCAAGATTTCCCTTTAATAAATCCCGCATCTGTTGAATGCCATCGTTATAATCTTGCAACGTTTGTAAGCCTTCGCAGGGGCCTTTGCAATTACCCAAATGATATTCTAAACACACTTTAAACTTGCTTTTGTTGATGTTGTTTTCTGTTAAATTCAGTTTGCAACTTCGCAGTGGAATATATTGTTTAATAAAGCTAATTAATTCTCTTACTTTACCAGAAGACGTAAATGGTCCAAGATATTCTGAGCCATCATTCCACTTTCGCCGAGTTAAAAAAATGCGTGGGTAAGGCTCTTTTTTTATAACAATGAACGGGTAGGTTTTATCATCTTTTAAATTGATGTTGAACCGTGGCTGAAACTGTTTGATAAGTGAGTTTTCTAGTAAAAAAGCGTCTTGTTCGCTATCTACAATAGTAAATTCTAAGTGATGGATACGTTGAACAAGCTCATGTGTTTTGTAGCTAGTAAACGTTTTAGAAAAATACGAACTGGTGCGTTTTCGTAAATCTTTTGCTTTGCCAACATATAGCAATTCATTACTAGCATCGTAATATTTATAAATACCTGGCTGGTGTGGTATAGTGTGCGAAATAATTTGAAATTCTTGTTGTGTCATAAACTCCTTCTCTCAAGTAAAATATTACAAGATCCGCTAGTTTTAGTTCCTATCGTTCCAATTTACAAACCGTTGCTCATCATATTTTGAGCCATCTTTTTTAAATACAGACTTTATAATACTAAAACTTTTACCAGCTTTCCAGCTATACAAAACAGTTATTAAAGAATCTTTGTTGTCAACTCTTTTTCTAATAAAAATGCGGCTTACCTTATTTGTTGTTTCATTTAATAGCACATCAATATTTTGTATGGGCAAATCTTGGTTGGCTGTGTTGTAATTTAATGTAATACTTTCGGTTGAGTTGTCTTTAAAAACAGATTCTTTATAGCCACTTTTTAAAGCGCTATTGTTAATATCGCAAGCTATAAATTGTTGTGCTGCGGTTGCAAAATTTTCTTTGGTAAATAGTGTAGAATCCTTACTGTTAGTTGGTTGGGACGTAATTTGATACATAGCGTAAGGCGTTGTTTGCACATCTTTTACTTCGCTTAAAATAAAGTCTTTAATACTAAAAAAGTGAATCGTATCAACAGATATATTATTTGTTTTGCTTGTGGTATTTTTACAACTTAACGATGCAATAATTACAATGATTACTATGTATAAGAATGAGCATTTCATTCTGCAAAAATATCCAATCAACCACAATAAATAAAAGGGATTAAAACGACTTGATAATGCCAACCTTAATACCATAATCTAAGCGGTATTCTTTAATTGGGTAAGCATCGTTATAGGTAGGTAAATGTTGGTAGCGAACTTGTGGCCCTAAGTAGATTTTTGCATCTCTTAATTTATAGCTAAAGTTCACGTCCAAGGCAGTATTAAAGTTCCACTTACGGAAGAAAGATTCGCCGTTTGCGTAGTATTTATAATCAGTAGAAATTAAGAATACATTCTTGTTCAATGTAAATGTTGGTTGTAAAGAAGCCCCTAAACTTATCCCAAGTTTTTTGCCTTGTAAAGCATCCCACTGTACACCCAAGGGAATTGATAATTGGTACAGCCTATTATCCAATTTAGTTTCGGCGTAACTGCTGCCAGCACTACCAAAACGAGTGTAAAAACTTAAAGAATCTAAACGGTTATTTTGTACAATTGCAACAGTGGCAATACCAAAAGTTTGGTACGCATCAATATAATATTGACGGATATTAAATTGTACCCCAACTTTAAATCTTAATCGATTGGTAACGTTGTATCCTAAGGCAATACCAGCTTCTAAACCCAATGCTGGCTTATGTTTTACTGTATTTGCTAAGCTAGGGGTAGCTGTTGCAGCAGTGCTTGAGGTAGCCGTTGTAGCATATAAATCACGTACCTTATCATCTTCTAATTTTCTAAAACTTTGCGATGGAGTAACGTAAAAATCATAACTCCACTTGCTTTGTTTTGAGGGTTGTTTTTTTGCTAGCCTAGCAGCGTAAAAATCTTTGTAAATATTATCCGTCGCTACTTTATTATCTTCATCTGTAGTTGTTTTTAACGTTGTATTTTCTATTGGTGCAACCTCTTCACTAATTATAAGTGCTGTGATTGGTGGTTTTTCTATTTGGGTAAATGGCAACTCAATATCTACAATCGCAGCAGCTTTATTTATACTAGTTCTTATTGTTTTTTGTGTGCTAGCCACTTCGTGTTTGATATCCTCAATTTTATCTTCAACAGGTGGCACGCTTACCAACAAGGCGTTTTGTTTTTCATCAATATCGGCAAATGTTTTCGCAGTTATTTTTTCAGCAGCAATGCGTTCTTCAAAATTATCGTCCTTGGGTTTACTTGCTATAATGGCAGCCAGTTGTTGTTGATGCAATAATTGAAGACTATCGTTATATTGAATTTTTGTAAGGAGATTATCTGGTGGATAATTTAAAACCGTAGCTATACTTAGACTAACCACTACTAAAAAAGCAATAATAGTTAATGCTGGCCAAGCTTTGCGGCTTTGTACCTGCTTATTAATATTCGCCCAAACAGCATCCGATGCAAACATTTCGTGTTTGTTTGCTTCATCGGCTAAAAACTGTTCAAAAGCGTCCCTATGGTTTTGGTTATTCATACCCTTGCTTGTATCATTTACTTCTGATAGTTGCCATCCAGTTAAACTCTGGTTTAGGATTATCAATAATTCTTTTTCTTACCAGTATCGTTTCTAACATCACTTTAGCCCTTGTGTATTGGCTTCTGCTAGTGCTTTCGCCAATCTCCAACATTTCACCAACTTCTTTGTGGCTATAGCCTTCCAATGCGTATAAATTTAGAACTGTTCTGTAACCAAGTGGCAATAAACGAATACACTCAACTACTTGTTTTGCCTGCATAATTGAAGGAATAGTTTCCTCTTTTATGTGCAAACCACCAGCATAATCAATATCAGCGTGATCGCTAAATTTCTTATGCTTTTTTAAAAAGTTAATGCAAGTATGCACTACAATCCGGCGAATCCATCCTTCAAATGCACCTTTGTTTTGAAACGTGTGCATCATTGTAAACACTTTTATAAACGCCTCTTGCAACATGTCCTCAGCATCTTCTCTATGTTGTGCAAACCTGTAGCAAACGCTAAGCATTTTGGGGCTGTAAAAATTGTACAATTCCCGCTGTGCCAGTACATCGCTTTGTAAACAACCTTGAATTATAGTTTGTTCCGTCATTTGGGGTAATGATTTACACCTGTAATATAGACATTTTGTGTAAAAATGTGCTGCTTTGTTAAAATTTCCAAGATAAAATACTTTACGCGTAGGTTGTTTTATGTAACCAGCCAAGTGCTACTATGATGTATCGTTACGTCGCACTTTTACGTTCTTATCGCTACGCCGCACGGTTCAAAATCCCTAACGCATACACATTCAATCTGATTTTAGGTTATTATATTCTATCAGCCTTTGTTACTTTGCAGGCTTATTTACCATCAATCTTTATCGACTATATTTTAATTATGCAAACAGATTTTTTAATTATAGGTAGTGGCATTGCAGGCTTAACGTATGCACTAAAAACGGCTAAATCTCATCCTGATAAAAATATAGTTGTTATTACCAAAACACAAGCAGATGAAACTAATACCAAATATGCCCAAGGTGGTATTGCGGGTGTTTGGGACGAGGAAAAAGACAGCTACAACAAGCATATAGAAGATACTTTAATAGCAGGTGATGGATTGTGCAATGAAAAAATTGTAGAAATTGTAGTTACAGAGGGGCCGGAACGCATTAAAGAAATTATTGAATATGGTGCCAGATTTGACAAAGATGAAACAGGTGAATATGCTTTGGGAAAAGAAGGTGGCCACAGCGAAAACCGTATACTGCATCACAAAGATGTTACCGGCAAAGAAATGGAACGTGCCTTACTAAACGAGGTGCGGCTAACAACCAATATTCAGCTTTTAAAACATTGTTTTGTAGTTGATATAATTACCCAACATCACCTCGGTTATTTGGTAACAAAATCTACTACGGATATTATTTGTTATGGCGTGTACGTACTCAATTTACAGAGCAATAAAATAGATACTATTCTTTCTAAAATTACCTTGTTGGCAACTGGCGGTAATGGTCAAGCTTATCGTACAACCACCAACCCACGCATTGCTACAGGAGACGGTGTGGCCATGGTTTACAGGGCAAAAGGACGTATAGAAAATATGGAGTTTATTCAGTTTCATCCCACTGCATTATACCAACCTGGTGAAAGTCCTTCCTTTTTAATTACAGAGGCTGTTCGGGGCGATGGTGGCATACTTCGTAATAAACAAGGCGAAGCGTTTATGGTGCAATATGACCCTCGTAAAGATTTGGCTCCAAGAGATATTGTTGCTCGTGCTATTGATAATGAAATGAAGAAGAATGGTACTGAACATGTGTGCCTAGATTGTAGGCATATGGACATAGAAAAGTTCATCCATCACTTTCCTAATATTCACAAAAAATGTTTAAGCATTGGTATTGATGTAACTAAGGATATAATACCGGTTGCACCAGCTGCACACTATAGTTGCGGCGGTATAAAAACCGATGAATTTGGCAGAACATCTATACAAAATTTATATGCTTGTGGCGAGTGTGCCAGTACGGGTTTGCATGGTGCCAATCGCTTGGCCAGCAACAGTTTGCTTGAGGCAATGGTATTTGGTCATAGATGTTTTTTAGATAGTGTTAATCGTGTAAATGATATTGCATTTGAAACGGCAATTCCTGACTGGAAAATTAAAGGCACTAGCGAACCAAAAGAGATGATTTTGATTACCCAAAGCCGTAAAGAACTGGAACAAATAATGAGCGATTATGTAGGCATTGTTCGTACCGATGTGCGTTTAAATCGTGCAATGAAACGCTTAGATTTATTATACGAAGAAACGGAAGATTTGTACCGTAACACAAAGGTTTCACCACAACTATGTGAGTTGAGAAACCTAATTACGGTAGGTTATTTAATTGTAAAAGGAGCAGAGTTTAGAAAAGAAAGCAGGGGCTTGCATTACAATACTGATCATTTGGAAAAGAGTGCTTTGCTACAGAATATTATACTTTAAATAATATGATTGATGTTGGTTGGCAGATGATACAATTTAGACTGCACTAACAACTGTCAACTAACAAC
>JAYVNQ010000104.1:0-17911 GCA_043758365.1 Chitinophagales bacterium
TTTATCGCTAACACCAATCTCTCGAACTGGGTAGGCCGGTATGCCTTGATGGTACTGTTGCTCATACATTTTCCCATCACGTTCAACGGTTACATGCAATGTACTACTTAGGGCATTTACGCAACTTACACCCACACCATGCAAACCGCCACTCACTTTATAGCTGCCTTTATCAAACTTACCACCCGCATGTAAAACGGTCATTACAACTTCTAAGGCACTACGTTTTTCTTTAGTGTGCATAGCTGTAGGAATACCACGACCATCATCCTTAACGGTTATACTATTATCTTCGTGAATAATCACAAAAATGTTTTTGCAGTAGCCTGCCAAAGCCTCATCTATTGAGTTGTCAACTACTTCATAAACTAGGTGGTGCAAACCTTTAACGCCAATATCGCCAATGTACATGGCTGGTCTTTTTCGTACCGCTTCTAACCCTTCTAAAACTTGTATACTATCGGCACCGTAACTGCCTTGTTGAGGATTCAATTCTTCGCTCATATTTTGTGTTATGTTCTGTTATTATGAAAGGACGTGAAGATAAGGTATTTAGAGGCTTTAAGGATAGTAAAAAGCAGTTGATTTTCCACATTTTGTGGGTTAATATTAACCATATTATTACTACAGAGGTAAATGAGTTTTTCTACTGAGTTTAAAGAGTGTACACAGCGTTTAATAAAATCAATTTAATCCGTCGCATCAGTGTTATCAGCGTTCCATCATTAGCTACTAGCTATGGTCAACCACAATTACCCATTGACCATTGATTTTTTTAAACAATAATGTGTACATGCCACCTACATTGCCAACGCTACGTTGCAAATGCCATTTGCCCACTACAAAGTAATATTCGGCAGATAGTTTTTTCACATCAACAATATCAAACGCTAACTTACCCATGTGAGCAGTATCTGGGTAGCTTTTTTTATAGTTATTCAATGTAGTATTATAACCATATTTTGGGCCTTTGCTGCCAATAAATAATAGGCTATCATTTTGCCAATAGCCGTGCATAAATGCATCTAAATTACCGGCATTCCATTGCTTGGTTTGGGTGTTTAAAATGGCTTTAATGCTTTGTACATCTTTGTTTTGGCCAATTGATTTTGTTGCAATGATGGTTACAAAAGCTAATAGCATAGCGTGTTTCATAAGTGGTGGTTTTAAATTATCCTATAATTATTGCTTGATTAAATATACGCTTTGATAAAAGCTGAACAACGTTTTTGCCGCTCCAGTGTGCGACGCTTATATCGATGAATAAAGTTATTAATGACGATAACAAAAAAATTTCATACAAAATTTCACACAAAGAAACAAAGAAGGCAACGTACGCAAAGAATTGAATTTAAGGAATTAAAAATCCTTTGTGTTCTTGGCATCCTTTGTTCCTTTGTGTGAAAAATGAGGAATATTTCTACTTGTTTCTTTTACTCCAACTCTGTCTTAAATCCAACGTTGCAGGATATTCTTTATTCACTTCAATTGGTGGTGCATCGCAAATAAAGGATTCTCTGTTTTGTTGAATATAATGTTCTGCAAAAGGCATATCAGCTCTTTTTTCTTGGGTGGCTGGTGTGTGTCCTTGATCCCAAAAACGGCTCACACGGCGGCTTTCAGCTTCGTAACTATTTACAGGAAACGAATCGTAACTTCTACCGCCAGGGTGCGACACATAATACGTGCAACCGCCTACGCTGCGGCCATTCCATGTATCTACAATATCAAACACCAAAGGCGTATCTACACCAATGGTTGGGTGCAAAGCACTTGGAGGCTGCCAAGCACGGTAGCGAATACCGCAAACATATTCACCCTTGGTATCGGTGACCCGCAAAGGGACTCTTGCACCATTGCACAGCAGTGCATAACGGGCATCGTTTAGGTTGGTAAGTTTTACCTGAATACGCTCTAAAGATGAATCTACAAAACGTGCTGTGCCAGTGCTACCAACTTCTTCGCCTAACACATGCCAAGGCTCAATACCCATACGAATTTCCATATTAATGCCTTGCACTTGCAGCGAGCCATAATGCGGAAAACGAAACTCAAAAAATGGCTCGAACCAGCTAATATTAAAGTCGTAACCAGCACTGTTTAAGTCGTTTACTATTTCTTGTAAGTCTTGTTTTACATAATGTTGCAGCATGAATTTATCGTGCAATTCGGTGCCCCAACGTACCAAATCATGCTGGTAAGGCTTCTTCCAAAACCAAGCAATTAATGCACGAATGAGTAACATTTGCACCAAACTCATTTGCTTATGCGGCGGCATGTCAAACGCTCTAAACTCAACAATACCAAGCCTTCCGGTAGATGAATCTGGTGAATACAATTTATCAATACAAAATTCTGCACGGTGCGTATTGCCAGTAATATCTGTGAGTAAATGGCGGAATAATCTATCTACTAACCAAAACGGTACAGGGCCATTTTCTGGTACTTGACTAAAGGCTATTTCCATTTCATACAGCTTCTCATCACGGCCTTCATCAAAGCGTGGTGCTTGCGATGTAGGACCAACAAACGCACCAGAAAATAAGTATGATAAACCTGGATGATGCTGCCAGTAAGTGATTAAACTTCTTAGCACATCTGGTCGGCGTAAAATAGGGCTATTAGCAGGCACATCACCACCAATTGTTATATGATTACCTCCGCCAGTACCAGTATGTCTGCCATCTAACATAAATTTCTCCGTACCAAGGCGAGATAAATGGGCTTGGTCGTACAAAGTATCAATATTGTAAACGAGTTCTTTCCAGTTTTTAGATGGATGGATGTTTACTTCAATCACCCCCGGATCTGGCGATACCACCATTCTTTCCATGCGGTTATCTCTTGGTGGTTCGTAGCCTTCAATACGTACTGGTATTTGTAATTTTTCAGCCGATGCTTCAATAGATGCAATTAAATCTAGGTAATGCTCTGCATAAGCAACAGGTGGCAAAAATATATATATGATGCCTTCTCTTGCTTCAACACAAAGCGATGTGATAATGGTATCTATATGAAACAATGGCTGAGTTTCGAGGGGGGGTTCTTTTTTATCTAATACTTGTTTCTGAGTACTAGTTGCTGATTGCTTGTTACTAGTTGCTTCATCCTTAAAACTTGTACCTTGAAACTTGTTTTCTTTTACTTCGTGAACACTCACATCACCATAACGGCTCATGATATTTTCATGAAAATTTTCTAGTTGTGGTAGCTCTTCAAACAAGCTTCTCTCTAAACGTTGTGGCTCTTTATCTTTTGCAATTGCTGGTAAAGATTTTATTGGTAATCGCAAACCAATTGGCGAGTTACCGGGCATTAAAAACAAATGCTCGCGGTTAATTTTCCACTTGCAACTGCGCCATTTATCGTTTAAATGGTTCCACTCTAAAGGCAACACAAAACCTGCTGGTGCATCTAATCCATTTTCTAATAATTTAGCCAAAGTTCTACGTTCAATACTGTCTTTTAAATTGGCTTTTAATGGGTCAATATTTACTGGAATTTTTTCTTGTGTCCACAAAAAATAAAACACATCTTCATAGGCTGGTATAACGTCATTTTCATTTACAGCCAAGCGTTTGGCTAGTTCTTTTGCAAATGCTTCTGCATCTTTATAAGTATATTTTTTATAAGTATTTTCTAAAGCCATTAATGCCTTATTCTTCCAAATGGGGTGACCATCGTTACGCCAAAATAATCCATATTGCCAGCGTGGTAATGGCTCACCAGGATACCATTTACCTTGCCCATAATGTAACATACCTTGTGGCCCAAATTGCTCACGTAAACGGAAAATTAATTCATGCGATAACACACGTTTTTCTAAACCATCAGCAGCAGTATTCCATTGGTCTGATTCCATATCATCTATAGAAACAAACGTTGGTTCTCCACCCATAGTCATACGCACATCACCAGCTTCTAAATCTTTATCTACCTTAAAACCAGTCGCATTTATAGTTGCCCATTGTTCTTCTGTATAAGGTTTTGTTACACGAGGATCTTCGTGAATACGGGTAACAATATTGCTAAAAGTAAATGTGGTTTCGCAAATATCAGTTGCACCTACAATGGGCGCTGCACTTGCATAATCTGGGGTACAAGCCAATGGTATATGACCTTCACCCGCAAATAAGCCGGATGTTGGATCAAGACCAATCCAGCCAGCACCAGGAATATATACTTCTGTCCACGCATGTAAATCGGTAAAATCTACCGCTGTACCGGAAGGTCCATCTAGCGATTTTACATCTGGCGTAAGTTGTATTAAATAGCCCGAAACAAACCTTGCAGCCAAGCCTAAATGACGAAATATTTGTACCAATAACCAAGCACTATCTCTACAACTACCTAATGTATTACCAAGGGTTTCTTCGCAGGTTTGCACACCTGGTTCCATGCGAATGCTGTAGTTAATATCTCTATTTAATTTTTGATTAATAAACACCAAAAAATCGTTGATACTAATGTCTGGTTTTATCGCTAAAGTCTTTATCCATTGCATTAATAACGCACCTTGTTCCTTTATTTCAAAATAAGGAATGAGTTCTTTTTGTAATTGGTTAGAGTATTTAAAAGGAAATTTTTCAGCGTATTCTTCTACAAAAAAATCGAATGGATTTATAACTACCATATTGGCAATTACTTCTACTTCTACACTTAATTCTCTAGTTTTTTCTGGAAAAACCACACGAGCTTGATAATTGCCAAATGGGTCTTGCTGCCAATTGATAAAATGCTCTTTAGGAGTAATTTTTAAGGTATAGGCATCAATTGGTGTGCGTGAATGAACCGCAGGACGAAGCCGAAAAATATGCGGTGACAAAGACACTAATCTATCGTAATGGTAAGTTGTTTTGTGGTTGATTGCTACACGTATAGCCATAAGTTTGGTTGTTATTTGCTTACTGAAAAACGATGGTTACAAAGTAAGTAAAGATTACGATTTTGTTGAGACTAATTCATGTGAAAGACACAGCGACTTTGCCGAAAGTAATAATTTAACTATAAGAAACTGATTACATGATGCCAACAAAAAGCCCCAGCAAATTGCAAGGGCTTTACTAACATTTTGTGAGAATTAGTTAGTCCTTGACAAACTGTTTTTGATTAATTCTCTCACCTTTTACTATAAGCAAATAAGTACCTTTTGTAAATGAATTAGTAGCAACAGAAATATTATTATTACCAAGCACTAAGTTTTTAGAAAATTGTTGCAATACTTTACCTTGAACATCTGCAATTTGAATAGTTACAGTTTCTGCTTTTATTGCATTTAATTGAAGTTGTAGTACATTTTTTACAGGATTGGGATAAATATTTATGGTCATTAATTTAGCATCTAAAACAATGCTAACAACTTGACTATATGTTTTGGTAGCATCTTTGTCTACACTTTCTAAACGATAGTAAATTTTAGTAACGTCAGTTGGTAAATTAAAGTCTGTGAAAATATAATCCCCATCAACTTTTGTACCTACTGTTCCTATACTAATAAAATTTGTACCATCTGTACTACGTTGAATATTTATATGACTAACATTTATTTGCTCAACAGCATGCCAATTGAGGAATGCATTATTATCTTTTTTTTGTGCTACGAAGGATAAAATGGTAAGAGGTAAAGTAGCTTCGGTATATTTTGCCAGTTGAAATTTTCCTAAGGAATTTCTATAAACTGAATACAAACTATTATTGTAAAGAACAGAGGTGCCGAAAGAGAAACCTTGTCCTGCATCTGGATTATTTATTAAGGTGATTGAACTACCATCAAACTTTGATAATTGCCCGAAACCTGCTCCCTTGTTATAAATAAAATATAAACTATTGTTATAAACCAGCATCTCATCCGAAGAACTACGGCTACTTATTCCACCTGTAGTTGGATTATTTATCAGAGTTATTACAGTGCTGTCATATTTTGCTAATTGATTATTTCCTACAGAATTAATGTATCTGATATATAAACTATTGCGATATACTGTTGCTCTTCCATTTATTCCCGCACCTGCATCAGGATTGGCATTAAGAATTATATTGGTGCTATCATATTTTGCGAGTTGGGTATTGCCTAAAATATTATTGTATTGCATAAAAAGAGCATTTTTATACACAAACGAATTGTTATCCCTAAAAGTTAAATAGCCAGTACCTGGGCTTGTTATTAAGCGTATGCTATTGCCGTCAAATTGCGCTAACTGCGTTTTATTTACACTTACATAACAGCCATATAATGTACTCCCATAAATTAAGGCATTGTATATAAATCCTTGGCCTGCATCTGGATTAAGAATTAAACTAATTTTATTGCCATTGTACTTTGCTAATTGAGATTTATTAGAAGCGTTGTTATACCGAAAATATAAACTATCTTGATATACTACTAAATCACCACTAAATCTATTGCCAGCATCTGGGTTATTAATTAAATTAATTGTACTACCATCACATTTTGCTAGTTTGTAAATTCCACTTGAATCTGAATAATTTAAATATAAATTATTGCGGTAAACTACAGGATTATCATTTAGGCAAAAACCACCGTCTGGATTACTAATTAAGCTAATTGTATTACCATCAAATTTTGCCAACTGATATTTACCTAAAGTATTTACATATCTAAAATATAGATTATTGCCATAAATCACAGTACAGCTGTCCATTAATGGGCCAATTCCTGCATCTGGATTAGCAATGAGATTAATCGTATTACCATCAAATTTTGCGAGTTGATATTTCCTTGCTTCATTAAAATATTGAAAACACAGGTTACCGTTATAAACAATTAATTTATTAGTATATCCAATATTAATCTGACCTGCATCAGGGTTATTTATTAAGCTAATTGATTGAGCGTTTGATTGCATCGTAAAGATGCTAATTGACATAATCATTAATAAGTGTTTCACTATATATAGTTTTGATTTTTTCGAAAATACAAAAATAGAACATATATGTTCTATTTTTGTAAACATAATTCACGCCTTTTTGCATTGTGCAAAAAGTTAAGGATGACATCTTTTTAAAAAACGTTGGCGATACGATAAGAAGCCTCCGAAAAGAAAGAGGAATGTCCCAACTTGAGCTAGGTGTTAAAATGGATAATTATGCTGAGCATATTGGCAGAATTGAAAGAGGTAATTACAATGTCAAAATCTGTACTTTGAAACTGATTGCAGAGAGTCTGAATATAACTTTATCAGAATTATTTCAACAAATTGAGGGTCGATCTAAATAAGGTATTTGCGCAAACAAAAAGCCCTTGCAATTTGCAGGGGCTAAATATTTTATCACTCATAAACTTATTATTCATTACTCTTTTACACTAACATTCTTACGGGTTCTTCTAACAAGCTTTTTAATGTTTGTAAAAATGCTGCACCTGTTGCACCATCTACAACACGGTGGTCGCAGCTTAGTGTAACTTTCATAATATTACCAACTACAATAGCCCCATTTTTTACAACAGGTTCTCGAGAAATACCGCCAACTGCTAAAATGCAAGCATCGGGTGGGTTAATGATGGCTGTAAACTCATCTATACCAAACATGCCAAGGTTAGAAATCGTAAACGTACTTCCTTCCCAATCGGCTGGTTGTAGTTTTTTATCTTTTGCTTTTTGTGCGTAATCTTTTACTTCTGCATTAATTTGGCTAAGACTTTTTGTATCAGCAAAACGTACAACTGGTACTAATAATCCTTCGTCTACTGCTACTGCTACGCCAATATTTACATGATGATTGTAACGGATTTTATCGCCCAACCAACTGCTATTTACTTTAGGATGTTGCTTTAAAGAAACAGCAGTTGCTTTTAATACCAGGTCGTTAAAGCTGATTTTAGATTTTGCCGTTTCATTCATTTTGTTGCGAGCAGCAATGGCAGCATCCATATTAATACTCATAGTTAAGTAAAAATGTGGTGCAGTAAACAAGCTTTCGCTTAAACGCTTGGCTATTACTTTACGCATTTGCGAAACTGGTACTTCATCGAAACTAGGAACGCCAGTTGATGGCTGATTGTTGGTAATTGGTGGTTCAGCTTTCGGACTTTCAGACTTAGCAGCTTCCTGACTTGCTGGTTTATAACCATCAACATCACTTTTGGTAATTCTACCATTATCTCCAGTGCCTTTAATAAATTTTAGATCTAAACCTTTATCAGCAGCTACTTTTTTTGCCAAAGGCGAAGCAAATATTCGTCCTTCATTTACAACGGTAGGAGTTGGAATTTGGGAGTTAGAAGTTGGTTGTATTGTTTCAACTTTTGGGGTTTCTTTCGGGCTTTCGGTCTCACTGACTTTCGGACTTTCCGACGCCTCTACTTTTGGACTTCCACTTCCGCCTTTTAATGCTGCAGCTATTGCATTTATATCCAAACCATCCTCTCCTATAATTGCCAATAAATCATTTACTTGAATTTTTTCACCAGTTTTTGCACCTTGAAATAATAGCTTCCCATTTTTATAACTTTCTAATTCCATGGTGGCTTTATCGGTTTCAATCTCTGCTAAAACATCGCCTTTTTTAACATCATCGCCTACATTTTTTATCCAAGATGCAATAACACCTTCGGTCATTGTATCGCTTAAACGAGGCATCAGTACTACTTCTTCCATTGATGATGGGTCAATTGCAGGAGTTGGGAGTTGGGAGTTGGGAGTTGGTTGTGGGGCTTCAACTTTTGGACTTTCAGGCTCAGCAGCTTTAGGACTTTCTACTTTTGCAGCGCCAGAATGTTCTGCTACCAAAGCGGTTACATCTTCGCCAGCCTTACCTATAATTGCCAATAAATCATTCACTTGCAATTTACCACCATTCTCTGTACCAATATGTAATAAAATACCATTTTGGTAACTCTCTAATTCCATGGTGGCTTTGTCTGTTTCAATTTCAGCTAGTAAGTCGCCTTTGTTTACCTGATCGCCAACGCTTTTATGCCAAGACGCGATGACACCTTCTGTCATAGTATCGCTTAAACGGGGCATTAATATTGCTTCTGCCATAAAATGGATTGCTCTTTAATTTGAGGCGTGAAATTAAGGCAAATATGGAATGTGTTAGTAAGAATTTTAGATTGAGTATATGATTTTTTGTAATTAATGAAATTGTGGAAATTGAGGATTATTTACGACTGGAAAACTGGAGCCGAATAAAGCTGTAACCGATGCGTGGTGCGACGCATAAGGTGCCGAATAGAATTACATTGCTGGTTACAAAAAAGGATAAGCACCTTGAGTAACTTATCCTTTTCTAAAAAAATATCTGCGGTAGTTTTACTGCCCCTGAGCTGCGCTGTACATTTTTTTACCTCCTAATTGGTTTAATAATTCCAAGGAACAAACTTTAAAGTCTGCTGTCATGCCTTTGTACAGTTCTAAAATATCTACTTGCGTAAGTGGTTCGCCATCAGCACTTTCAAAACGGCAGCGATAATTGTTTACTAGGTTTGTAAATACAGATCCTGTTGGCCAAACCTGAGTACCACGGTTGCTAATAGTAGTTAGTTTAAAAAATGTTAATGTGTGTTTTAAGGCCAGTTCTGCAACAGCACTTGGCTGCACATGACTTTCAACAAAAAAATCTACCCCTACAATTTCTTCTTTTAATGCCTCATCGCTTTCTAACATGGGGTTTTTGCTAAGTACAAAATGTGTGGGGGTTTTATAGTTATTATTTAAAGTTGGTTTTGCCCCAACAGTTGGTTGTTTACCGAAATTGTCGATAATAGCATCTGCAAATTGTGTGGTATTCAGCGATGGGATTGACTTGTCGCCAAAATCGCCAGTATGAACCCCACTCTCTAATGTGTAAAGCAAAGCGTTCTCAATCATGGCACTGGTTTCCATTAAACCTAAATGGCGTAACATGGCTAAACCGCTTAGTAATAAAGAAGTAGGATTTGCAATATTTTTACCCGTAATATCGGGTGCTGTGCCATGTACGGCCTCGAAAATGGAAATATGATCGCCAATGTTGGCAGATGGTGCAAACCCAAGCCCACCAACCAATCCAGCACAAAGGTCACTAACAATATCGCCTTGTAAATTGGTTAATACGACTACATCAAACAAATCCGGTCGTGTTACCAACTTCATACACAAATCATCTACAATTACATCGTCGGCTTTTAATTCAGGATACTCCTTTGCTACTTCGTAAAACACATCTAAAAACAAGCCATCTGTTAGCTTCATAATGTTTGCCTTATGGCCACAAGTAATGCGTTTAGCACCTTTTTTCTTGGCCATTTCAAAAGCATACTTTATTACCTGCAAACTTCCTGGGCGGGTAATGAAACGGCGGCACAAAGCCACGTCGTGAGTAAGCATGTGTTCAATACCGCCATACGTATCTTCAATATTTTCACGAACAATGGTAATATTAATTGGTATACCTGCTTTTGAAAAAACAGTATCAACACCATGCAGGGTTTGAAATTCTCTTTTATTAGCATAAGTGTTCCAAGTTTTACGTGCCGTAACATTTACACTTTTTACACCTTTACCTTTTGGGGTTTCCATTGGGCCTTTAAATAAAATACTTAAGTCTTCAATGGTTTGTTTGGCTTCGCTAGTCATACCGTTGCTATAGCCTTTATCAAACACCCATTTACCCATATCTACAAACTCATATTCCAGTGGTACTTTGGCAGCTTTAAAAATATTTAATACTGCTTCCATTATTTCAGGTCCTATTCCATCGCCTTTTGCTACCGCAATTTTGTCCATAAAAAGAGAGTTTTTTTTGCTTTTAAATGAGATTGGAACAAATTTAAAGGATTAGAGAAACTGCAAGCAAGGATTTTGATAATTATAGGAATTTGAAAACAATAGTTGAGTGGTGACTTACAACTTATTACTTAAAACTTACCACTTACTCCTCACAAAAAAATAAATCTGATGCAATACCATCTGCTAACAATTTACCAGTTTGGGTTAGTTGTAAATAATCATCTAACAAAATCATTTTTTTTTGTTGAATAAAAGTATGTGATGCTGCTAAAGTTTTTGCCGCAACATCAACGCCCCATTTTTGCTGAAGATATTGTAATGATAAGCCTTCTAGCGTTCTTAGGCTCGTCATTATGTATTCGTTTATTTGTTGTGTAATGGTTAATATTTCAATTTCAAATGGCACTGTATTTTGGGTAATGTTTGCCATGTATAAAGTATTGTTTGCAACGTTCCATTGGCGACTGTTGCCATTAAACGAATGTGCCGATGGCCCTAAACCTAAATAGTTTTTACCCTGCCAATAACTACTATTATGTTGGCTTCTGTGGCCGGGTTTTGCAAAGTTTGAAATCTCATAATGTTCGTAACCCGCATCTGCTAACCAACGCATTAATAATTCAAAATGCCGTGCTTGTTTGTCAGCATCAACATTGGCAATTTTATGCTGCTGAATCATTTTATCTAAGGCCGTTTTTGGTTCAACTGTTAAGGCATAACAAGATAAATGTGTCACACCCAAATTAATGGCGGTTTGCACATTTTGGTGCCATTGCTCATCGGTTAAAGTTGGTGTACCATAAATTAAATCAATAGTAATATTTGTAAACCCAAATTTTTGTGCTAATTCAATGCTGGCAAGGGCTTGCGTGGCAGAATGTGCTCTGTTCATCCACTGTAAATCTTCCTCAAAAAACGACTGTACACCAATACTTAATCGATTAATGCCAACCATTTTCCAAGCTATTAGTTTATCTGCTGTAATGTCATCGGGGTTGGCTTCTAAGGTAATTTCGGGATCGTTATTTACGTTAAATAGTGAACGAATTTTATCAATCATACTTTGTAAATCTTCAATCTTAAGTAAGCTAGGTGTGCCTCCGCCAAAATAAATTGTTACAATGTTTTCTGTTAAATAACTGACTTGTAATTCAACCTCTTTTACAATGCAGCCAACCATTTGCGGCAGTAAGCTATGTGTTGTAGAAAAATGGAAATTGCAGTAATGGCATGCCTTTCTGCAAAATGGAATATGTATATAAATGCCTGCCATGTAAGAACAATTTATGATTTAGGATTTGTGATTTTAGCACATCAACATCATCACTACCTACTATGTGCCTATGTTTCTATGTGGTAAGAAAAACTATCGTAAACTTGTGATGATTTGATGGCAAAAGTACAGTCATACCGTTTTATACTTGGTCTTTTGTTGTGTGGATGTTTTGCCAAAGCATCTTCACAAAACTATCGTTTAATTATACGCAGCAATGAAACTGACGCTGGGTTTTCACAAAAAGACATACAATTAAAAACAAGTTTTGCCAACAAATTATTGTGCCGAAATTATATTGAGCAATTGCCAACCTTACTACAAACAAAAGGCTATTTGGCAGCCTCCGTTGATAGCTTAAAACAGGATTCAGCAACTACTACAATCAGGTTGTTTTTGGGTGAAAAATATACTTGGAATACATTGCAAATTGAAGATAAAGACCGAGCGATAATTGATCAACTAGGGTTGCCAAAAGATGCCTTTACTGCAAAGCCAATTAATCCACAAAGTATTACTCAGCTACAGGAAAAGTTACTAGATTATTTTGAAAATAATGGACATCCTTTTACCAAAATCAGTTTTGATAGTGTGCAGCTAAATGGCAATCAAATTAGTGCCAAGTTATTGATTAATGAAGGGGTAATATACCGCCTAGATAGCTTGCATTTATTGGGTTCTGCAAAAATTAGTAACGATTTTATGTACCATTATCTCAACCTAAAAAAAGATGAAATTTTTAATAAACAGAAGCTGACTATCATTAACCAACGGTTATTAGAATTGCCGTATTTACAACAAAGCAATGACTGGAATTTAACCATGCTTTCTACCAAGTATATTCTTAATTTATACTTGCAACCAAAACGTAGTAACCAAGTAAATGTGTTGATTGGTTTTTTGCCAGCAAACCAGCAGTTGGGTGGTAAATTATTACTAACTGGCGAGGCTAACCTTAACTTAAAAAATGCCTTTGCCACAGGCGAAACATTGTTGTTTAATTGGCAACAATTTCAATCGGCTTCGCCGAGATTAAACCTTGGGTTTCAAAAACCTTATATTTTTAATTCATCGTTTGGTATTGACTTTGGGTTTGAACTCTATAAAAAAGATTCAGTTTACATAAACCTCACTGCTAGATTGGGTTTGCAGTATATTTTATCGGCTAAACAATCGGGTAAAATTTCTATTGAATCATTTAGAACTAACCTACTTACTGTTGATACCGCTACTGTTATTATTACAAAAAGACTACCAGATATTATTGATTTAAATAATACAAATTTGGCATTGGAATATGATTTTAATAATACCAATTACCGACTAAATCCACGTAGTGGTAATGAGTTTAAAATTGGTATATCAGTTGGTAACAAAAGCATCAAAAAAAATAATACCATCACGCAGTTAAAAACCCCAGCATTTAATTACAATGCTTTGTACGATACGGTTAAGCTAAATAGTTACCAATTTAAAATAAAAGCGACTGCTGCCCATTATTTTTTATCAGGTAAACAATCGGTTATTAAAACGGCTGTAAATGCTGGTTGGTACGAAAGCCCCAACTATTTTAGGAACGAATTATTCCAAATTGGAGGCTATAAATTATTGCGTGGTTTTGATGAAGAAAGCATTGTTGCAAACCGATATGCTGTTGGTACTTTAGAGTACCGTTATCTGGTAGGTATCAACTCGTATTTTAATGGGTTTATTGATGTTGGTGCCACCAATAATAAAATAATCAATACTAGCAACACCTTTATTGGTGCAGGTTTAGGCTTAGCTTTTGAAACAAAGCAAGGTATTTTTAATATTAGTTTTGCCGCAGGTAAACGTAACGATTTGCCTTTTAATTTTAGGGAAAGTAAAATCCATTTAGGTTTTGTGAGCATTTTTTAAATGCTTCTGGCTGATTTCGCCGATGTACGCAGAATTATTTTTATTTATATAGATTTCCAACGTTTTCGAGTTTTCTGCGAAAAGCGATAAATCTGTATAATCTGCGTTATCTGCGAGCGACTGATAACACCTATTTTTGTTGCTAAACATCACCACATTTGAAGCAGTTTTTCACCATATTTTTCTTATTTTCTTATACAATTGGGTTTGCCCAAACCGATACTACCATCAAACCAGAAACAACAGTTATCGCAAAACCAAAGTCCATTATTCCCATTGTAAAAAGGCCAAGTCTTAAGCTAGATAGCTTAAAAAAGGTAAGGTTAGATTCTCTGGCAAAATCACATTCACTTTTTAGGCTTGACTCGTTGGCAAAAATGCAGTTAGTAGTGGATTCATTGCACAAAGATTCTATTACAAAAGCTATTGCCAAAGCTGCTTTACCAAAAAATGATACAGGAACTTACGCCGCAATTTTAACGATACCTTATTTGCCTTTTTACGGTAAGCCTGAATTTATGATACAGAACGAGTATCACCCAAAAGGTAAGGATGAATTATTTTACATTTTAGCTGGTGCCGTTACATTGTTGGCATTTATAAAAATCGTTTTCCCAAAGTACTTTGGGAATATGTTTGGGTTATTTTTCCAAACTACGTTACGCTCTAAACAAACCCGTGACCAACTACTACAAAACAGTTTGGCATCGCTGTTAATGAATGTTTTGTTTATTGCTTGTGGTGGTATTTACATTGCCTTGGTAGTGCAAATGAAGGGTTGGGTTTCAGTAGATTTTTGGTGGCTTATTTTGTATGCTTCCATTATTTTATTGATTATTTATTGTGTAAAATTTGCCTTTTTGCATTTTACGGGTTGGGTTTTTAATACAAAGGAGGCAGCCAATACCTATATTTTCATCGTTTTTTTAAGTAATAAAATTATTGCCGTTGCCTTGTTACCGTTTTTATTGGTGCTGGCTTTTACAGGTGGGCAAATTGCCGAAATTGCTTTTATAATTTCGCTTTTCTTTATTGGAGCCATGTTGCTGTATCGTTATTTTGTGTCGTTAGGCTCTATCAGAACCGATTTGAGCATCAACCCCTTACATTTTTTCCTATACCTTTGCACAGTTGAAATTTTGCCATTGTTACTAATTTACAAAGCGGCTTTCAATTTTATAGGTACAAGCATTTAATTTTGCCAAAATTTTACATAATCGCATGGCTAAGAAAGTAGCAGTAGCTTTAGAAACTGAAGTGCCAACAGTTAGGAAAATTCTTATATCTCAGCCCAAACCTGAAAGCGAAAAATCGCCTTATTTTGATTTAGAGCGTAAGTATAATCTTGAACTTGTTTTCCTGCCATTTATTATGTTAGAAGGCATTGCTGCCAAAGAGTTTCGCAAGCAAAAAGTAGATGTTATGTCTTTTACTGCGGTTGTTTTTACCAGCCGAAATGCCATCGATCATTTTTTTAGAATGTGTGAGGAAATGAAAATCACCATCAATCAAGATACTAAATATTTCTGCGTTACCGAAGCAGTAGCTTTATATCTTCAAAAATTTATATTATACCGAAAACGTAAAGTTTTTTATGGTGCCGATGGCACTAATAAAAGCATGTTCGATGTGATTAACAAGCATAAAGAAAACGAACGTTTCTTGTACGTTTGTAGCGAAAATCAGCAGGATAACGACATTGTTAACTGGTTTAAAAATCATAAATGCGACTTTAAATTAGCCTTTATGTATCGCTCTGTTAGCAACGATATTAAGCCAGCTATTGCCAAAAACAAGTTCGATATTATCTGTTTTTTTACACCAAGTGGCGTAAAAAGCTGGTTCGATAATTATCCCACTTATAAACAAAATGGCACATTGTTGGGTGCATTCGGCACCAATACCACCAAAGCCATTGAAGATGCCGGTTTAAAACTGGAAATAAAGGCACCTTTGCCCCAAGCCCCAAGCATGGTATCTGCCCTCGATAAATTTTTGGCCGCTCGTAACAAAAAATAAAAATTTTATTGGGTCATCTTTTGCAGCCTTATTCAGCCACATAGGCGTCGCACACCGCATCTATTGTAACTTCCACCATCTTTTCCCTTAGTGGTTCACAACCATTTCACTTACAATATCATAAGTTCTACCAAATTCACCTCATATAACAAAGCGTATTTAATTATCTTCGCCAATTAAGATGCGCTTTTTAGAAAAAAATGTAGCATTTTGATACGAGAAATATGATTTTGAACCATTTTAAAACTTGCCAACAGCATGGACTTAACAACAATTATAATTGGTGTACTTGCACTAATAGTAGGGGTTATAGCAGGTAGATTTATCTTCGCTAAAAATACAAAACAACAGCTAGAAGATGCCGACTCAAAGGCAAATTCAATTATTAAAGAGGCAGAACTTAGGGCAGAAAACTTAAAAAAAGAAAAACAATTAGAGGCTAAAGAAAAGTACGTTCAACTAAAAGCCGATTATGAAAAAGACGTTTTAGAGCGGAACAAAAAAATTGTAGAATCTGAAGCAAGAGCAAAGCAAAAAGAACTGGCGATCAATCAAAAAGAAATTGCACTTGATAAACAGATTAAAGAAAACGATACCATTAAAGACAGCCTAAACAAGCAAATTGAAGTTGTTAATGTTAAGCGTACAGAATTAGAAAAGCACCAAGAAGAACATATCCGTCGTCTTGAAAAAGTAGCAGGCTTATCAGCAGATGAAGCAAAAGCACAATTAATTGAAGGTTTACGCAGTCAAGCAATTTCCCAAGCTTTGGTTATTCAGCAAGATATTATTGAAGATGCTAAATTAAAAGCTAATAAAGAAGCACGTAAAATTGTTATCCAAACTATTCAGCGAACTGCTGCCGAGGTAACAATTGAAAATACGGTATCGGTTTTTCAATTAGAAACGGATGAAATTAAAGGTCAAATCATTGGTCGCGAAGGCCGTAACATTCGTGCCTTAGAAGCTGCAACTGGTGTAGATTTAATTGTTGATGATACTCCTGAAGCAATTGTTTTATCATCTTTCGATCCATTGCGTAGAGAAATTGCACGTTTAAGTTTGCAACGTTTAATTGCCGATGGTCGTGTTCACCCAGCCCGTATTGAGGAAGTGGTTGAAAAAACCCGTAAACAATTAGATGAGCAAGTAGCTGAAATTGGTGAGCGGACTGTAATAGAATTAGGTATTCACGGTTTACATAAAGAGTTGGTGAGAATGGTTGGTCGTATGCGTTTCAGATCTTCTTATGGTCAAAATCTATTGATGCATAGTCGTGAAACTGCCAACCTTTGTGGCATTATGGCTGCTGAATTAGGTATGAACCCTAAATTGGCAAAACGTGCTGGTTTGCTGCACGATATTGGTAAAGTGCCAGACGAAGAAACCGAACTTAGTCACGCTCTTTTGGGTGCTAAATTGGCTGAGAAATACGGTGAAAATCCTGCTATTATAAATGCAATTGGTGCCCACCACGATGAAATGGAAATGTTGTTCGTCATTTCTCCAATTATACAAGCTTGCGATGCAATTAGCGGTGCAAGACCAGGTGCTAGACGAGAAATAATGCAGCAATATTTGCAACGTATTAAAGATCTTGAAAACTTAGCTCTAGGTTATCAAGGCGTAGAGAAAGCTTACGCTATTCAAGCTGGGCGAGAACTACGTGTAATTGTAGAAGCAGAAAAAGTAACCGATGGCGATAGTGACAAACTTAGTTTTGAAATTGCTCAGAAAATACAAACAGAAATGACGTATCCTGGTCAAATTAAAGTAACAGTAATCCGTGAAAAACGAGCTGTGAACATGGCGAGATAAAATTTAAGTCCAATAAATATTAAAATCACAGATTCATTTATATGAATTTGGGATTTTTCTTTTGGAATATTATTTTCACATCCATACATTTGCAGTCCGAAAAAAAATAGTCATGCAATCAGCAGTTCAATTTGTACACGATCAACTTACAATTAAGAAAACGCACCCT
>JAYVNQ010000105.1:0-6116 GCA_043758365.1 Chitinophagales bacterium
CGATAGCATTTCTAGCACCCGTGTTTTTGGTGTGGGAAATAGCACTTGGTAGGTTTCTATTTTTACATCCCACCCATAACTTTTATATTTATTGTAAATAATGTTTGCCACTTCTTTACCGCCCACACTGCCAACATGGTGTGGTTTTGCTGATAACTCTTTAATGGTTTCGCCAATATTTTTGGCACTTAAAGCGGCATCAAATTGTTGTTCGGTTTTGGTTTGTTCAGCAGCAGATTTTGTAGAAAAACCAGTGATGGGTTGGTGTTGGGCAAATGAAATAATTGTTGGTACAAAAAGCAACGCAGATAAAAATATTTTCTTCATAATTGGTTATAATAATTGACGAGCAATATAGGATTTTTGTACAAAAGGATGTAAAGAATACCAAGTGCTTAAGTAGGGTTTTAAAATGATTCCGCATATTTTATGTGGCATAGTAGGGTATGATTCTCTCTGCCCCGAATGCACAAATGGACACGTACTCTTGGTGCTAATTAGTGAATTCGTGACTAAAAAAAGAAAAGTCTGGTGGGTAAAATATAATTTTTGCATTCATTGTTTCCTCTCTGCTTTCTATGAAATAAAACTACACATCGGAAAAAACTGAATAAAGATTAGAACCTACAAGAGTGCGACGCAACGATGCTAAATTGAAATACACAAGCTGGGTACCAAAAAATCTCTAACTTTTGATATTGGCGTTTTAAACCCATACCCTTACATTTGCAGCCAATTTAAAAACCTCACTATATTATGGCGTCGGTAGGTAAAATCAAGCAAATTATTGGAGCGGTAGTGGATGTGCATTTTGCAAACGATAATGCATTGCCCGATATTTATAACGCTTTGGAGTTAACCAAAGAAGATGGTAGCAAATTAGTGTTAGAAGTACAACAGCACCTTGGTGAAGATAGTGTACGTACCATCTCGATGGAAGGTACTGAGGGTTTAGTGCGTGGTATGGCTGTAAATGATACAGGCAAACCTATTGCAATGCCCGTTGGGCCTGGTATTAATGGCCGTTTATTTAATGTTACTGGTGATGCCATTGATGGTTTGCCGCAGTTAAGCAAAGAAGGTGGTCGTCCTATTCACAACAAGCCCCCATTATTTGAAGACTTGAGTACCGCAACAGAAATTTTGTTTACTGGTATTAAAGTTATTGACCTAATAGAACCATACGCCAAAGGTGGTAAAATTGGTTTGTTTGGTGGTGCTGGTGTGGGTAAAACAGTATTAATTCAAGAGTTGATTAATAATATTGCGAAAGGTCACGGCGGTTTATCGGTATTTGCAGGTGTAGGCGAAAGAACACGTGAGGGTAATGACTTATTGCGTGAGATGATTGAAGCAGGTATTATGAATTATGGTGATGCGTTTAAGCACAGCATGGAAGAAGGTGGCTGGGATTTAAGTAAAGTTGATATTGAAGGTTTAAAAGAAAGTAAAGCAACTTTTGTATTTGGTCAAATGAACGAACCGCCAGGTGCACGTGCTCGTGTGGCTTTAAGTGGTTTAACTGTTGCTGAATATTTCCGTGATGGCGATGGTACAGGAAAAGGTAAAGACATTTTGTTTTTCGTAGATAATATCTTCCGTTTCACACAAGCTGGTTCTGAGGTATCTGCCTTGCTAGGTCGTATGCCTAGTGCGGTGGGTTATCAACCAACATTGGCTACTGAAATGGGCTTAATGCAAGAGCGTATTACATCTACCAAAAATGGTTCTATTACCTCTGTACAAGCGGTGTATGTGCCTGCTGATGACTTAACGGATCCTGCGCCAGCAACCACATTTGCTCACCTTGATGCCACAACGGTATTGAGCCGTAAAATCGCGGATTTGGGTATTTATCCTGCGGTAGATCCATTGGATTCTACTTCTCGGATTTTAACTCCAGCTGTAGTTGGTGATGAGCATTATGACTGTGCTAACCGAGTAAAATTAACTTTGCAACGCTATAAAGAATTACAAGATATTATCGCCATTTTGGGTATGGATGAATTGAGCGATGAAGATAAATTAACAGTTTCCCGTGCAAGGCGTGTACAACGTTTCTTGTCTCAACCTTTTCACGTTGCAGAACAATTTACTGGTTTAAAAGGAGTGTTTGTAGGCATTGAAGATACTATTCGTGGCTTTAATGCTATAATGGATGGGGAAGTTGATGAATATCCTGAAGCGGCATTTAACTTGGTTGGTACATTGGAAGATGCGATTGAAAAAGGAAAGAAAATGATGGCTCAGGCACAAGGGTAAACCCCCAGCCCATAAAGGGGTGAGGAAAATTGTAGTAACCAGCTTTTGTTTTTCAATTGAAAATAGTTGCGTCGCACACTTCAAGGGTTAGTTCTTTTATTAACATCTAACATTAAAATTCCCATTTAGGGGTTTAGGGGTATGACTTTAGAAATATTAACACCAGAAAGAAAATTATACAGTGGTACAGTGTACGGTATTCAACTGCCGGGTGTAGATGGTTTGTTTGAAATTTTAGATAAACATGCCCCAATGGTTAGTGCTTTAAAAAAAGGAAAGTTGAAAATTTTAAAAGATAAATCAACTTTCGAAAATTATATTATTGAAGGTGGGTTTGTAGAAATTTTGAACAATAAAACTACCGTTTTGGTAGAAGGTGCAGAAGCCGTATAATTTCTATAAATAATATTAAAAAAATATCAAAAGGAGCAACTTAAATAGTTGCTCCTTTTTTATTAAATTTTGCTTAAAATCTATTTTTTTTTGTTTAACTTAATAAAGTTTCAAACTTACACAAATTGCACATTCGTATTGTAAGCATAAAAAACATTCTAGAACGATTATTAGTTGAATAATAAAAATAAACTATTTATATCATCTGGGATCAAACTTTTTAAATTAATAAAGTGTTTAAATAATTATTTAAGAAAATTAAACAGAACTATAACGATTCATCCTTTTAATTTCTAAATCAAAACCCAACAAACATGTATTACAACCTGCTTGAGATTCATGCAATCTCTACCGACAACTATGTAGCTTTTACATTCTTCGTTGGCTGCATGGCCATGATGGCCGCATCTGTATTTTTCTTCTTCGAATTGTCTAATGCAGACCAAAAATGGCGAACATCTATTTTGGTCTCTGGTCTTATTACGTTTATTGCCGCAGTTCACTATTATTATATGCGGGAATATAACTTGGCTACCGGCGAATCGCCTACTTTTTTCCGTTATGTAGATTGGATTCTAACAGTGCCTTTAATGTGTGTTGAGTTCTACTTAATCACAAAAAAAGCGGGTGCTAAAATTGGGTTGCTTTGGAAATTAATTTTTGCTTCTGTAGTTATGCTAGTTACTGGTTACTTCGGCGAAACAGTTGATAGAGGTCATAGTGTACTTTGGGGTGTAATTTCTGGCTTAGCTTATTTCTACATTGCTTACTTAGTATGGTTTGGTGATGTTGCTAAACTTGCAAACGCAGCTGGTGGAGCAATTGCTAAAGCTAATAGTACACTTGGCTGGTTTGTACTTGTTGGATGGGCTATCTATCCTTTAGGTTACATTTTAGGTACACCAGGTGGATTATTTGGTATTCAAATTGTAAGTGATCAAGCTGCTGCATCAAAAGCAATGGATATCGTTTACAACATTGGCGATGCTATCAATAAAATTGGTTTTGGCCTAGTTATCTATGCTTTATCAGTTTCTGATAAAGCACCTTCTAACGCCTAATATTAATATATATAAATAAAAGAGGTAACCATAAAACGGGTACCTCTTTTATATTTTTTCAATGGCTCGAAACCAATTAATGACCTACTTATGTTGAAGATCGCTTTAATATTTTTAGGATTTTTATTGCTAATTTTTCAGGAATATGTACAGCAGGTACCCGTGCATGTTCAATTTATTATTTTTTTGGTTGGTATTGTAATCTTAGGAATCCCGCATGGTGCAGCTGACCTGTTAGTAGCTATGCAAAATGCAGGCGATGAGAAAAAAGAATTTTCTAAAGTCCGTTTTTTTCTTAATTATTTGGGTAGGTTACTTCTGTTTGCTTTTATACTTTGGTGGTTTCCGTTAGCGGGTAATTTGCTTTTTATTGTATTTGCAGCATATCATTTTGGCGAAACAGATTTATACCAATTTAAAATAGACAGTGTTACAGGCAAAATATTTGTTATCAGCTACGGATTGGTAATTTTAGGTGTTATTTTATTGCAGCACTTTGATGAAGTTATACCATTGCTTTCTCAATTTAATGCTGGTAAGCATAATATCACATTTATCTATTGGCTAAATTCAAATCGCTACACAGCACTATCTGTACTTGGCATTTTGTTTCTTTTAACTACTCTCACGCACCTAATATCAAGTAATGCCAAATATCAAGGGTTTAATGGTGAATTTTTAATTCGTTTTACTTGCCTACTTTTTATCCTTTTTAAGTTACCAATGATATTAGGTTTCACTTTTTACTTTATTATCTGGCACTCCATATTTTCATTACAAAATATTATTAATTATTTACGAAAGGATGGGCTTGTTTCTATTACACAAATTGCAAAGCAAATGGTGGGTTACAGTTTATTGGCAATGATAGGTATAGTAACTTTCGCATTTACAGGATATATGTATCTTAATAGTGCCACTATTACAATGTATGTGTTTTTAGGATTGGCAGTTTTAACAGCGCCACACATGCAAATTATGCACGACATGTATAAGCACCTCCGATATTACAAGATGACTAAATCTTAACTATTCTAGTACGGACCTTTTTTTGTGTCTTAAATTTCAGGTTTCATCAACCACTTCTTCCAAATTTTAAATAATAGATTTTATACCATTTATTTCTCCTAAAAATTCCCTCATCAATTTCCTTAACTTCGCCACCATCAAAAAAATAGTCTAGTAATGTTGCTAAAACCTTATAGGCAGTAACTTTCAGTAGGGAATTATGAGTGAAAAATATAAAGAGTTTTCAGGTTTAAACCTGCCATCAATAGAAAAAGAAATATTGGCAAAATGGGATGAAACCCAAGCATTTGAAAAAAGTGTTTCATTGCGTGAAGGTGCTGTGCCATTTGTATTTTACGAAGGCCCACCTAGTGCCAATGGTATGCCGGGCATTCACCATGTAATTTCTAGAACATTAAAAGATTTGGTGTGCCGTTACAAAACCATGCAAGGTTTTCAAGTAAAACGTAAAGGCGGTTGGGATACGCATGGCTTGCCGGTAGAGTTAGGTGTAGAAAAAGAATTAGGCATTACCAAAGAAGATATTGGTAAAAAAATATCGGTAGAAGATTATAACCAAAAATGCCGTGAAGCGATATTGCGATACAAAAACGAGTGGGATAATATTACAAAAAAAATGGGTTATTGGGTTGATTTAAACAATCCATATATCACTTTTGAGAATAATTATATAGAAAGCTTGTGGTGGATTTTAAGCCAATTGTACAAAAAGGGTTTATTGTACGAAAGTGTAAGCATCCAACCTTATTCACCTGCGGCTGGTACAGGTTTAAGTTCGCATGAATTGAACCAACCTGGTACGTATAAGGATGTGAAAGATACGAGTGTGGTGGCAATGTTTCGAGCAATTAAGAATGAAAAATTAATAACTAATAATGTAGAAGGGGACATCTTCTTCATGGCTTGGACTACCACGCCATGGACGCTTCCTTCAAATCTTGGATTGACGGTTGGGCCAAATATTGACTATGTTTTAGTAAAAACCTTCAATCCATATTTACACACACCAATAAATGTTATTTTGGCGAAAGCCTTAATTGGCAAATATTTTAAAGAAGAAGGTGAAAATGGTGACTTTGATAATTATGCCGAAGGCGTAAAACTATTGCCGTGGAAAATATTAATTGAATTCAAAGGAAAAGATATCGCAGGTTGCAGTTATGAGCAACTAATGCCTTTTGAAGCGAATAATTTAGATGTAATCAATTCAATTACACCAAATGCAGCGCCTTTTAAAATCATCCTTGGCGATTTTGTTACTACAGAAGATGGTACTGGTATTGTGCACACATCGCCTGCTTTTGGTGCAGATGATTTTAGGGTTGGTCAAAAAAATAATATTGGCATTTTAACCATGGTTGATAAACAAGG
>JAYVNQ010000106.1:0-17797 GCA_043758365.1 Chitinophagales bacterium
CTCTTGAAAGTATTGTGTAGCTTCAGTTTTAGAAATTTCTTTACGAGTAAACAGGCTGTTCTTTTTTGCCAATTCGTTCATCTTTTTTTCAAGAATTACTAAGTCCTCATCGGTCAATTTTTTATCACCCAAATCCATATCGTAATAAAAACCCTTTTCCAAAGCTGGACCAACCCAAAACTTTACACCAGGAAATATTGATTCAACGGCTTCAGCCATTAAATGTGCAGAAGAATGCCAGAATGTATTTTTTCCATCGTTATCGTCCCAGGTGATTAATTTTAATGAAGCGTCTGTTTTTATTGGCCTTGAAGCGTCCCACACTTGTCCATTTATATTGGCTGCCAATACTTTTCTGGCCAGCCCTTCGCTAATTGATTTGGCTACATCTAATGCACTAACGCCTTGCTCGTACTGCCTTACTGCACCATCGGGGAAACTAATGTTAATCATATATTATAATCGCTTAAAAATTGTTTAAGGATTGCAAATGTAACAACCTAACGCATTGGATGCGTAAGGGATTGAAGTGGAAAGCCTAGAGCGAAGCGAAGTGTAACGTAGCAAAGTGAGGACTTGGAACGAAACGCCCGACCCAAAGGGTTACGCCCAAATTTTGAAAACCTTTAACGCTTCTTTTAAAATGGGTTGTTTAATTTGCACCATTGTTATGAAAATGAGAGTTTTTTTTATCCCTATTTTAGTTTTTCTTTTTTGCACAAATTGTGTTAGCCAAGGGCTTACTGGTATTTGGCGTGGTTACTTTATACAAAACGATTTTGACGTGTATAAAGGTAAACCTGTAAAAAGCGAATACAAGTACGAGGTGCAGTTAAATAACCTTGTAAATAATGGTATTGAGGGTGTTACTTACTCTTATAAAACTACGGTGTTTTATGGCAAAGCATCTTTACAAGGTATTTATACAAAAGCTACAAAAAACTTAGTTTTAAAGGAGTTGAAGTTGCTTGAGCAAAAGATTACTGACAATAGCTCAGCTTGTTTAATGACCTGCTATTTGGATTATAAAAAAGAAAATGGTAAGGAAACGCTAACTGGTACATTTATAAGTACTACACAAAGAAATACAGATGGTGGTAGTGGTATAGTATATCTTGAAAAAGTACCAACCACTGCGTTTGAAAAAGAGCCATTTTTATTGAAGAAAAAAACAGACCCACTTCTTGAGAAAATGCCGCCAAATACGATTAACAAACCGCTGGAAAGCAATGTCACAAAGCCTTCTATCATACAAAAAGAAATAATTACTACTCCTAAACCTGGTGCAGAAGTATTTATAATTGATAAAAAATCAAAGAAATTAGCAGTACCAAAGCCTCAAATATTTGATACTATTAAGCCATTAGTAAAAGCTCCAGAAAAAAGGATTCAGCCTGTTTTACCAATCCCAAAGGTGTTGCAAGAAAGAGAGAATAATTTACAAGAAATATTAATTGTTGATCAAGAAGATGTGCAAATTGATTACTACGATAATGGGCAAATTGATAATGATAGTATAACCGTATATCATAATAATGAAGTGCTGATAAATAGAGGCAGATTAGATACAAAACCGTTGACTTTGCATATTCATTTAGATGAAAACAACCCATTTTATGAGCTTATTACAGTGGCAGTAAACTTAGGTGATGTGCCACCAAACACAGCATTGATGGTAGTTACAGCCGGTAGGAAACGTTTTGAAGTAAACATTACATCGGACAATAAAAAGAATGCGAAAGTGATACTTGAATATAAACCTAAAGAAAAAAACAAGTAATTATAACAAAGCCCTAATGGAAGCCCTACCGATATTAATAGTTCTTGTATCGCCAGGTTTTCTACCCTCGTAACTAAAGCTTATTTCAAGGTTATTTATCAAGCGTTTGGTAAACTCAATATTCCATAAAAAATTCTTGCCTGGCAATAATCCATCTAGCATAATATAGCTTATTGTAGTGTTGGTAGCACCTGTATAACTAATGTTGCTGTAAGTAAATTTTGCTGTTAAGCTGGTACTTTGTACAGCGTTGTATTTGCCCTCAATATTTAAAGAATTGTTGATTGACTTCTCCCCACCGTACAACAAACTATTTGTTTTTTGTATAAACTGATAGCTTGTTTGCAATCTAAATTTTGTACCATTTGTGTAAGTGAATTTAGGCTCGGTGCTGATGGTTTGCAAAGCATAATTTCTATTATTAAAGTTGGGGGTGATAAGATTATTATCGCCAAATTTTTGAAGTAGTTCCAATGTATAAATCCGTTTGATATTTACCCTGCCTCTTACCGTCCATTCTGTTAATTGGCGGCTCTCAAACCCATAAGTTAAAAGGCTTTTAGAGAAATTGATCACATTGCTAACATCAATACCCCAACTGCTGCTAAAGCGATTAAAGGATAAAGTATTGCTGAATATTTTAGTTAAGCTTATTAAAGATGTGTCGACAATTTTAATATTAAATGGATTAATTTCTGGGTTACCATTTGCCAATACTTTTTTACCAGTTTGTAACGCCGATTGTAAATTAAACCGAGTAATAATATTCTTGAACTTAACATTATGGATTGAACTTACCAAGGCTCTTGGACTTAACAAAATACTATAATTAAACTGCGTATAATTAGCCTTAATAAAAACATTGGTTGGCGTGTAAACTCGTATAAATTTTGCTTGATCTTGAAACTGTGCAATTTCAAATTCGTTCAGTTGTTGAATACCATCGTTGTTGTAATCGTTCCATGTAAATTGCCCCCTACCTGCTGGTACTTCTATGTACGAAAAATCCTTTTTTTGTTCTTGCCCCGAACCTAGTTCGTATAACGCATTACCTGTTACAAAACCGTTCCATTCGTTTACCACATATTCTACCCTGCCTAGTAAGCTATTATCGGGCTGAAGATTAGTTATAGCTTGGTTTATAACATATAATTGCCTGTAAGATATATTACCCCTTACCTGATGCTTTTTACTTTGTAATAACTCAATTAGTAAGTTGTAATTATGGCTTCTATCCGTTTGTGACAACGTTTTTTGATAAGGTGATTTATTAGTTCTAGTGTTGTATGACAATGTCCATCGGTTATCTTTTTGTTGGTTGCTTTTTATAAAAGCATTGATGGTTTCAAAAGCAAAACTTATGGCACTAACACTATCTGTTGCTGTATTTTTGAGTTCATTATGCTCTAAGGAATAACCACCACCCACCACAAAATTTTTAAGGCTTGAAAAGGTTTTACTCACGCTGATTGATGGTCGTAAAAAAAATCCTTTATCGGTATTTGAATGGCTGTTTGTAAGATTGAAATTACTATTGATTTGCCAACCATTTATTTTATGTTGGTGCAGCAATGCTTGCCTAAACCCACTGTACCCATCACCTCTGAAATATCCTGCTGACGTGTATTGTAGCAAATTACTACTATCATCTTTTATTTCAATAGTAGCTGTTGGCAACTGCTCACTAGTAATATTATTTAGTAAACTTAGTCCCCAATCTCTGGTAAATTCTACACCTCTTAAGCGTTCTAAAGGTTTAAAATTTGCATCATTAAATTCATAGCTACCTAAGGCATCTAACTGTATTTTTTTATTGGGTAAATAAAACAAACTTTTATGTTGCAACGATAGTTTAGTAGCGTAACCAATGTTGTTATTTTTATCTTTTAGTGAGTACGTATTTACATCATAATTACTCAAAGCCATATCGGTTTTCAAGATGGTTTTAGTATTGATTTGATATTGTGTTGATACGTTTACAAGCTGCTGTTGCTTAGGTGTTGCCAAAAAAGTAGCTGGTTCAAAATTACCTTGGGGCATACTATTTACTGGGGTAATATATTGATAGACTTTACCATTAGCGCTATTCAATAAAGGAATGTAATTGCCTTTATTCTGCCCCACTTCTACAAAGTTTAAATTATACTTTGCACTGTCTTTACTGGTTGAGTAATAATAAATAGAATCGTTACTATTATTGCGTTTAATGCGTGCATACAAAATTTTGGAAGCTGAAAAAGTATCAATGCCTGCTACTGGGTAAAACGCATTTTGAATATTATCGCCAAGGTTGGCTAAAAATTGTTTTTGCTTTGTATCTAAGGTTTGGTTAATTGGTGAATTTTTTGCGTCATTGTTAGAATAAACGCCAACAATCAGTTTAAATTTTTTGTTCAATTCCAACTCATCATTGGCATAAATCAAGGCATTCAAATAATTCCTATCGGTATACTCAAATTCTACCTGAATTCGCTTATCTTTTGTAATAACCCGCTTAGGTGTAAATGTAATTTCGGCGGTGTTGTAGTTGATGATATAATCTTGATCTTCCCCACGTTGCATTAGTTCGCCATCAATAAAAATACGCTCAGTATTTGCCAACACTACAAAGTACAACTCGTTGTTGGCACCCGTTAACCTGTAAGGGCCTTGGTTACCTTCTAACCCTTGAAAAATATTACGGGTAAACTTACCCTTGGCAATGGCGCCACTTACCAATATTTTATTACTGCCTTGCTTACCTATTTTTGATTTTTGTTCAAACGAAACACCTTGTAAACGCTTATAGAAATTGAGGTAATAGGCATTGGTTTGCCTAATGTCAATATCGCCTAAATTTAACTCCCAATTACGTTTTTTAAACTGCAATAAAATCTTATCAAACTCATTCAGCTGCTGCGTTGTACCATCTGGCTGAATGGGAATATTATTATCGGTTATTGCTGCAGCTATTTGAATACTATCGCCAATAAAACCACTTATTTGCAAGTTCAATTGCGAGTTAAAAACAGCATCTTGATTATTACCAAAACTCAAGCTTCTACCAAAACTGCCGTTGTAATTTACCGTGCCAAAATCTAGCAGGCCACTACCATTTTTTTGCTGGCTATTTTTATTAAAAATAAAAGGCTGTGGGGCTAAAAAATTATTCTTGATGCTGTCGTAATTAACGCGTTGTGCAGTAGCATTTAATTTAATACTAAACGTTCTATAAGTGATGGTAACACTATCAACCAATAGGCTTTTCTTCCAAATCAATTCACTTTTTATTGCATCAATGTTATAAAAAGATGTGTCGATATTTTTAATAATCACCGAGCTTGGAACAATACTTTTTGCATCAATTATTACTATGCCTTTTGTAGTAATTTTTTTTGTATTGAGGTTAGATAATTGACCATTTGCATTGCTAAAGCAACACAAAATAATCAACAATACTATGAGAACAGAATGGTGCAGATTACAAAATTTATGCAATGATAACGATAGGTTTACCATAAGATTAAGCTTTTGGTTATAATGATGCACCCAATTAAACAATAGAAGAATTTTAAGTTTATCTTGCCAGCTTAAACTAATACATGGCAAACACACCACTTGTAGGCATAATTATGGGCAGCGATAGTGACTTATCGATTATGCAAGCAGCGGCAGATATATTGTCGTATTTCAACATCCCTTTTGAGCTTACTGTAGTTTCGGCTCACCGTACCCCATTGCGAATGGTTGAATACGCAAGCTCGGCAAAAAACCGTGGCTTAAAAGTAATTATTGCAGGTGCTGGTGGTGCGGCGCATTTACCAGGTATGGTAGCAAGTATTACCACTTTGCCTGTAATTGGAGTGCCTATAAAAAGTAGTAATTCTATTGATGGGTGGGATAGTATTCTGAGTATTTTACAAATGCCAAATGGCATTCCTGTGGCAACGGTGGCATTAAATGCAGCAAAGAATGCTGGTATTTTAGCAGCTATAATTTTAGGTAGTTTTAATGAAGAAATTAGTACTGCTCTAAAAGATTATAAATTGCAATTAAATGATGAAGTTTTGGTTAAAGTTGAAAAGCTAAAAACGAATTGGCCTAATAATTTTGATAAGTAGTTTGTAAATAATTTTACATAATGAACACTAAGGATACGACGCAAAACGAGATTATAACCTAAATAAAATACATGGCTTATTATGCCTTATTTGTTGCTTCGTGTGAAATTATTTTAGCACTTTTCCAATGCTTGTTCTATATCTGCAATAATATCGTTCACATTTTCCAAGCCTGCTGAAATGCGTATCAAGCCTGGCGTTATACCAGTTGATAAACGCTCGGCTTCTGATAATTTAGAGTGTGTAGTACTTGTTGGGTGCGAAGCTATACTTCGTGTATCACCAAGGTTTGGGGTCATTGATAATAGTTTTAAAGCATCCAAAAATTTACGCCCACTTTCTACTCCACCTTTCAATTCAAAACATAAAACACCACCACCCTTTTTCATTTGCTTAATGGCTATTTGATATTGTGGATGCGATGGTAAAAAAGGATATTTTACCCAAGCAATTTTGCTGTTGCTTTCTAGTTTGGTAGCAATTGCTAGCGCATTATTGCAATGTCTTTCCATACGCACATCTAAAGTCTCTAAACTTTTACTTAGCACCCAAGCGTTAAAAGCACTCATACTTGGGCCAGTATTTCTACAAAATAAATAAATATCTCTTATCAAATCTGCACGGCCAACCACAACACCGCCTAAAACACGACCTTGTCCATCAATCCATTTTGTGGCACTGTGGCTAACAATATCAGCCCCAAAATCTATTGGATTTTGAAGAATCGGCGAAGCAAAACAATTATCTACATTAAAAATTATGTTGTGTTTTTTACAGAACATACCAACCCATTCCAAATCAATAATTTCTAGTTGTGGGTTAGTGGGAGTTTCTAGATACACCATTTTAGTGTTTGGCTTCGCAGCAGCTTCCCATTCCTCGGGTTTTGTACTACTTACCAATGTACACTCAATACCATATCTGGGCAAAAATTTAGTTGCCAAAGCATACGTACTACCAAAAACAGAGCTACAACAAATTAAATGATCACCAGTTTTTAGCAACGCAAAAATTGAATTGAATACAGCAGCCATACCACTTGCAGTAGCAAAACCAGCTTCTGCACCTTCTAACACGCACATTTTTTTTACAAATTCATCTACAGTTGGGTTGCTGTAACGGCTGTAAATATTATCATCTGTTTCATCTGCAAAAGCGGCTCTCATATCTTCAGCTGTATCAAACGTAAAGCTGCTAGTTAAGTATAATGGTGTAGAATGCTCCATCTCAAATGATTGAGCAGTTTGGGTACGAATTGCTAAGGTTTGTTTATGCATTTATATCAGTTATGAATTATGAGTTATAAGTTATGGATGCTTTTTCAATTATTAAATATGGATTATCATTCATAATTCATAAATCATAATTTTATGGATGTACGTAAGTTTCTGTTTTTATGATCGTGCCTGAACCCATTAATGTTGCTGCAACAGAGCAATATTTATTTAACGATAAATCAACTGCTTTTTCGGCTTTCTCGCCATCAACTTCGCCGTAAATATGAAATTCTATAGTTATGTCTTTCCACAGCGATGGCTCTTTACCACCTTCTCTATCGCCTTTAATAATCATTTTATAGTCCCGCACATTTTGGCGTTGCTTTTTCAAAATCATCAATACATCAATGGCACTGCAACCACCTAAACCCATTAACAACATTTGCATTGGCCTAACGCCAAAATTTTGTCCACCACTTTCAGGGCTAGTATCCATTTTTACAACGTGTCCATTTTCGTCTTTTGCTTCAAACCCGTAATCGTTTTGTACCTTATTTAACTCAATTGTAGGCATATCCTATTTTTAATTGGCTGCGAAGATATTGTGCAAATTTGAAAATTTGAAAATCAAACAATACTGTACTTGTCATAGTGCTTTGTAAGCCTTACATTTGCCAACTTTCAAACAAATTTTTGATGCCGTAACATCAAGCCAATCCTCACAATCTGCCCGAGAGTATCGGGTTTTGGGAAAGACTTAATGTGGCGTATTATTTAACCAAATAAACACACATGAAATTATCACAGTTCAAGTTCGATTTGCCGTTAAACCTGATTGCACAAAACCCAACCAAGCAAAGAGAAGATGCCCGTATGTTGGTGGTTGACCGTAAAACCGGTGCCATGGAAAACAAACATTTTAAAGATATTCTGGAGTATTTTGATGACAAGGATGTGTTTGTTGTAAACAATACCAAAGTGTTTTCTGCTCGTATGTATGGCCGTAAAGAAAAAACAGGCGCTAAAATTGAAGTTTTTTTACTACGAGAATTAAACAAACCCAATCGTTTATGGGACGTGATTGTTGATCCTGCAAGAAAAATACGTGTGGGCAATAAATTATATTTTGGCGAAAATGAAGAGCTTGTTGCTGAGGTAATCGATAACACTACTAGCCGTGGCCGTACCATCCGTTTTTTATGGGATGAGGATGAAGAAAGCTTTAAAAAAATGTTGGATTTTTTAGGTGAAACCCCATTGCCAAAATACATTAAACGCACACCAACCGAAGATGACAAGGAACGCTACCAAACTGTTTATGCTAAACATGAAGGTGCTGTAGCTGCCCCAACTGCTGGATTGCATTTTAGTAAAGAGTTGATTAAACGTTGCGAAATACAAGGTATTCGTTTTGCGGAAGTAACCTTACACACTGGCTTAGGCACTTTTAGGCCCATAGAAGTTGAAGATTTGAGCAAGCACAAAATGGATGCTGAATACTATCAAATTACCGAGGAAGCTGCTGGCATAGTAAATAAAGCAAAGCAAACAGGCCATCGCGTTTGTAGCATTGGCACCACTACAATGCGTGCCATGGAAACCAGCTTTACCGCTACCAAATTGCTAAAACCAAGTGAGGGTTGGACAAACCATTTTATACATCCACCTTATCAGTTTAATGTAGCAGATAGTTTGGTTACCAACTTTCATTTACCAAAAACAAGTTTGCTAATTATGACTTGTGCTTTTGCAGGTTACGACCTAGCAATAGCAGCTTACCAAAAGGCCATTAAAGATAAATACCGTTTCTTTAGTTATGGTGATGCGTTGTTAATTATCTAACAATTTGAAGTTAATTTCTTAAAATAAATAACACCCATTGGTAATTTGTCAATGGGTGTTTTGTTAATAAAATAAACGTTTAGCAACACATAAATTAGCAATACAATTTTTGAAGTAATGGCATCAAATTTATTGGCGGTTGTAAGCTTATTGTTATTTTTTAATCGCAAGACTATTGGCGATGATGTGATGATAATTAGTATAAAAAATAGGGTAATTGAGTGCAGTATATCTACTAGAGTTAATTAAATAGAATTGGGCAACGACAAATTGATAATATATTTATTACCAATAGCCGCAAAGAGCGAACCAACGCTTGGACAAAACCGAGAATTGATATAATCTGCATGCATAAAAAAACAGATAAATGCAATAAGGAACGACAGATACATACAAGCTGCAAAGCGATATGAACGTAGAAGGTTGCGATCCGCCATGGCAGACAAGCTACAACATAAACCAAATGGTAACACAAAAGCTGGTTACATAAAGCTACTAATAATATAAAATCCCTTGAATCATATAAAATTCACGTTCAGACATTACAACTCAATCAATTGAAACTTTACATCAATCGCTTGTAACTGTTGCTGCAAGCGGCTAGCGTGGGTATCGGTTATAAAAACTTGCCCATCATCTTCTGCACAAACCCATTGTAATAAGTTGTGCATCCGTTGTTCGTCTAGTTTTTCAAATACATCATCTAATAGCAGTATTGGTGCAAAGCCTTTTTGGGTTTTAAGGGTTTGCCACTCGGCTAATTTTAAAGCAAATAATAGGCTTTTTCGTTGCCCTTGACTTGCCTCGGTTTTAAAACTGGCTTGTCCCATTTTTATCGTCAAATCATCTTTATGAATACCTGCTGTGGTACGTTGCAAAGCCATATCTTTTTGCCTAGCGTTTTGCAATAATTGTGGCATTGGTGCTTGCTGTAAATCGCTTTCGTAAGTTATGGCAACACTATCATCTTTACCAGCAATACGGGTATAAAAATCTTGCGTTAGCAATAAAAAATCTTGTAAAAAAATGGTACGTTGTTTAAATAACCAATCGCCTTTTACACTTAATTGATTATTGAAAATTTGTAATAAAGCTTCATCAATTCTGCTTTGTTCAGCTGCTTGTTTTAAAAGGCTATTCCGCTGCTGCAATACCTTGCCATAATCTATTAAATGTTGTAGGTAGGCCCTATCAATTTGCGATAGGATGGTATCAATAAATTTCCTGCGTTCCTCGCTGCCACCAACTATTAATGCTACATCGTCTGGTGCAATCATTACACAGGGAAAACGTCCAATATGCTCACTAAATTTTTTATAAGGGTCATCGTTTACGCTAAACTCTTTTTTATTATTTTCTCTTACAATGCACAGCAGGTTTTGAGGCTCATTGCGAAGTAAAAATTCACCTTGCAAACGCATACCAAACAATCCATGGTTTACACTTTGGGCATCGCTACGGCTAAAATAACTTTTGGTAAACCCCAGATAATAAATAGCATCTAACAAATTGGTTTTGCCACTACCATTAAGGCCACAAATGCCCACTATTTTTTGGGTAAATACAAACTGCTGTTCCACATAATTGCGAAACTGTATGAGCGATATAGATTGAAGTTGAAGCATTAGGAAAGGCAAAGTAATGTGAAGCTTTTTAAAATGCCATCTAAACACTTTGAAAGCCATTAAATTAAAAAGATAATTTTTTCGTTGGTATCTGTGGTAACAAAAACCCTATCTTCAACCCTTACAAAAAATCTACTAACCAACCAATTAGCTTATGGCACGCTTTCAAGGATTATTCGGCATTGTTCTCATTTTAGCAATTGCCTTTATTTGTAGTAATAATAAAAAACGCATAAATTATCGCCTTGTTTTAAACGGTATTATTTTACAGGTTGTAATTGCAGTTTTAGTTTTAAAAGTACCATTTGTAACTAATTTTTTTAAGTGGGTTGGTCGCCAAATTGGGCACATTGAAGAGTTTGCAAAAGAAGGAGCTGCTTTTGTTTGGGGTGGCGTTTTTGTGCAAAGCAATACTGGTGCATCGGTTACTTATCGGTCTCCACAAACCTTCATTTTCGCCTTTAGCGTTACAGCAACCATTATTTTAGTGTGTGCTTTGGTAGCCATATTTTATCATTTTGGTATTATGCAACGCATTGTTGCGGTTATTGCCAAAGCCATGAATTTTATTATGAAAGTCAGTGGTGCCGAAGCTTTAAGCAATGTTGCCAGTGCGTTTGTTGGTCAAGTTGAAGCACAGGTAATGATTCGCCCTTATTTAAAAGGCATGACAATGAGTGAATTGTTGGCAAGCATGAGTGGTAGTTTGGCTTGTATTGCTGGTGGTATTTTAATTGTGTATGTAAATTTTGGGGCTAAGGCAGAATATTTATTAACCGCTAGTTTAATGGCAGCCCCAGCAGCCTTAGTAATTTCAAAAATAGTTTGGCCAGAAACCGAGGAGAGCGAAACTATGGGTACTGTAAAATTGGAAGTAAAAACCCCTTATAGAAATGTGATTGACGCCATTTCTCATGGTGCTGGAGATGGTTTTAAAATAGCCATGAATGTTATTGCCATGTTAATTGGTTTTATCGCATTAATATCGTTGGTAAACTTTTTGTTGGGTAAAGTTGGTGGTTGGATGCACCTTGATACCAAACTATCTTTAGACTGGATTTTTAGTAAATTATTTTATCCAATTGCTTGGGCTATGGGCGTTCCAACAGCTGATGTAAATAATGTAGCTGCATTGCTTGGGCAAAAAATAACCATTAATGAATTTGTAGCCTTCTCAAACCTCACTGCAAAAGATCCGGTAACCAACCAACTACTAATGAAACTTACTGAGAAAGGTACATTAATAGCCAGTTTTGCCATTTGTGGATTTGCCAATTTTAGTAGCGTTGGTATGCAGATTGGTGGCATTGGCGAGATAGCCCCAGAACGACGTGGCGACTTGGCTCGTTTAGGCATGAGAGCCTTATTGTGCGGCACTTTGGCCTCGTATTTATCAGCAACAATTGCTGGTATTTTATTAGGGTAATTTTTTTTGGTAACTAGCAGCAGATTATTAATTTAACTGTTGTTGCGTCGCACACTGCAACTGAAAAATAGATACCATCAACCCACCATATTTAAGTTTTGGCTAAAGCCAATTTCCTGAAAATTACAATTAACCCAAGCAATAAATCTTGGGTTAATTTTTAAATAAGCATTTCGTTTTAAGCAACACTATTTTTAAAGTATAAAATTTTAGGGTTTATTTGCATGTTGCAATAGAAACCTGAAGATGCACAGCGAAACAAAACGCCGCAGTGTGCGACGCAACGAAGCAACATATAACTACAAAAGTTGGTCATATAAAAGTAATTAAACGGAGAGAATATGAACGAAGGCATAGAAGAATTAAAGGAAGCATTATCTTTTTCACCAGACAATGTGCCATTGCGTTTGCACTTGGCAGAGTTGATGGTAAAAGGCTATATGCTAGATGATGCGGCACAACAATATCAAGAGGTGTTGAATAAAAATTATGGTAACACAAAAGCTAGAAAAGGCTTGGCATCAGTGTATTATAAGCAAAAAAAGCATGGTGCTGCCATATTGGTTTACGAAGCCTTGATGACGGATAATTCATTGAACTGGGAAGAGATGGTACCCTTTGTAAAGTGCTTAATAAAAGAACATTCCACAGGTGAAGCGGTGGAGGTTTACAAGAAAATATTACAACAAAACCCGGGTTTTAAAGATGATGAAATAGATGCAGCCTTACGGATGCCAAACATGGGCAATTTAATGAGCCATGATGACGATGATTTAGGAGATGCATTTGGCGATAATGAATTTGGTGATATGCCCGAACCTCAGTTTTTTATGGAAAAGCCCAACTTGAAATTTGAAGATGTTGGTGGGATGCAAAAAGTGAAGCAAGAGATTTCGTTGAAGATAATTCAACCATTAAAAAATCCTGAACTATACAAAGCTTTTGGTAAAAAAGCTGGTGGAGGCATTTTATTGTATGGCCCACCTGGTTGTGGCAAAACCTATATGGCAAAGGCTACTGCTGGCGAAATTGATGCGAAGTTTATAAATATTGGGCTACACGATATTTTAGATATGTGGATGGGTAATAGTGAGAAAAATTTGCACGAAGTATTTATGCAAGCCAGAGAAAACGCCCCATGTGTATTATTTTTTGATGAAGTAGATGCTATTGGCGCCAGTAGAAGCGATATGAAGGGCAGCAGTATGCGGCATGTTATTAACCAGTTTCTAGCTGAAATGGATGGTGTTGAAAATAGTAATGAAGGCGTGTTAATTTTAGCAGCTACCAACGCACCTTGGAGTGTTGATAGTGCTTTTAGACGACCAGGCAGATTTGACAGGGTAGTGTTTGTAGCACCACCAGATGCAGAAGGCAGGATAGAAATTTTAAAGCAACATTTAAAGGATAAGCCCACTGAAACCATTGATACTGCTGCTATTGCTAAAGTTACAGAAGAGTATTCTGGGGCAGATTTAAAAGCAGTAGTAGACATTGCTATTGAGTATAAGCTAGAGGAATCATTAGCAAAAGGTGCAATAGAAAAATTAACCACTAAAGATTTATTAAAAGCAGCCAAGCAACACAAAGCCACCACCAGCGAATGGTTCAGTTCAGCTAAAAACTATGCGTTGTATGCTAATGAATCTGGCTTGTACGATGATATTTTAAGCTATTTAAAGTTGAAAAAATAAGTTTTTGTGGTTATGAATTATGGGTTATAAATCATGAGTGTTTGCTCAACTTGTTGTATTAATTTTCATACTCTATCTGTCTCACTTTAACTCCTAACTCATAATTAATTAATGTTAAATCGGGATAATTTTTTACAAAGGGCAGAATTGTTGCGTCAGCAAAAGCGGTTTAAAGATGCTGAGCAACAAGTAGGTATAGTGCTACAAGATAATCCCGAAGATGTTGATGCCTTGGTAATTTTGGGGCATTGTAAAATTGATACCAAACAAACTGAGGAAGCCATCGCCATATTGAAACAAAGCCTACAATACGATGCCAATAACCACTATGTTTTTTACTTAATTGGATTTGCTTATTATCAAGATAGTAACAATAAATCAGCCTTAGAATTTTTAGGTAAAGCCTTATCTATTTCCCCTTACAATGCAGGTTATTTTGCTTTGCAATCGCATGTTTTTCTTGAGCAGATGGATTACGCATTAGCCTTGGATGCTGCCAATAATGGCTTAGCAGTAGACGCTGAAAATGTGGCTTGTTTAAATGCCCGTTCAACTGCCTTACTTAGGCTTAATAGAAAAGATGAAGCCTACGAAACTATTAATGAAGCACTAGAACTTGACCCTGAAAATTATAGTACACATGCAAATTATGGCTGGCATTATTTAGAAAAAGGGAAGTATAAAATTGCCACTAATCATTTTAAAGAAGCGTTGCGATTAAACCCAAATTATGCTTACGCTAAACAAGGTTATAAAGCTGCTTTAAAATCCCGTATGCCTTTCTACCGTTGGATTTTACAGTATTCACTTTGGATGGGTAGACAACAAAAAAGCGTAAGAATTGGCTTGCCAATAGGGTTGTGGCTCTTGGTAAATGCTATTAGTTTAGTGAAAGATAATTTGGCTTTAAAGTATTTGGGCGTGGTCATTTTAATTGTGTACGTGATGTTTGTAATTATATCGTGGTTGGGTAGTGCATTTGCCAATTTGTATTTGTTGTGTACACCGCATGGTCGGTATATTTTAGATAAAAATGAACGTTACAGTGCCGTTGCCGTTGGCATTTTTGTAAGCTTGGGGCTACTATTATTAATCCCGGCTTTTACACTAAACGAAGGCTTTTTTATGTTTGCAGGATTGATGGCATCATTGGCATTGCCGAGCAACGAACTTGAATTTCCTATCCAAATTTTTAAAGGAAATGGTAGAGTAATAACCGCTCAAATAATGATTGTATTAGGTTTTCTTGCTTGTATTAGCTTGTTTATAAATATTGATGTAGCTACTTTTTTAGCCGTTATTTATTTTGTATTTTTTGTTGGCTTTATGTGGACGAGTTCGCTGCGGATACTACGATAAAATTTGCAAATAGTCTTTTCAACTATTGCTTAATAACAACTTCTTTATCAATTGTATTTCTTCAATATCTACGCTGGTTTCGTTATTGTCATCGTTCATGTTCTCATTTACATAAACCATACTTGTCGGGATTATTTTTTTACATGACGCATGAAATTCAACAGCATTAGTTATTGTTTTTAGTTCCACAATATTGCTACTTTTTACACCACCGCCTGGCATAATAATTATTCTACTATCAGCTAGTTGTACCAATGATTTTAATAAGGCTTTACCAACAACTACATCTTCTTTTTGCCCACTGGTTAAAATACGTTTGCAACCACAACTAATAATGTCTTCCAAACCTTTGTAAGGGTCAACACATCTATCAAAAGCCCTGTGAAACGTAACTTCTAATGGATGAGCTATCGCAACAAGTATTCTCATTTTATCAATATCAATGGTGCCATCGGCTTTTAATATGCCCAAAACAACACCATTAAAACCGATCTTTTTACAGATTTCAATATCATGCTGCATTGCCTCAAACTCAACATCGGTATATAAAAAATCTCCGCCAGTTGGTACTATTAAAACATTTACCGGAATTGAAATTTTTTCTCTCACAGTTTTTAAAACCCCGTAAGATGGTGTTGTTCCACCATTAGCATAATTCTCGCAAAGTTCCAGTCTGTCTGCACCATTGCTGGCAGCAATAATGGCGGAATTAATATTAAAAACAGGCACTTCAAACAACATAAATTTATTTGGGATTTATAATTTGAAGCTTGAAATAATGGGATTACAAAATATACTTTCCATCAACTAAAATGTTTTTATCATCTGCATAACAAACAGCATAATTAAATCCTTTTTGAATACAATAACCACCATAGTCACCTTGCTTATTGATGGCGATAAAACCTACTTGAATATCTTTTGCTTTAGCCCCCTTAATTTTTATAAGTCGCTCTACTGCTCGTTTACAAGCCTGTTCAGGATGTAAACCTTGCCGCATATATTCAACAACCGAATGCGAGCCACAAATTCGAATCACGTCTTCGCCTTGACCAGTTGCGGTTGCTGCACCAACTTCATTATCAACAAATAAACCTGCACCAATTATTGGTGAATCGCCCAAACGGCCACGCATCTTAAAACCCTGTCCGCTAGTTGTGCAGCTGCCACTTAAATTACCATTTGCATCCATTGCAATCATGCCAATCGTATCGTGGTTCCATTCCCCATTATCTAATTTTTGTGGTGCAAAGGGTCCGTGACCAGATTGTGATCTTTCAATATTAATAATCGGTTTGTACTCGTTTTTTTGTAACCAATTATCGTAATTTTTTTGTGCGTCTTTACTTAATTTCCCATCTTCTAAAACAAAGCCTTCTGCTATTGCAAATTGTTGAGCCCCACTACCCACCAACATTACGTGTGGTGTTTTTTCCATTACGCGTCTTGCTATAGAAATGGGATGTTGTATACGTTCTAAAAATGCAACGCTGCCACAGTTAAAATGCTCGTCCATAATACAAGCATCAAGCGTTACAAAGCCATCTCTATCTGGGTTTGCGCCCAAACCAACACAACAGTTTTGCGATGCTTCTGTAACCATTACACCCTGCTCAACAGCATCTAACGCCCTGCCCCCTTTACGTAATATTTGCCAGGCTGCTTTATTGGCTGCAATGCCAGCATCCCAAGTAGATATAACAATGGGTTTTCTAATAGTTTGATATTTTTTAAATGATGAAAAACTTAAGGTAGAAAGTCCGAGCGAGCCAAGTTGTAAAAATTTTCTTCGTTGTAACATTTGCTTATTCGTTTATTGCTAATTTTTTAATCAGTTCATCACTTACAGTATCGCTGTACATGCCATAAGCGTTTACCAGCACACCTTTCAGGAGACCATCTTTTGCAGCGATGGCATACAAAACCGATGAATCGTCTGGATCGTTTTTACCTTCAAATCGGTAATGTTCTACAATTTCAAATTGGGATGGGTTAAGGCAAGTGCCTGTTGCAGAACATTGTACTTTATCAAAAGCAATATTAAAATCGGTGGTAAAGCCACGTAGTTTTAAATCGTTCAAAGCTTCAACAAGTGTATCGTAAACCTTCATAATTATAAATTTGGAGAAAGGTAAAGCAAGAATACCATGCAGAGAAATAAAGAAGGCAAAGAACATTACGTATTTATTAGACTAACATTCATTCCTTACCATAAATGATCATATTTAGTAGTGCAAAACAATGGCGTACTTAATATCCTTTATTTCTTCGTGTGAAACCTATTAACCTCGCAATCGTTCCCGTAAATAAAATGAAATTTTAAAGTTGTAAATGCTGTACAATATTAACCTTCTGCTACCTTTAAATCCTAACTCAACGATTGAACTATGACTATTAACAGAAACATCCTCACCTTGGATGAATTTACCATCCAACAATTACGTGGTTTTCCTGCAGCAACTGGTGAATTAAGTAGTTTATTAAGAGATTTAGGGCTTGCTGCAAAACGTGTAAATGTAGAAGTTAACAAAGCTGGTCTGGTTGATATTTTAGGCGATTTCGGCACTGTAAATGTGCAAGGAGAGGATGTGAAAAAGCTAGACATATATGCTAACAACCAGTTTATGGGTGTATTAAAACATGGTATAAGTTGTGCCGGTATTGGTAGTGAAGAATTGGATGACTTTGTTATTTTTGATGATGAAGTAAGCAATAATAGTAAGTATGTTGTTCAGTTCGATCCATTGGATGGTA
>JAYVNQ010000107.1:0-5914 GCA_043758365.1 Chitinophagales bacterium
CAGTTGGTAGAGCAATACACTTTTAATGTATGGGTCTTGGGTTCGAGTCCCAACGGGATCACATTTTAAACACATAAAGCCTTGTAAATCAATTGATTATGAGGCTTTATTTTTTTGAGGTGTCAAAAGTTGGTGTCAATTTTATACGTAAAAACTATTAAATAAAAGTAATAAAAAATTGATTACGCCCAAAAAGGAATATAAGTAGCATGTTTTTTTGAGTTGCTTTCGGGGTCTGCAAGTTTAATCAAACCGCTTTCAATTGTATCAGCTATTATTCTTGAAGCCATTGGGTAATTGCTTTCTGAAATATTAAAGCGTTTTCGTAGAGATTGATTATTAGTTGTTTGATTACTAACGTTTTGAAGGCAACAATGCTGATAACAAGCCCTTGTTCTATCTTCCTTATCCATTTTGCTTAAAGGCTTGTGAGCATATAACGTTACTCTAGTATAATCTTCTTCTTTAACAAACTTTGGTGCTGGTAATTGGAACACTTCAATAGCCTCAATAGCTCTGTCAACACCGCTACCTCTTTCTTCACAAATATTTAATCTTCTCAACAAAGAAGCAAGTGTTTCATTTCTTGATTTTGGTGCAGTATCAATAAACCTGTTCGTATCTACTAACGGAATACCAGGATTTGTAATTTCTATTCTATCCTTATAAATTTCAATCATTACACCTGTACCTGTAATACTAAAATCTTGGTGTATTAAAGCATTTGCTACAAACTCCCTTACAGCTTTTTCAGGATACATCTTTACCTCCTGCCGCAGCGCTGTTTCTATTACTTCATTTCTAGGTAATTGATCTAGAATATATTTCACTAAACCTTCAAACCCTGCACCATATCCTTTTACACCTTCTTGTTCTTTAATAGCTTTTACTTTATTAACGCCATCATATACAATTACCCTAATGGCTTTTCTTTTCAAGCCTTTAAACTGAGTAATGTCTTTTGCAAATAGTATAGCTCCTAAATTGGTAATGGTAAATAAACCATCCATCTGGTTTTTTATCATTTCTTCGTTTACAAGTACATGTAGTATGGCTGTCTTGTTTTCAGGCAAGTTTTTATTTGATAATCGGAAGTAGGCATCATAATCAATTAAATGCAACACTTCGTCAGCATCAACATTTGAAGCAGCTACCTGTTCCTCAAAGTTAAGATTTTGGGATTGTGCAATCAAAGCTCTTACTTCTTGTTGCGACATTCTTACTGTTTGCCCTGCTGACCTTTTATAACTTTCAAAAATGTTGGCACCTCTCAGATGAACTGGTTTATAATTACTCTCTTCTATGTAAGCAAACAGGACATCTTTACCTCCTTCAAATTTCAGTACTACAAAATCTATCCCTATCGGCTGTGCCAAATTATTTCTTGCAATATTTCCTAGTTTTTTAATAATATCATCAACCTCTAACTTGGTTATATTGGTGAATGTTCCATCATTGTTGATGCCAAATGCCATAAAGCCACCATTCTGCAAATGAGAGAATGCAGATAAATGTTGAGCAACTCTTTCGCTTTTATCAGAAAGTTTGCTTTTCCAGTCTATTTCATTTAACTCTGTGGGTATGGGTGTTAAGCTTTTTGTTAACAATGCCAAAGCCCTATTTTCCCATGTTTTCATACTTTAGTTACATAGCCGTTACATAACGTCGACATTGAAAATCAATTAGTTATAAGGTCTATAGACCATTTTTAGTGTTTGCAGTTACATAAGTGTGACGCAAATGTGATGCAAGTGCAATATAAGACATCTTCTACTTTTTAACTTTGTCTCACTATTTCCTTTATTGCTTCAACATCTCTTATAAATCTTATTATAGTCTCGAATATAACTTTTTCTTCATTTTCAGCTAGTTTCGTAAATGAACTACTTTGAATGTGTGGTATTGTACCCCAAATGCGGTTGTAATACTTTCCTATACCTTCTTCTAGTTCAAAATCTATCTTCCCTTTTTGTTGTAATAAACTTGGATTATTATTAAGAAAATCAAACTCTTTACCAGATAAAATGCAACTTATTTTAAGTGAATTGCTTTTACGTTTCTCAATAAAAATTTCATACTTATTCCGTCCATTTATAGAAATGTTGTTTTCAACAAATTGAATAGTAGCTTCCCTCGGAAAAATATTTTTTAGTGAATTTTCAAGTTTAATTATAAAACTTTCAAAATCATAAACATTAGACTTAGTTTCTTGCTTGATATATTTTTCATAAAACTTAAAAACTTCCTGATATTCTTTTTGTGATTCTGTTTTTACAGCAATATCTAATGAGTTGGAATCAGAACTAAAATTTAGGTTCATTGAACTGATAATTGCTTCGCTCTCATTTAAATAAATTTTTGCGTGTAGTCTTTCAATTTCTATAGGTGTAAAGCCTATTTTTTTCACCTCTAAAATGCATTGATAGTCGCTATTGCTTTCTGGCTCTCGTACAAAAAATGTAAACTCAATGTTCCTTTTCTTAGCTGCATCAATTTTTTTAATCAACTTATCCCACTTGTTTAAATTGTAGTAAGGGCTTACTATAACAACAAACTTATTTGCATCTTCTATCAACGACATTATTTTCCCTGAAATTTCGCTCGGTTTTATTATTTCCATTATACTATTCTTTATCTTTTTAAACTATTTCTTCCCTAAACTCAAACAAAAGAAATTCTCTGCCTTCATCATCTGTGACCCATTCTATGGGCATACTATTATACATATAATGGTAAAACCCGTCATTATCTATCAACGCATAAATTTCGCCTTTTACAAATACTTTTTTATCGCCAAAATATGTTTTGTAATAATCCTGTGCCTCTGTGTCTGGTATTGATGGTATATGAATAATCCTATTACAGCAATTAAACAAATCATCCATTAGGTTTTCCTGCTTCCGTTTTTTGTTTTTTGACTGGGTTTTATATTCTGGCGAAGCCAACTCTTGCAAATAACCTGCATGGGCAGGCAAGTTTTCTTTTTCTTCTTGCAAAAAATAAACAGCCACCTCCACATTTTCCCAAGGTTTCACTTCTCTTTTTAAATGGGTAATGGTTGCCAATAATGGCAAAGCAGAAGCATCCAATAATCTTGCTATGGTTTCATTAAAATCTGCGGGAACAAAGCCTATTTTTTCTTGCTGCCAATATAGTGCAATGGCAAATGCATCATATTCATTTTCAGGTTCACGCCTTAACTCTAAAAAGTCGTTTACTTCCATTTCTCTCAATAGTTCCATGCCTTTGTAATGCCTGAAACCTGCTACAAAGCATTGTAGCAAGTATATTTTTCTTTTGGCTATTAAAACACTTAATGGCATTTGCCCAATTGTGGCAACACCAATTAAGCGACTTAAAAAATCGGCACGTTTCATAAGCTTAATTTAACTTCTTTACATGCTTATCAAAGTCTGAAATTATCTTCTGTGTTTTATTAAATGTGTCATATTCTTTTACGGCTTTTTTATCAGCTTGTAATTTTGAAATCCTGCCTTTACCTTCTAATATTTTATAATCGTTAAAGGCTAAAAACTTATTTACACTTTCTGCCAATTGCAGCATGGTAAAAGTATTTTCACGTTCTATCAATCCTTCTATGTAGTCAAAATAGCTGGTTACGGTTCTTTCTAATTGTCTTATTTCTTTTTCTTCTAAATAGTTTTTGGCTACAAGGGTATCTTGCTTTATTACCCTGCCATCGGGTGCGTTTTTCCATGTGGTTAAACCCATGTTTTCTTTTTGGCTATCGGCTGCATTGTAAATAATTTCGGCGGCTGTTTTGCCTGTAATAGCAAAGTGAAATTTGTTTTGCATCATTGCATAAAAGTGCTTGGTAATGTCTGCATTTTTATCGTAGTCAATACTGCACTCGGCAAAAATATCTGTTATTTGTTGGTACACCCTACGTTCGCTGGCACGAATGGAACGTACCCTTTGCAGCAACTCTTTAAAGTAATCTTTACCAAACACCGTTTGCCCCTGTTTTAGCCTGTTATCATCTAATACAAAGCCTTTTATAATGTATTCTTTTAAGGCATTGGTAGCCCAAATTCTAAACTGTGTGGCTTTTGATGAATTAACCCGATAACCAACCGAAATAATGGCATCGAGGTTGTAATATTTCTGTTTTCTAGATACCTGCCTTTCCCCTTCTAATTGAACTTGTAAAATTTCTTTACAAGTTGCATCTTCTTGCAATTCCTCACTTTCAAAAATATTTTTTAGATGGGTAGTAATATTTTGGGTTGTAGTATCAAACAATTGGCTCAGGGCTTTTTGGGTAAGCCATATGGTATCGTTTTCTAACAATACATCAACTCTTACTTCGCCCGATGGTGCAGTATATAAAATGAACTTGTTTATTTGATTATCCATTATTTTTTCTTTTTACTCTTTTTATCAGCTACAAATAAACCTGCGGTGTATGTTTCGTACAAGGCAAACAAAAATTCCATACGGTTGGCATCAGTGGTAAAAGGCTGTGGGCGGTAGCAAGCATCTACGGCTTTATCTAAAACTTGGTGTGCTTTTACCAATGCTGACGTCATGTTAAGTGGACGGTATAAATCTGCCAAAGAAGTATTGGGAAAAGCTGCCCTTGCATCCAATACATTTTGAGCAGCGTTTTCTACTGCTTGCTTTTGCTTATCGGTTGGGTTTAACGGAAATGGGTAGTTGTTATAAACAATAGTATTTGAATAACTAAAATCACTTTTCAGTCTACCGCATATATTTTTAACCCACACCATATGCATAATAGATGTCAAATTGCCAAAATGAAATAGCTTGGTATTTGGAACAACAAAAGTCTTGTCCGAGACTATAAACTCTTTATTTAAGTATGCAATAGGGATATACTTCCTATTTTCAGATGACACTTTGGGGATAATCAGAAAATCAAAATTTGGTTGTCTTTCTTCAGCAAACAAATAAGGTAATTCAGCCATTTTTTTAGTTCCTGCTCTCGTACTTTTTTCACGAAACTTTTTTACATCTTTGAACTTTTCTTGAAATTCCTTGATATCTCGAAATTCATTAGGGCTAATATCTTTAAGCCAAATGCACCATCTAGTAATGTTATTTATAAAATCATCGCCACTGATAAATCGTTTTATAAAATCAGAGGCTCTAGGATTTTGCTTAGTTATTGTAATTTTTTCTTCATTATCTAATATTAGAAATCCACCATCCCTTGCTGCACTACCAGACTGCATTTTAGGAACATTACAAATTGGATATGAAATTGATTTTAAAAATGTATCGTTTGCTTCGACCAAATAAGGATTGATATTTTTTACTATTACTTCATGCGGCTCGCCTCTAATATCCTCGTATTCATAAAGCTTTTTGTTACTTATATCAAAGTTTGCAAAACCAATTATTATAACATGTACTGCAGCATTTCCTTTTGCTTCATTGTTCCATGAAAAGGTTCGATGAGCAAAATGAATTTTTATTTGATGCTGGCTAAATAAAATATTCCATAAAACACCTACTTGCTCACCTTGCGAAATTGAATTTGTAGAAACGAACGCTACTTTAATCTTTGTACCTATTACATATTTCGCACCAAGCAAGTACCAGCCAGCTACATAATCTAGCATCCCAAATGAACTAATTCCCTCAAAAATTCTCCCAATATCCTTTTTTTGATTCTCATTTTGATAAGCCGTACCAATAAAAGGGGGGTTTCCTAAGATGTAACTTAACTGGTCTTTGGCAACTACACTTTTCCAATCAATTTGCAACGCATTACCATGTACAATTTTTGCAGCCTTTTTTAGTGGCAACCTTACAAAATATTGCCCAAATTCAGCACTAATCAGCATATTCATTTGATGGTCTATTAACCACATTGCTACTTGTGCTATTTGTGCAGGAAATTCCTCGTACTCAATGCCATACATCATAT
>JAYVNQ010000108.1:0-5904 GCA_043758365.1 Chitinophagales bacterium
TGGTGAAGAACCCATTAATTTATAGTCACCATAATCGAAGAAAAATAAGTAAGGCGAAGGATTAATATTGCGTAAGGCACGGTACACATTAAACTCATCGCCAGTAAAACTTTGTTGAAAACGACGACTTAAAACTATCTGAAAAACATCTCCTCTAAAACAACTTTGAATACCTTTTTTTACCATCTCAACATAAGCCTCATTAGTAATGTTAGATGTTTCCAAACCCTTTGTAGCAAAGGGATACGAAGGAATATCTCTACTTGTAATCAAGCTTTCTACCACTTGTATATCACTCTCTAAACCTTCTATTTTATTTTCACACAAATACAACTCATCTTTAAAATGATTGATGGCAATTACATACTGATACAAACGATACCGCATCAGGGGAATAGTTGACGGTTGACGGTTGGCAGTTGATAGGGAAACAGAATCAAAAAACTTTACTGCATCGTAGGTTGTGTAGCCATATAAACCTTGTGCAAACAGGGCAGCCTTATCAGTATTTTTTGTTGTTTCAAAACGTTGCATAAAGTTCCAAAGTAACGCTGGCACTTCATTAATTTTATTAATGGCAACACGTTCTGGTTGCTGGCTTGGTAACTTAAATTCTATGCTTTTAGTATCGGTAATTTCTATACCTGCAATTGCATTAATACCAATAAAACTGTAGCTATTTTCTGCCACATGATTATCGGTACTTTCTAGCAAAATGGTGTCACGAAATTTATCACGAACACGCAAGTAAATACTAACTGGCGTGAACACATCAGCCAACATTTTTTTAACCTTGGTTTCAATTATTATCTTTTTCATTAGCCCTATCCCTAAAGGAAATTATTATGTGTTGTTATTAAATATTGTTTACCAGTATTTGTTTTTCAATTGAGCATCGTTGCGTCGCACACTTGTACGGTTAGATACTTTATTTGGCTTCAGTTGTCAGCATAAAAAAACCTCGACAAACTGTCGAGGCATTTCAACTATACGTTATGTATTGGCAACGCCACTACAAGCCTCGATTAAGGTTTGTATGCCACCACTGATTATTTGTTGTTATTTGTTTCATTTGAATTGCAAATATGGGTTGATGATTTGTAAGTGCCAAAATATTTTATTATACAGGTATTTTTTGACCTAATTTTTTTGCTAACCAGCTTTCATTTGCTGGTACAATCCATTTAGTTAATAGCTCTTTTTTGGTAGCTACCAGATTGTTAAAATAAAGTGTTTGACTGGTGATAAAACCATTATCAATTGCATGGTTTAAATGTGGTAAAGGCAATAGCTCAATTTTATTTTTAACTACAAATGCTAAGTTGTGGCGGTTAAACAAATCCACCTTAAAACGTTGTTCAATATCCTTAATTAATCTAACGCTGCTATCGGTGCTGCAACCACTAACGCCAGCTATTGTTTCATCAGCCATAATAATTATGAATTGACCAAAGAATAGGTTGGCAAAACCTTTCACAGGTGTGCCATGTGTTTTCCAATCGGTTACAAAAGTTGTAAATAAACCTTCCATTTCAAAGGCTTCGCTAACCGAAAATAATCGACTACTTTGGTATATCCAGACTTTTGAAAGGTCGCTAAAATCTGCGGGTAAATATTGTTCGTAGGTTAATTCCATTTTATAAAATATTATGCTTCTGCTTTTTTATCTGCTTTGTTTTGATCATCGGCATCTTTAAATGTGCTGGCAAAATACCCACCTACCAAAGCGGCTAAAACTTTAAAGAACATATTTTTCATTGCCCAAATTTCATCCCATTGCACTTTGCCAATTGTTGTTAAATCCGATATTACATCAAATAATAAACAAACAGGTAACAAAACAAGGGAAAACACAATAAACCTTTTCCATCTTAGTTTTTGTTTCATAAGGTATTTTGGTTTTATAATTAAGCCATACTTTCAGCAATTAATTCTGCAATATCCATCACTTTTACATCGTTTTCTTTTTCACGATTTTTTACCCCATCACTCATCATGGTGTTACAAAACGGACAGGCTGCTGCAATAATTGTTGCACCAGTAGCCAAGGCTTCATCGGCACGTTCAATATTAATACGTTTATTGCCAGGTTCATCTTCTTTAAACATTTGTGCACCACCGGCACCACAGCACAAACCATTGGTACGACAGCGTTTCATCTCAATCAGTTCTGCATCTAAGGCTTCTAAAACTTGTCTGGGTGCTTCGTAAATATTATTGGCTCTGCCCAAATAACAACTATCATGGTATGATATTTTTTTGCCTTTAAAAATGCCGCCACCTTGCAATACAATTTTACCTTCGTTAATTAATTGCTGTAAAAAAGTGGTGTGATGTATTACCTCGTAATTGCCACCTAGTTCAGGATATTCATTTTTTAAAGTATTGAAACAATGAGGGCAAGTGGTAACAATTTTTTTAACATCATAGCCATTTAAAACTTGAATGTTTTGATACGCCATCATTTGAAACAAAAACTCGTTGCCAGCACGCCGTGCAGGGTCGCCTGTGCAAGCTTCTTCCTTACCAAGTATAGCGTAATTAACGCCAACTTTATTTAAAATGGTAGCAAATGCTTTAGTTATTTTTTGTGCACGTTGGTCGAAACTGCCGGCACAACCTACCCAAAACAGCACATCAGGTTTTTCACCAGAAGCCATCATTTCAGCCATTGTGTTCACCTTCATATAGCTTGTATTTGTTGGCGAAAGTAATTGATTTTGTGTGATGGTAACCGCAGAGTAAACTAAGTTTTAACACAGAGTAATAGGGGCTAGGTTCAATATCATTTAATTCATTGTAATCACAAGAATCAGCGGTTTAATAACCAACCCGCCCTGTTCTTGAGTTAATTGTTGTAATGCCAACTAGTTCATCATGCCTTTCGCTATAGCTACGGTAGTAAATAAAAATGGTATAATCGTTTTCAGTTTCCCAATAATTTCCCTCAGTAAAGTTGGCTTCGGTAACAGTATTTTTTGCTGTAATATCTTTTGTAACGTAGGTATAATCGTAAAAACCTTGCTTGAGATGTAGCGTTTTTTCATAAACACCTTTAGCTGAGTTGTAAATTAATTTACTTTCATTGTTCAGTTTATTTGCAGTCAATTCTCCTAGTAAAAAAATGTCCTTATCAGCAAATGGTTGCTTTCCTTCGGGTATATAGGTAAAGGTTACGTTGCCATAATCGGTTTGCCACCAGTTGTTTACGTTTTCAGTCGTGGTAATTGTCATACCACCGTTATAATCTCTATAATATAAATATTGTTGTGCTAGTCTTGCTCCTTCTGGCCGCATAAAAATGGCATTGGGCTGTACTGATTTATCAATTTTGGCGATGCGTTCACTTTCAAAACGAAAGCTCCGCAAATCTGCCCAGCGATACTCTTTACCCCCTGCAAAAATGCCACCGCGTTCGCCATCATACTCCAATAAATTACCTCTTAAAAACGCAATTGGAATATTGTAACTCATATTATCAGTGCGGTTATTCTGCATGATGCAAGCCGTAATTTGTTGCTGTGAATTTTGTGCATTCAACTGTGTTACGTCAACACTAAACTGCACTTTTTGGTGCGTTCTTGCCAGTTGATTATCGAATGGCTGCATAATTCTTGCGCCAATATTTGCCTTGCTGTTTAATACATAAAAACGTTTGGTAAATGCCAACTGCGTCGTATCTCCATTTAAAAAAACCTTTAGTAAATAATTGCCACTTTTTATTGGGGTGCAATTTTTATCTGGTAATAAGGCTTGGTAATGTACATATTTTGTTTGGGCTATAGATGATGGTCTATACTGGTTTAAACGTTGTTGTTGGTAGCCACGCAAATAATCGAAACTACTTAAATCTGCTGGTTGCCAATTTGCATTACAAAGCGTAAATGTGTAGTAATAATTTTTTACGTAACCGTCCATATCATCAAAGTGCAGTTCAACAATATCGCTAGAGTTTAGGTTGATGATTGGTAAACTTGTTTGGTTATTTTGTTGAAAGAGCTTTACCGTTTTAATACAGGGCATCACGATATTGTCGGTATTTATTTGTGCCGAAACAGCAGTAGCTAAAAGCGTAAGGCAAAAAGCAAAATAATACTTCATAGGTAAAAATAAATTGTTGTGACCACAAGTTTAACAAGAATACAGCCAAACCTAAAACATCTTTAGTTTTACTGCATAAACAAATAGTTATTTTGAGCATCGCTACCATCATCGCAAAGCGGATTGCCTTTAATAAGCAGCCATCCTTTTCAAGATTTATTATCCGTTTATCTGTGGCTGCAACGGCTTTAAGTGTAGCCGCGATGATTATTACTTTGGCTTTTGTAAATGGCTTTCAAAAATCGGTAAGCGAAAAGGTTTTTAGCTTTTGGGGGCATGTTCGGGTACAGCATTTTCAAACCGCTAAAAGCCTAATTAGTGAGGAAAGTCCCATTTTTAAAAACGATACCGTTATCAATATTATTAAGCACCAACAAGGCTTTAAAAGTGTACAAATTTTTGCTACAAAAAGTGCGGTGATTGAAAAAAATAAAGAGATTGAAGGCATATTGTTTAAAGGTGTTGAAGCCGACTATGATAGTCTGCAATTTGCCCAATTTATTAAGCAGGGTAGGTGGCTACATTTTAATGATAGCAGCTATTCTAAAGAAATAATTATTTCGCAACCAATAGCTAAAATACTACAATTACAAGTTGGCGATACCTTGCGGATCAATTTTGTTTCATCGGATGTTGGGGTTGCAAACGCTTCTAGAAGATTAGTGGTTGTGGGTGTTTTTAATACGGGTGTTGAAGAGTATGATAAGGTATTTGCCATCGGTGATTTGAAGTTGATACAACGCTTAAATAATTGGCAATCAAACCAAATTGGCGGCTATGAAATTTTTATCAACGATGCCACAAAAATGGCTGCATTTAGTGCAGGTTTATCTGATAGTTTACCAACTGAATGGCTTAGCAGAACGATAAAAGAAGTATACCCAAATATCTTCGACTGGTTAGGTGTGCAGGATACAAATAAGTACGTTGTTTTTATAGTGATGGGTATTGTTGCCATCATTAATTTAATAACCTGTTTATTAATTTTGGTACTGGAAAGAACACGCATGGTTGGCGTACTAAAAGCACTTGGCACTAATAATTGGGAGATACAAAAAATATTCCTTTATTACGCGTCTCTTATTTCATTGGCAGGTATTGGTATTGGGCTAATAAGTGGTGTAGGCTTATGTTTGCTTGAACAAAAAACGCATTTCATCCACATGGACGAGGCATTGTATTATGTGTCCTATGCCCCAATTGATATTATTTGGTGGCAGGTTATTTTAGTTTGCGCGGCTGCTGCTGCGGTTTGTTTTTTGGCACTCATTATCCCAACATTAATTGTAAAAAAAATACAGCCTGTAAAAGCAATCCAGTTTAGGTAATTATACCAAATGCGATATAATAATGCCAGTTGCTACGGCCGCATTTAAACTTTCTGCACCACCAATTTTCGGTATAGTTATTTTATTAGTAATAAATGGTAAAACTGCTTCACTAATACCATTACCCTCGCTACCAATTACTAAAATTGCTTCATTTGGTTTGGTAATAGTATAAATAGACGTTCCTGCTAAAAACGTTCCTAAAATTGGTATTGAAACTTTTGAAAGTACGATGGCCAAGTCCTCATAAAAAACGTTTAAGCGTATAAAACTGCCCATGGTACTTTGCACCACTTTTGGGTTGTATAATTCAACGGTATCTTGACTACAAATTATTTGCGTAATGCCAAACCAGTCTGCAATACGGATGATGGTGCCAAGATTGCCCGGGTCTTGAATGCCATCCAAAACCAGTGTTATTTTATTGGCAAAAAGGGGATCTTCTGTAATTATTTTTTGTGATATAATTGCTACT
>JAYVNQ010000109.1:0-17246 GCA_043758365.1 Chitinophagales bacterium
ATTAAAACTCACGGCAACACAGCAAAACGTAGGTTTTTTGTTGTTTTTTATAGCGTTTGCTATCAAAATGCCCATATTCCCCTTTCATACTTGGCAACCAGATGCTTACGAGCAATCACCAACCAGTGTTACCATGATTTTAAGCGGTGTGATGGTTAAGATGGGCATTTTTGCAGTCATTCGTTGGCTAGTACCTATTTTCCCTTCAGCTACTGAAAAGTATGGTTGTTTTATTATATCCATTAGTGTATTTGGTATGTTGTATGCTTCATTAATTGCCATAAAGCAAGATGATATTAAGCGACTAATTGCCTATTCTTCAATAGGACATATTGGGTTAATGTGTGCTGCTATTTTTACGATGAAGGGTATTGGCTTACAAGGTGTAATGGTGCAAATGTTTAACCATGGTATAAATGTGATAGGCTTGTGGATAGTTGCCAATGCCATAGAGCAACAACTTGGTACACGTAAGTTTAGTGAATTGGGTGGCCTTGCACAAAAGGCACCCATTTTGGCTATTTTATTAATGGTAATGGCTTTTGCAAACATTGCTTTGCCATTAACTAATGCATTTGTTGGTGAGTTTTTAATGTTTAATGGCTTATTTCAATATAATATTTGGATTGCAGCTATTGCAGGTATCAGTATTATTTTAGCTGCTGTGTATACATTAAATATGGTACAAAAAGTTTTTTATGGCAATACAATTGCTAATACGCAAAATGCAACTGATATAACGGGTAATGTACAGTTAATTTTAATTGTATTAGTAGTAGTTATAATTGGACTTGGGGTTTACCCGCAACCAATGATTGATTTGACAAAAGAAACGGTTAATACAATTTTAGTAAACAAGTAAAGAAGTGGTAGGTGATAAGTTGTAAGTCCTAAATGGCTCAACTTAAAACTTAGAACCATTAACCTAAACTCTCTTATGAACGCAATTATTTTGTCAGCTTTATGTGGTGTGATAATGATGTTTAGTGGCATTTTTACCACTAATAAATCTGTTATAAAAAACGTAGCAATTATTGCTTTGTTGCTATTAATTATAGGTAATTTTTTTCAAACATATAGCATTTACACAGTATCAATAGACACTAAAGAGCTGTTGATTTTTTCAAAATTCGGTTTGTTTTTTAATACAATTGCTTTTGTATCAACACTTATTTATTTTGTTTTAAGTGGTAGCGATATTGAAAGTGTTGGTGAGTATGTAGCAGAATATTTTGCCCTTATATTTTTCGTTTTGTGTGGCGTAAGCATTTTAACGAGCTTTAACGGTTTATTGATGTTTTTTATTGGAATTGAAATTTTGTCTATTCCATTATACATTTTAACTGGTTCTGATAAAAAGAATTTAAAAAGTAACGAAGCCTCATTAAAATATTTTTTGATGGGTTCTTTTTCAACAGGTATTATGTTAATGGGCATTGCATTATTATACGGCGCTATAGGTAATTTCGGTTTGACCAGTTCTGCGGTTAAAACTGCTGCTGGATTTTCTAATGCTGGTATTTTAGCACCCGTTGGTTTACTATTATTGTTTATTTCTATGTCTTTTAAAGTATCCGCTGTACCATTTCATTTTTGGACACCCGATGTGTACGACGGTGCACCAAGCGTGTTCACTTCTTTTATGGCAACCATTGTAAAAGCTGCAGGCTTTATTGCATTTATCCGTCTATTCGAGGCCAAAGCCGAAAATTTAGGACCTTCTTGGAAAATAATTTTACCAGTAATTATCACCGCTACTTTATTGATAGGTAATATCACAGCCGTATTTCAGCAAAGTGTAAAACGTATGTTGGCGTATAGTAGCATTGCACAAGCTGGCTTTATGTTGTTTGCTTTATATAGCAATAATGATATGGCTAAAGAAGGAATTTTATTGTATTCTGCCGCTTATAGTTTAGCTACAATTGGCATTTTTGCCATCTTGGTTAAAATGAAAGATTATAGTTTGGATGGTTACAATGGGCTTGCTAAAAGCCAACCTTTATTAGCAGCTACCAATACCATTTTCTTATTGTCTTTATCAGGCATCCCATTAACAGCTGGTTTTTTTGCAAAGTATTATATGTTAGCTTCTGCTATTAAAAATGGTGGTTCAATTGTATTGGTAATTATTGCGGTGTTGTTTGCGGCGGTTAGTGTTTACTATTATTTTAAAGTAATACAAGCCATGTATTTTAAAGATGGTGATGCTGAAACTTATGAAATAAAAAGCAGCTTTAAATTAAGTTTACTAGTAGTGGCAGGATTGATTATTTTACTCGGCATTTTCCCTACGGCATTATTAGCTTTTTATTACTTCTAATACCTATTTTATTTCTTAAGAATTAGAGAAAGTGCTGAGGTCTATAAACCAAGCACTTGCTTCATGGTGTAAATCCCTTTTTTAGTAGCAATAAATTCAGCTGCTAAAATTGCACCACCAGCAAATCCCATTCTGTTATGTGCAGTGTGGATTATTTCAATATCATCAATAGGTGAGTGGTATTTTATTTTGTGAGTGCCAGGTGCTGGGTCAATCCTTTCACTGATAATTTCAAGTTCTTCTTTATTATTACTTATATCATTTACCCAGGATTTTTTACTGGTGATATTTTGCAATACTTGTTCAGCTAACGTAATGGCTGTGCCACTTGGGGCATCTTTTTTTTGTGTATGATGAATTTCTTCAAGCATCACATCGTAATCTGTATGGTCGCTCATTAATTTTGCCAAATAAGTATTTAATTCAAAAAATAAATTAACGCCAATACTGTAATTACTGGCATAAACCAAAGCTCCATTTTTGGCTTCACACTCCGCTTTAACAGCTTCCCACTCAGCTAACCAACCTGTACTGCCACAAACTACAGGCACACCAGCCTCAAAACATTTTTTAAGATTTTCAACTGCACTGTGTGGGCTTGTAAATTCAATGGCCACATCGCATTGTTGCAAGTTGGCTACAGTAAATTGATCTTGGTTAGAAATGTCGAATTTAAAAACGATGCTATGCCCTTTTGATACTGCAATTTTCTCAATGGCTTTTCCCATTTTGCCGTATCCTATTAATGCTATTTTCATGGTTGTAAGTTATAGGTTGTAGGTTTGTATGTTTTAAGTTGTGTTACGATATTTATTAACTCATAATTAATAACTCATAACTACCTCAATATGCTGCTCATTTTATGCGTTGGTGTTTTAAAATTTACTACCAAACTAACGCCCGGGCCATTGGTTGTTGGGTTAAATGTTGGCTGAATGTGCATGGATAAATCGTTACTAACATCAAAGTTTTTCAAGTGGCCAAAAACGGTTGCATCCGCTACGTTAACACCCCAAACAATAAAAAACCAAAGTATAGAATAATCCCTATCTCTACGTGAAGCATTACGAACGCTCTGTATGGCCGCGACATCAGCACGTTGATACTTTGTTTCTAGGGTAAAATAATCGGTACTGTCTCTTCCTGCTGCTACTGATAATGCCGCTTTGTAACGTGCATCGTAAGCAAATTTGGCTTCTTTGTAAAAATTATTATTATAAAAATACGTGATGGTTGGTATGGCTAATGCCCCGTAAACAATAGGTAATTTCCAATATTCTCTATTATAAATTTGCCCTAAACCAGGAAATATTAGTGAGCGCCTTGTAGCAATTCTTGGGTCGTGTTTTAATTTTGTTGCAATGGTATCTTTACTAATGCTGATTGTATCTTTTAAATGTGTAGTTGGTATGGGTTTGGTAATTACAGCATTACTATCTTTTTTTTGCAACAATGAAGTGTTGCTTAGGGTTTGTTTGTCAGTTTGTGCTTGCAAGCTAGTTGTTACTATTAGGCAAATGCTTAGAATTGATTTTGGATTTGGAATTTGAAATTTAGAATTAGTAATTAGTAACCTGAAACTTGAGATTTGCCCAATAAAGTTATGTGGTACAAGAGTGCGACGCCTATGCAGCACAATTGAAAAACAAACGCTGGTTACCAAAAAAAAATATACCATGTTATAACTACGAACAATTAACGATTGTTAGCTGATAACAACACTCATTTGCTCTAAAATTTTATTCAATTCTTCAAGCGAAAAATACTCTAATGTAATGCTGCCAAAGCCGTTTTTGTTGTGTACCATTTTTACCTTGGTACTAAAGTGAGATGCTAAATTATCTTCAATTTTTTTATATGCAGGTGGCAAACTGTTAATTGTAGTAGGTTTAACAGTAGGCTCTTTATATAATTTGCGAACCAATTCTTCAGTTTGCCTGACGCTAAGATTTTTTATTTTTACCTCGTTAAAAACATATAATTGTTTGTCAACGGTATCAATATTTATCAAAGCCCTAGCATGACCCATGCTTAGGGCGCCATTGCGAACTGCCATTAAAATATCGGGTGGTAGTTTTAGTAATCGGACATAATTAGTGACGGTACTACGCTCTTTACCCATGCGTTCCGCAACCTGCTCTTGCGTATAGTTCAGCTCGTCCATCATGCGTTTGTAACTAAGCCCAATCTCAATGGCATTAAGGTTTTCACGTTGTAGGTTTTCTAACAAAGCCAACTCTAATAATTCATTATCGTTAGCTTGCCGAATATATACCGGAACATCTTTTAACCCTGCCACTTTACTGGCACGGAAACGCCTTTCGCCAGCTATTAATTGGTACTTACCATTGACCAATTTGGTTACAGTAAGTGGTTGTATGATATCGTGGATTTTTATAGAGGCTGCCAGTTCGCTCAACGATTCTTCGTCAAAATCTCTGCGTGGCTGCTTAGGATTTACGCTAATATCGCTAAGCAAAACACGTGAAGAAACCGTTGCTTTTTCAACTACTTCATTTTTAAGTTTGCCTTCTGTAGTTTGCAGGTCAGTATCTATATTTTGCAACAAACTGCGTAAGCCTTTGCCAATTGCATCTTTATTTAATTTAGGAGAAGCCATTTTTTAGTTAGGAGTTGGGAGTTGGGAGTTGGGAATTGTAAGTAGTTTATAATTCATAACTTATAACTCATAATTATTCAAGAATTCTTTCTTCGTTAGTCATTTTTGTCATCTCATTTTTCTGTAAAATTTCTTTGGCTAAGTTGAGATAATTAACCGAGCCCTTACTTTCTGCATCGTACAAAATAACGGGTTTACCTACGCTTGGAGCCTCGCTTAAACGGGTATTGCGGTGAATAATGGTACTAAAAACCATATCATCAAAATGCCTACGAACTTCGCTAACCACTTGGTTGCACAACCGCAAACGACCATCGTACATCGTCATTAAAATACCTTCAATCTGTAAATCCGGGTTCAAGCGGCTTTGTACAATTTTTATGGTGTTCAGTAATTTACCCAAACCTTCTAAAGCAAAAAATTCGCATTGCACAGGTACAATTACACTATCAGCAGCTACTAGCGAGTTTACGGTTATTAACCCCAACGATGGTGAGCAATCAATTACAATAAAGTCATAACGGTCGCGAACGGCCGCTAAAATATTCTTCATCACATTTTCACGGTTCGGGTAATTAATCATTTCTATTTCAGCACCCACTAAATCAATATGGCTTGGCAGCACGTCTAAATGTGGAATTTCGCTCTTCAAAATCACATCTTCGGCCTTGGCATTATTAACCATACAGTCGTACAAACTATTGGTAATATTGTGTAAATCAAAACCAGTACCCGTGGTACTATTGGCCTGAGGATCTGCATCTACCAACAACGTTCTATATTCAAGCACAGCAAAACTTGCTGCCACATTTATAGCCGAAGTTGTTTTACCAACACCGCCTTTTTGATTTGCTACACCAATAATTCTTGCCATTTAAAAAGTTTGTATTTATTTATGTAACCAACAGTTAATTATCAATTTAACTTCCGTTGTGTCACTCACTTGTACGTTCTTTATGCTATGCGGCTTTGCCCACCATTACACAAGATAGCAAATGTAAAAGATTAGCCACCTATTAGCAACATCAAAATAAGGATAATCTCGTTGTGTTGGTAACTTCAAACAAAAACCGCATGAATTTGGGTCATGCGGCTGTTTTTAAAACCAAAAACTTATTTATAAAATTTATTACAAACCAATTGTCTCGCCAATGGCAGGCAACAGCAAATTTTTACCAGCATCGGCAAAGTCTTTAATGGCCTGTTCTTTATCAATTTTTATGTAGCCAAAAGTGTCGTAATGCACACCTACAACTGTATTGCATTTTACAAAATCTGTGGCATGAATAGCATCTGCAACATCCATCGTAAAGTGACCACCTATTGGGAATACAGAGAATTTTAAATTGGCCCAAAGTGGTATCAACTGCATATCTATGGTTAACGCCGTATCGCCTGCAAAATAAAAATCGCCTTCTGCAGTACTAAATACAAAACCCATTGGGTTGCCGCCACTTGTACCATCTGGCATGGTAGATGAATGTATTGCATTTACGCCACGTGCCTTTCCAAATGGAAAGTTGATATAACCGCCGTGATTCATCATTAAAACATTTTCTACACCTTTTGTACCTAGCCAACCTGCTATTTCCGCAGCACAAACCACGGTTGCATTTGTGCGTTGTGCAATGCTAATTAAATCTGCCACATGATCCCCATGACCATGTGAAACAAAAATAAAATCGGCTTCAATGTCATCGGCTGAAATATTTGTGGCCTAAGGATTACCCGAAATAAATGGATCGAACAATATTTTCTTGCTTTGTACGTCAACTAAAAAACATGACTGACCATAATACGTTAATGTCATAAAAAAGTGGTTTAGGTTTTAAATTTCTACATAATCGAAAATAGCATCCAAAAGTTAAGAATACAGCAAAGAATAAATAGTGTTAGGCAAATGGTTTTAAGTCCATAAACTGATTTTGACTTAAAGAAACCGAAACTAGAAATAGATAATAAAATGATATTTAAAATTGTTACACCAAATTTACCTCTTAGAAAACTAGGAAAAAGTAGGTTGTATTCACTTACTACCTGCTCAAAAGATTTGGAGTTGTTTGAACTTATTTTTATCCATAAATAAATATCGTAAACAGCGATACCAAAAAATATTAAAGCGACAGTAAAAATTATTATTTTTTTTGTTTTCATTTCATAAATAGAGGATAGCGGTTAAGGCATATTATTGCTCTTTCGCAAATTACTACAAAGTCATCGTTCAAAATAATATATGAGAAGTGCAAGTACCTGGTGGATTATAGCCGCTATAATGTTGTTGTTAGATTTTTATGTTTACCAAGCCATTAAAACAGTTAGTATAAATAATAGCGATAGGACAAAACTGATGGTTCAAATAATTTATTGGATCATCTCTATTGCAACGCTGGCAAGCCTTCTATCGTTACCGTACATTCAGGCATTGCAAACCAATAAAATCTTCCGCAATTATGTTTTTGCCATTTTGGTTGGGCTATTTTTTGCTAAGGTAATTGGCTCGTTTTTCTTTTTGTTAGATGATATACGAAGGTTGCTTTTGTGGGTATTCGTTAAATTCTCATTATCCAAAGCCATACATACTACAGATGATGTTGCAGGCATAACAAGGTCTACATTTTTAAGTTGGGTAGGCTTGGGAGTCGGTGGCGGCTTATTTGGTACACTGTTGTATGGTTTTAGCAACAAATACAAGTATCAAATAAAACACATCCCGTTAGTATTCGATAATTTACCAAAAGCGTTCAAAGGCTTACGAATAGTGCATATTAGCGATATACATAGTGGTAGTTTTAACGATAAAGCTGCTGTAAACCATGGTGTAGATATGATTTTAAAAGAGAAGCCAGACCTTATTTTATTTACTGGCGATTTGGTAAATGACCGCCATGAAGAAATGCACGAATACATAGATGTGTTTAACCGTTTAAAAGCACCGATGGGCGTTTTTAGCACTCTGGGCAATCACGATTATGGCGATTATGTAAGTTGGCCAAGCGAAGCTGCTAAACAACAAAACCTAGAAAGCCTTAAAAAAGTGCATACACAATTAGGCTGGCAATTGATGATGAATGAACACACAATTTTTGAAAAGAATGGTGAAAAAATAGCCTTGTTAGGTATTGAAAACTTTGGCGCAAAAGGACGATTTCCTAAGTATGGCAAAATGGACAAAGCTTATCCTGGAACAGAAAATATTTCTTTTAAAATACTCATGAGCCACGACCCAAGCCATTGGGATTATCAAGTAACAAAGGATTATAAAGATGTGGATTTAATGTTGGCTGGCCACACACACGGTATGCAATTTGGGCTTGAAAATCCTTATTTTAAATGGAGTCCTGTAAAATGGATGTACAAACAATGGGCTGGTTTGTATGAAGAAGGCAAACAGAAATTATACGTCAATCGTGGTTTTGGTTTTATTGGTTATCCTGGTAGGGTGGGCATTTTACCTGAAATTACAGTGATAGAGCTAATTTGATGATGTGCGGATGGGTGAAAAAAGGATGTGCATATTTGAATGTTCCCAAATCTATACATCCGTTAGCGTTTACTAATTTTATTCATACTTACGGCTCGTTGCATGGTACATTTAAAGCGGTCAATACCATCAACCCGTAGGCTAGAGTGCTTGGTAGTTCTGCCTTTCATGCGTTTACGCCACATTTTAAAACTACTTAGTTTACTATTGGCACGCATCAATTCTATTACTTCCTTTTCGCTAAGTCCAAACTGGAATTCAATGGCTTCAAAAGGGGTTCTATCTTCCCACGCCATCTCTACTATTCTATCGGTATCTATTACTGAAAATATTGCAGACATTTTAAATGTTTAGGATTATAACAACAAGCATTGCAAACTGTTTTACAAGATACAAATTTCTCAATTTTCACATTTTTATAATCTTTTAAATTATCATTTTGGCACAATCATTGAAAACCTTTTGTTTAAACAACCAAACATGAAAAAAATTATCTTTTTAGTGCTTACTATTTTAATAGTAGCTAACACTATTAACGCACAAGGTTTACGATTAGGTGTAAAAGCAGGTGCCAACCTTACAAAAATTGATGGGGTTTCGTTTGATGATAGCTATAAGCTTAGCTATCAAGCAGGTGGGTTTTTAGAAATTGACTTTACGAAAAAATTTGGTATCCAACCCGAGGTTTTATTTAGCCAAACATCTTCTACAACTGAGTCAGGTACCACACCTCTTTACACAAATCTCAATAAAAATACAGATGTTAATTTGAATTATTTAGCTATCCCTGTTTTGTTGCGTTACAATATTAATAGTCTGCTTACACTAAATCTTGGGCCTCAGTATGGCATCCTGTTGAACAAGGATAATACGGTGCTTCAAAGTGGACAAAATGCCTTTAAAAGTGGCGATTTTTCAATGGTTGTTGGTGCTCAATTAAATATTAGTGCATTTCGTATTTATGGCAGATACAATATTGGACTAACTAATATTAACGACATAGATAATAAAGAAAAATGGAAGAGCCAACAAATACAATTAGGTGTTGGCTTTAAACTATAGGTTTTGGTTTTTGATTTTAGGTTTTTCATAGGATAGGCATCTCGTTTTTACGAGATGCCTTTATTTTTAATCGCTGATGAATATGATTTTGACCGCTGATGATTATAATTTTGATTGCCTAAATCCGTGTCATCTGTATTCCTATTTTTATCATCAGCGTTCCTATCAATTCGCTATAATACCGCCAATTTGTGCACCTATCAATTTTCTAACTGCTATGGCATTAATATTGTTTTACTTTACCCTCTAATTTTTTTTAAAATGTTGCTGCTTGATGGTGACAAGTTGACCATACTTTTTTTGAACCTATTACACTATGAACAGAAATAAAAGTTTTTTTGCAGGCGATGATGAGAACGATTTTATGCCCATTATTCCTATAAATGAAAACGATAGCGACGATAAAAATCTTGTAATTCCCGATATAATTCCCATTTTACCATTACGCAACACAGTGCTTTTTCCGGGCGTTGTTTTGCCAATTACAGTTGGGCGAGACAAGAGTATTAAGGCTGTAAACGAAGCCTATAAAGCTGATAAATTAATTGGTGTTATCTCGCAAAAAGATACCAATATTGAAGATCCCGAAGCAGTAGATTTATGTAGCATTGGTACTGTTGCAAAAATCATCAAATTAATAAAAATGCCCGATGGTGGCACTACCATTATTATACAGGGCAAAAAACGTTTTGAGTTGGTAACAATGGTTACTGATGATCCTTATTTTAAGGCCAGTATTGTATTGCTAGAAGATGACGTAAAGCCAGATTCGGAAAATTTTGAGGCTTATTTAAGCAGTATTAAAGACTTGGCTTCGCAGATAATTCAGTTATCGCCAAACATGCCTACTGAGGCTGCAATTATTTTAAAAAATATAGAAAGTCCCGCATTTTTAATAAATTTTGTTAGCAGTAATCTTAATGCTGATTTAACTGAAAAGCAAGCCCTGCTTGAAACACACGATGTAACCGAACGTGCCGAAAAGTTGGTACACCTGCTACAACGTGAATTGCAATTTGCTGAATTAAAGGATAAAGTAACCAATAAAGCCCGTGTTGAAATTGATAAACAACAACGTGATTATTTTTTACAGCAACAATTAAAAAGTATTAAAGACGAGTTGGGCGGCGATAGCAACGAACGTGAAATTGCCGATATGAAGAAAAAAGCCGAAGCCAAAAAATGGCCCGAAGCTGCAAAAAATCTCTTTAATACCAACGTGCAAAAGTTGGAAAGAATGCACCCAACAACACCAGATTATTCGGTGGTTTACAATCATTTAGATTTAATGTTGGATTTGCCTTGGGAAGAATATACCGATGATAACTACGATTTAACCAATGCCAAAAAAGTGTTGGATGATGACCATTATGGGATGCAAAAAATTAAAAATCGCATATTAGAATATTTGGCAGTTCTGAAATTAAAAGGCGATATGAAAAGCCCGATTTTATGTTTTGTTGGCCCGCCAGGTATTGGTAAAACATCGTTGGGTAAAAGTATTGCACATGCTGTTGGTAGAAAATACGTTCGGGTAAGTTTAGGTGGCTTGCATGATGAAAGTGAAATTCGTGGTCACCGCAAAACCTATATAGGTGCGATGCCCGGCAGGATTTTGCAAAATATCCGCAAAACAAAAACATCTAACCCTGTAATGATTTTGGATGAGATTGATAAGATTGGTAACGACCACCGTGGCGATCCATCTTCTGCTTTGTTAGAGGTTTTAGATCCTGAACAAAACAATAGTTTTTACGATAATTATTTAGAGCTTGAATACGATTTAAGCAAAGTACTTTTCATTGCCACTGCAAACAATTTACAAAATATTCAACCAGCATTGCGTGACCGTTTAGAAATTATAGATTTAAGTGGTTATGCGGTTGAAGAGAAGGTAGAAATTGCCAAGCGACATTTAGTGCCAAAACAAAAAGAAGCACATGGTTTGGGCAAAGTAAATTTGAAATTATCTGATAAGATTCTAGAGAAGATTATTGAAAGTTATACCCGTGAAAGTGGGGTGAGAGAACTGGATAGGCAACTAGCAAGCATAATGCGTTACCAAGCTAAAGAAGTGGTAATGAAGGAGAAGGTGAAAAGCCCTGTAAGTACCGCCGATGTTGAGAAAATACTCGGTTCTGCCCGATATAGTAACGATATTTATAAAACTGTAAACATGCCAGGTGTAGTTGTTGGCTTGGCTTGGACGTATGTTGGCGGCGATATTTTGTTTATAGAAACAGTATTAAGCGATGGCGGAAAAGGCGAATTAAAACTGACTGGTAATTTAGGTAATGTGATGAAGGAAAGTACCATTACGGCCTTAACTTATTTACAAGCAAACGCCAAAAAATGGGGTATTGATGCCGATGATTTTACAAAAAAAACCATTCATGTGCATGTGCCAGAAGGTGCTACACCAAAAGATGGTCCAAGTGCTGGTATTACCATGTTAACCTCATTAGCATCGGCATTTACTGGGCGTAAAGTAAAACCGTATTTAGCCATGACGGGTGAGATTACACTACGTGGCCAAGTATTGCCCGTTGGTGGCATTAAAGAAAAAGTTTTGGCGGCCAAACGTGCTGGTCTTAAAGAAATAATAATGTGCTGGCAAAACCAAAAAGATGTAGAAGAAATTGATAGTACGTTTATAAAAGGAGTTACATTTCACTATGTAAAAAACATGCAACAAGTGTTGGAATTAGCGTTGGTATAATGTTGTAGAAGTACCCGGAAAAAAATAATCAAGAAGTCTAAAAAAGCTATCAAAACTCAAGGGTGTCGGTAGCTTTTTTGGGTTCCAGCTTTTGATTAATAATTTGGCATTTGTGGCGTCGCACACTGGAGCATTTGGACGTTTATTTGGCTATGCAGCTTTCTTACGTTTTTGAAAATAAAGATCCTTAATTGCTTTTTTAAAGTAGAACATATTGCCAATACTTACAAGCAAATTAATCAACCAAGCTCTATCGTTTAAAAGGCGTTGTAGCAGGTAATGTTTTTTAAAATTTGGCCACATCTTGTCGTACACTTTTTTATCGTAGGCTTGCAATGTGGCTGCTGAAAAATCGTTAGTTTTAAATGATGCCATAATTTGATCGGCTGCAAATTTTCCACTTTCAATAGCCGTATCAATGCCCTCGCCACTAATTGGGTCAATAAGCGATGCAGCATCACCACACAATAAAAAACGAGTACCCGAAATAGTATATTTTCTTGAAGCCATCGGTAAGCCAAAACCCTTTACGGTTTCTAGCGGTTCGGCATCTTTAAAGCGTTCTGCAACTTCTGGTACGGTAGTAATTATTTTATGTAATTCCTGTTTTAAATCAACTTTATTTTTTGCTATAAAACTAGATAACATGCCAAAACCTACGTTGGCTTCATTGTTAGACAATGGGAAAATCCAGAAATAACCCGGCAGAAAACCTTTTAAAAAATACACTTCAATGGCATTGCCAGTAAGTCCTTTTATATTACGGTAATATTGCCTTGTTGCCGCAGAATAATGTTTTTTATCAACCTTAAAACCAGCTAATTTTTTTGCTACTATTGAGTGTGCCCCATCGCAGCCTACAATTATTTTTGAAGTGAATATTTGTCCATCAGCTGTGGTTACGGTTACTAGGTCGTCGGTGGTAGTAATATTTTTTAAAGCGGTGTTTTGTAATACCTGCAATGTTGGGTTGGTAATAGCTTTGCTAAACAACCAATTGTCAAAATCTTTTCTGCGTATACAATGGCCAACAAGTGTTAAATCAAAATCTAACGACTGAAATTTTGGGCTATGAACTTTTACTTTGGTGATATAAGATTTTGGTGCAAAGTCTAACAAATCTTTCTCAAGCGACGGGTCAATATTGCGAAGTATTTTTTTTACAATTGAACTAACATTATCGCCACAAATTTTATCTCGGGGGAGGGTTTCTTTTTCAAGCATTAGCACTTGTAAACCGCTTTGTTTTTTAAGCGTTAGCGCACAAGTGCTGCCTGATGGACCAGCGCCTACAATAATAACATCGAAATGGGTTTGCATTTACAAGTATTGTTTTAGCATAGATAATGTACGCTTTGATAAAAGCCCAATAAAGTTATAACCGTACAAGTGAGTGACACAACAGAAGCCCGGTAAAAGACAGATGTTGGCAACAAAAATTAGCTTACTAAACTACCAATGGCTTCGTTTAAAAAGTTGGGTAAAATGTGGGCGTAGGTACAGGAAATTTTATCAGGATCTTGCAGTTGCTCAACCATGCTTGCCCATTTTACTTGTCCATGTTCGGCAATTACGGCCTGTTTTTTATCTTCGGTTTGTAAGTGCATATGCATACCTATTGCATCGGCTTCGGGATGAAATTGTGTGCCAATAAAATATGCGTTAAACCGTACTGCCATCAATGCTCTATCGTAAGGTACGTGTGGTCTTTCCTTTTCAATTGATAGGATTTTTGCACCCATCTTTTCTATCTGTTCATCGTTTGGTGCAATTACTTGGTAATCTCTGCTATCAACTGCATAAAAGGGGTCTTTTAAACCTTCAAAAATGGGTTCGTTAAAACCTTGTGGCAGCATGTGCACAGGAAAAACGCCAAACGATGTGCTTTTACGCTTACAAACCGTAGCAATATTGTAGTGGCGGCAAGCTAATTGGAAGCTATGGCAAATAAAGAATACTTGCTTTTTGGTATCGTTTAAAATGTTGTTGTTATAATCTTCCACCTGCTGCAACCAAGTAAAATAATTTTGCTCCCATTGGGTATCAACTGAATCTAATGGTGAACCAGGCCCACCACTTGAAATGTAGGCATCGTAACTTAAATCGGGTATTTCTTGTTTTAGTCGCACATCAAATTCGTCGTAATCAATGTCTATATTATTGACTTCGCTAAATTGGTTAATTATTTCACGAATGCAACGCATACCTTGATTGGTATGACCTTCGTACAAATCGAGTATTGCAATTTTTATTTTTCTATCTGTATGCATAAGGCTGCGAAAATAGGAAAAGACTGTTTGGATATGTATTGAAACTAGAAAAGGTTTGCTAACTTCTTACCCCTTAAATAGGAGATAAGCAGCTGTGAGCAATAATCTTAACGAAATATCGTTTATTTTAGCAGAAATTATCCGTAATAAATGAAACAAATATTTATACTTTTTGGTTCTATTGTGATTGTATTATTGCAAAGTTGCGGCGGCACAAAAAAAGTAGCAACACCGATAAAGCCCCAGCAAACTGTATCTGCTCCAATGCCAAAAGAAGATAGGTATGTGCCTTTTACAAAAGATATTTACAACCAACTGGTAGCTGCGAGGATAGATTTGAAAGCAGTACAATACTATATTGATCAGCAATTGGTTTTGTCACGTTCACTTGATAATGGTAAAATAGATGTTGTAAAAGGTGAGATTAAAGTTGCAAGCGGTAAAAATGCAGATGAAATTATTATACCTATCTATGCAAAAGGTAAATGTGAACTAGTAGAAAGCGATGGTTTAAGAATAAGTTTTGAAGCCGGCAGTAGCACTTTCAAATTTTTAAATAGCAGAAGTTATAGCCCCGAAAATTTTATTTTTACTGGTGCTAATTGGAAAGATGGCAGTTGCGATGTAGATTATAATAACAATAGATATCGTGTAAACTGCGCCACTTGCGGTAGTGCTGCCGACGCCAAATTGGTAGTAAAGCAAAGTTTTTTAGACAATAACAATATTCATTCTAAAACACTGCCAGGTAATAGCGTTGGGCAATAGTTTTTTAAAACTTTTTAAAAAAAGGGTCTCGGCAAACCGAAACCCTTTTTTTATTCTTCTATTTTTCTGTGGCTAACGTAACCTCGCCATTTTTCAATCATTTGCTGCATATCGTTTGGTAAATCTGTGGTAAAAAATACCTCCTCGTTTGTTCGCGGATGAATGAAACCAAGTGTTTTTGCGTGTAAGGCACAACGTGGGCAAATCTCAAAACAATTATCTACAAACTGCTTGTATTTGGTGTAAATAGTACCTTTTAAAATACGGTCGCCGCCATATTCCCAATCGTTAAACAAGGTATGCCCAATGTGTTTCATGTGCACACGTATCTGGTGTGTACGACCAGTTTCCAACACACATTCAACAAGTGTTACATAATTAAATCGTTCAATAACATTGTAATGGGTAATAGCGTGTTTACCAATTTCTCCTTCTGGGTAAGCAGCAAACATTTTGCGGTGCTGTTGGTGCCGTGCAATATGAGCTACCACATTACCATTATCTGCTTCAACATCGCCCCAAACTACGGCCACATATTTGCGTTGCACTGTATGGTTAAAAAATTGTTTAGATAAATGTGCCGCGGCGGTTGCATTTTTTGCCAATACTATTAAACCAGTTGTATTTTTATCTATACGATGTACCATACCAAAACGGGGTAATTTCTCTTCATCAATATCAGGATTCTGTTGCTTTAAATGATATACAACACCGTTTAATAATGTGCCGCTAAAATTACCAACCCCAGGATGCACCACCATATTTGGCTGCTTATTTATCACCAAAATATCTTCATCTTCAAACACAATATTTAGCGGTATATATTCTGATTTTACAATGGTGTGGTCTGGGTTTATCAAGCTCATCAACACAATATCATCACCTGGTCTAATTTTATAATTACACTTTACAACCTTGCCATTTACCGTTAAAAAACCTGCATCAATAGCATTTTGTACTTTATTACGAGTAACTCCTTCAATATGGCTTTGCACCCATTTATCTATACGGGTTGCTTCTTGGCCTTTATCAACCGAAAATGCTTTACGTTCGTAAAGGTCTTCGCTATTGTCTTCCTGTATTATTTCTACATCAACATTCATACTTGGCAAATATAGATGGATGCTTTGCTAATGTGATTTTCATGTTTATAACTAGCCATAAAAAACAGTTTATGATGGCTAAATTTGTTACATGAAACAGGAAGTATTTTTTAAAGATTTGGGGGTTCGGTCTTACAAAGAAGTGTGGGATTTGCAAGAGGTTTTGCTAAAGCAAAATGTAGAGGTAAAGGCTGCAATTAATCAATTACCACCAAGTGCGGTTGGCACACAAAGTACTATTAACCATTTGCTATTTGTAGAGCATAACCCAGTTTACACTTTGGGTAAAAGTGGGCATCAAGAAAATATTTTAATTAACGATGAAGAGCGGACAAAAAAGGGTATTGAATTCTTTCATATAAATCGTGGCGGCGATATTACGTTTCATGGCCCGCAGCAATTGGTTGGCTACCCTGTTTTAGATTTAGATAAATTTAAAACCGACCTTAGTTGGTACTTGAGAAGTTTAGAAGAAGTGATAATTATGACTATGGCAGAATACGGCCTCAAAGGTGATAGGAGTACTGGTGAAACTGGTGTTTGGATGGATCCATTAATTGAAGGAAAAGAACGTAAAATTTGTGCCATGGGTATTAAATGTAGCCGTTGGATTACGATGCATGGTTTTGCATTTAATGTAAATACCGACCTTAGTTATTTTGATAATATTGTGCCTTGTGGCATTGCCAATAAGCAAGTAACATCTTTACAAAAAGAATTGGGAACAACAGTGCCAATGAGCGATGTAAAGCAACGTGTAAAACGCAATTTTGAGTATGTGTTTGGAGTGTATTTAGTATAAATTACCTGTTGGCGGAATTAAATTTTAGAAAAAAGGGGACAAAAGGTGCTGTGCAGTTGTCTTAGTTAGAGACTAACCTTTCTAAAATAACATGCACA
>JAYVNQ010000110.1:0-5854 GCA_043758365.1 Chitinophagales bacterium
TTGAACCCTCACAGTAATTTGATTTTTTGCTAAAACCTTTAACTGTTGGGGGTTCTACTTTATTTTAATCCCCTAAAATAATTTCAAACAACTTCAATTATATAATTCTACCAGTAATCCGTTAAGTAGTGCCTATATTTTAATTATCCTAATAATATTCTTAATGGCACGGTTATTTCACAATTAGTGATAATCTGTACAACCCGTACTATCTATTCACTTTATTAATTGAAAATTATGACTATTAACCTCCCCACTAAAAAAAGTAGCCTACTACATGTGTGTAGAAGTTACTTGAGAATTTTTAACACAAAGTCGTTTGCAGCATTAATGCTATTGCTAGTATTTGCAAGTGGCTGTAAAAAGGTAACCGAGGAAACAGGGCAAATTGGCATTTGCCCTATTGTAGTTTCTACAGACCCCATTAATGGTGCTATTAATGTAGTTACAAGCAAAGTAATTAGTGCCACTTTTAATGAAGGCATGAACCCAGCTTCTATTAATGTAACAACATTTTTACTAAGGCAAGGTGCAAACCAAATTTTAGGAACTGTTAGTTATGCTAATAGAATTGCCACATTTACACCAGGCAGTCCTTTGCTAGCTAATACTGTTTACACAGCAACAATTACTACTGGCGTTAAAGACTCTGCAAAAAATGCGATGGCAGCAAATTATGTATGGAGCTTTAATACAGGCAGTACGCCAACAGTTGTATCTACCGACCCTGCAAATGGTGCGGTTGATGTAGCTTTTGCTAAAACCATTATGGCTACGTTTAGCACTACCATGGATGCAACAACTATTAACAACGCCTCTTATATTGTAAAACAAGGCAGCGTCGTTATTCCAGGTACCGTAACTTATTCTGGTTTTATTGCCACATTTACACCAACATTACCATTGGCATCAAATACTGTATTTACTGCAACAATTACGTCCAATGTAAAAGATGTTTTAGGCAATGCAATGGCAGGCAACTATTCTTGGAGCTTTACTACTGGTGCAGTACCAATTGTTACTTCTACCGACCCTGCAAATGGTGCTACCAATGTGCTGCTGAATAAAGTAATCACAGCTAGTTTTAATAAGACAATGGATGCAACAACTATTAATGCCACCACATTTACCTTAAAACAAGGTGCAAATGCAGTTGCAGGAACAGTTACTTATGCCAATAGAACGACCACATTTACACCTAGTGCTTTACTAGCTGCAAATACCGTTTACACCGGTACAATTACTACCGGCGTTAAAGATTCAACTGGTAATAGTATTGTTACAAATTATGTTTGGACTTTTACAACAGGTACAGCACCAGTTGTAATAGCAACAGACCCTGCAAACGGTGCTGTTAATGTAGCATTAAATAAAATTATTACTGCAAGCTTTAGCACGGCAATGGATCCTTCAACTATTAATGGCACAACGTTTACGTTAAAACAAGGAGCTAATTCTATTGCTGGAACTGTAACTTATGCTGGCACAACGGCAACGTTTACACCATCTGCACCATTAACTATTAATACCGTTTATACTGGCACAATTACTACTGGTGCTAAGGATATATTGGGCAATTCATTACCCGTTAATTATACTTGGAGTTTTACCACAACAAGTAGTGGCTCAACGGTAACATCAACAGACCCTATTAATGGAGCCGTTAATGTAGCATTAAATAAAATTGTTACTGCCACTTTTAGTAAGGCAATGGATGCAACAACTATTAATGCATTGACCTTTATGATAAAACAAGGTACTAACCAAGTATTTGGAACTGTTAGCTATTCTGGTACCACTGCCACATTTACGCCTGCCCAGCAATTTGTTGCAAATACACTTTATACTGCTACAATTACAACTGGGGCCAAAGATGTAAACGGCAATGCATTAGCTGCAAATTATGTTTGGAATTTTACAACAGTAGCAACACCAGTGCCTGTTAATAATTCACCCTCTTTAGGTAGCGCAGCTATTTTTGGATCATTTGGAGGTAATGCAGGTATAACCAATCAAGGTATTAATACAGTAATTAATGGCAGCATCGGTACTACCGCCGCCTCAACTTTAGTAACTGGATTTGATGATGGAACAACAGGCGATATTTACACAGAAACCCCGTTAAATAAGGGTCTAGTAACTGGTAGGATTTATACTGCTCCTCCTGCCCCTGGAACAGCTGCCTCTGCTGCTATTGCAACACAGGCGCTGGCTGATGCTAATGCGACTTATTTAATTATTTCGCCTGCTGGCACACCTGGTGGAGTTGATCCTGGCGCAGGTGAATTAGGTGGTTTGGTTTTAACACCAGGTGTTTATAAAGCTGCGAGTGGGACTTTCAAAATTTCTAGCGGTAACCTCACATTAGATGCAAAAGGTGATCCAAATGCAGTCTGGATTTTTCAAACTGCTGCTGGCTTAACAGTTGGTGTTGCAGGCCCCGCAGGTGCTAAAAGCGTTTCTTTAGTTAATGGCGCACAAGCTAAAAATGTGTTTTGGTATGTTGGTAGTACCGCAGTAATTAACGGTGCTGGTGGCGGTGTAATGACGGGTACTATCATAGCCTCATCGGGCGTAACATTTTCTACAGCAGGCAACAATGTACAAACGGTGCTAAACGGTAGAGCTATTTCATTAGTGGCATCTGTAACCATGGTAAATACTACTATTAACGTTCCTTAGTATTTTTTAAATTATTCATCCCGCCCCCATAACGGGCGAGATGAATTAATAAACAATTATTTGTTATCATCTAAAGCTATATTTTATGTTTTATAATCATATTTCAAAACAAAAATCTCTTTTCTTTATTGCACTCTTTTTGATTGCCATAACTAATACCAATGCACAAAAAGTTGAACGACCCCAACCAAAATGGTGGTTTGGCGAATCGGGTGCAATTAACTTTAACAATTATCGTGGTACAACTCAAATGCTTAACAAAGAATTGAGTGTTCCAACGGCTTTTCACAAAGGCTCGTCTATTAAACCTTATGCATCTTTATTAACAGAGTATCGCCCAAATAAAGTAATTGGTGGTATGTTAAATGTTGCATTTGATAATCGCGGTGGCACATTTGAAGGTGTAATGGCACCCTGTAATTGTCCAGCAACGTTATCTACCAATCTTAGTTATGTAACAATAGAACCTAGCTTGCGTATAGCACCTTTTGCATCTGCATTTTATGTGTTTGCGGGGCCAACTATTGCAATTAATTTAAGTAAAGAGTTTACCTACACTCAATTGCTACAACCCGATACTCATGCAGATTGGAGCGACGTACGCAAAACAGTGATTTCTGCACAAGCAGGTGCGGGAATAGATATTCCAGTATCTAAAAAAACAAGTGCTACACAAATGACGGTTTCGCCATTTGTATCTTTTCAAACAGACTTATTTGATGCACCAAGAACAGTAGAAACTTGGGCAATAAACACGGTTCGGACAGGTGTTGCCTTAAAATTTGGCACCAGCAAAAAAGCTATGCCTACTACGACGTTGATACACGATACCATGTACATAACTACACCTTCTACGCCTTTAAATCTTACTACAAAAGATGTACAATTTTCGGTTCGTGCACCTAAAGACATACCAGCTAACCGCCAAATAAAAGAAACATTGCCATTGCGTAATTCGGTGTTCTTCGATTTGGGTTCATCGGAAATTCCTAATCGTTATGTGTTACTAACACCAACACAAGCAACTGCGTTTAAAGAAAGTCAGCTACAACAAATGCAGCCTAGTGATTTAAGTACTGGTCGTTCTGCAAGGCAATTAGCAGTATACCATAATATTTTAAATATCATGGGCGATCGTTTAAGAGCTAATCAACAGAGTACCATTTTACTAACAGGTGCATCGGACAAAAACCCTGCAGATGGTAAAGTAATGGCTGAGAAAATAAAAAGCTATTTAGTATCTAATTACGGTATTAGTGCAAATAGAATTACAACAGAAGGTAGAGATAAGCCAGTAATACCATCTGAACAACCAGGTGCTACAAAGCAACTTACGTTACTACGTGAAGGTGACAGAAGGGTTGATATTACTAGCAATTCAACTGATTTGTTAATGCAGGTTGGTGGCAAAACATTGTCCTTCTTTAAGCCAGTGTATATATCTGATTTACAAGCCGATCCTTTAGATAGTCATGTGATTTTTAATAATGAAGGTGCTGATAGTTTATTAAAATCTTGGATGGTAGAAGTTACAGATAATAAAGGAAATATTCAACGCTATGGACCTTATACAGAGGATCATGCTTCGGTTTCTGGTAAAACTGTTTTAGGTAATGATAATCAAGGAACGTATAAAGTTGCAATGATTGGCGAAACAAAATCTGGTGATATTGTTCGTAAAGAAAGCATGGTGAGTTTATCTAAAAAAGAGGATGTTAAACAAGAAGGATTGCGATACAGTATTCTGTTTGACTTTGATAGATCTAAAACCATTGCAGCCTACGAAAATTTTTTAACCGACGTAGTTACACCATTAATTTCTAACAATGCAACTGTAATCGTTCATGGCCATACAGATATAATTGGAGACCCTGCATACAACCATACATTATCGCACGATAGAGCTATGAGTGCGCAACAAATAATAGAAAAGGCATTACAAAGTGCTGGTAAAAAAGGTGTAAAATTTGAAACATTCGGTTTTGGGGCTTCCGCTAATGATGCGCCATTTGAAAACAATTTACCTGAGGAACGTTTTTATAATAGAACCGTAATTATTGATATTATTCCTGCTAAATAATATTTTAAATATAAAATTTATTTAAAATATAACAAAAGCCCTAACCACTAATAATGGTTAGGGCTTTTGTTTTGTATTTTAGGTTGAGATATTTACAATAGCAGTATCTGTTATAGTAAAAACAGATACAATATAAGCAGATAGTTTTGAGTAAATAACGTTACGAGCCATCATAATTCATGTCATCGTTTGCGTTTTTACCACATAGGTTCATAGGCACAGTATAAATTAAAAAAGCTACTCTAACTTTAATACATCAAACTAATAAAACAAGCCACCGCAACCATATATCTATGTGTCTATATGCCTATGTGGTAATTTTTTCTAAAAACTCAAAACTTCAAACTCAAAACTTCAAACTTGTAACTCCTACTTTTGCAAAAAATTTTACAAAAATGGAATTGCAACAATTAATAGCAGATGCTTGGGCTAACAGAGAATTACTAAAAGAAACCACTTATTCTGAAGCTGTGAGAGCGGTAATTGAAGAAGTAGATAAGGGTAGGTTACGGACTGCATCGCCTACCGAGAATGGTTGGCAGGTGAACGAGTGGGTAAAGCAAGGCATACTCATGTACTTTGGTATTCAACAAATGAAAACCTATACCTTAGAACCATTTGAGTTTTACGATAAAATGTTATTGAAAAAAGATTATGCAAGCTTGGGTGTACGTGCTGTGCCTCATGCAGTGGCCCGTTATGGTGCGTACTTGGCTAAAAATGTGGTGCTAATGCCGAGTTATGTAAATATTGGCGCCTATGTAGATGAAGGCACTATGGTAGATACTTGGGCAACCGTTGGTAGCTGTGCACAAATTGGTAAAGGTGTGCATTTAAGTGGTGGTGTGGGTATTGGTGGGGTGTTAGAGCCATTGCAAGCAAGCCCAGTAATTGTAGAAGATGGTTGCTTCATTGGCAGCCGTTGCATAGTAGTAGAAGGTGTAATTGTAGAAAAAGAAGCTGTTTTGGGTGCCAATGTGGTATTAACACAATCAACCAAAATTATAGATGTAAGCGGTAGCGAACCAATAGAAATGAAAGGCCGTGTACCTGCACGCAGCGTGGTTATTCCTGGTAGTTACAATAAGAAAT
>JAYVNQ010000111.1:0-17085 GCA_043758365.1 Chitinophagales bacterium
GCATTTCCGCTGCCAGCATGGCAAAGCCATCAAGGCGGCAGCGTCGTGGGTCGGGGGATTGAACAGTGTAATATGCAGTTACCTTAGGTCAGCACTGCACCGGCATTTAACACAGATGAACTTTCGTACAGTCAAGCACAAAATCAACTGTAGGTTTTCTTTTCAACGTCCCTTTGTGGTTTTTATCATGCCGCCAAAGGTGCTGCCCAATAGGCATCTGCACAGTAGCAATAATCATCTACTTTTAAAATTCATTACCAACACCTCTTAATAAAATTGCTAAAGCGAAAGTATTGTGGCATCCCACCGCACAAAGCCCACCAAAAAATTCCGCCATAAACACAAAACCCATCACACAGTAGCCATCTTTTATTGCGTTGCTTTTTGGTATTAAGCCATGCCACTAATGGCTATTCGCTAAGATTTTTATTAAGCATTTGTAGATTAAAGGCAACATTTAATCACCGTTATCACTTTGAGTAAATCACATAAAAAAAGCCGTCTCATTTCTGAAACGGCTTTCACAGCCAACTATCATCTATCAACCATCAACTCACATCACTTCTACACGCCATCCACTTTCACAATACTCAAAGCATTATAAGAGCCATTTCTTAATGGATATTTTATACCATTTACGTCTTGATAAAATTCAATACCAAACACTAAAAACAAAGGGTGTGTGCTAGCAGCAGTGATGGCATTACTTAGGGTGATGGCTGCTGTCGCAGTACCATCCCAAGCCAATACAGCACTGGAAGCAGTTACCGCTTCAAACACTTCGTTCTCAAAGTCAATACTTACACCACTAGATACTAGTTTAAAGTGGGTTGTTCCGCCTGGTGCTGCTATCAAATCAGTAGGCACAAAACTTGGTACAACAACTTTTAATACACCAGTTGCCCTTACAATAGTTGGCGTGTAAGGTGCATACATCGTGTTACCCAACTTAGCATCAATGTTAAATTCAAAGCCCTCAAGCATTTCTGCTTCGCCATCAATTACATTTCTTTGCCCACGTACGCTTGTTACATCTGCTTGTAACACTTCCACCATCTTTTGGGTTAAGCGACTTACTACACGGTTATCACTACTATTTTGCACTAACACACGTAATGCGTTTCGCAATACTTTACCAGCTTTGCCCGCAGCACCAAATTCATTACCATTCTCACGGGTTCTTGCAAATGCAGGGTCTGTCGCAATACGTGTTGCACTTACACCGCCTTTTTCTCTTGCCAAGTAGCCATCTTGGCTTCTATAAAAGGTGATATTTCCTATCGTTCCTTCCAACTTTAAAATACCATTTTGCTTTGCCATCTTTTTTAATTTATAGGGGTTAATTAATTACTTGTTTTGTGTTACAGGCACTACAAAAAATAGCCCTGTTTTTGTTATTTAAATTCCTGTAAACCCACGGTGGGCATACTTTATTACTACCACATTGCCACAGCCCTAAACGCTTGTTTATGGCTATTGCTTGCAAGTTTTCTAGTGCTATATTATTGCTATAAGCTTCGTAATGCCATGCCCAGCCATTGCTTACAAGTAAGCTATCCAAAGCCATATCATTTACAGTAATGCTTGCAATGGTTCTACCGTATCGGTCTTTGCTTATGCTATCTACCAAAACTGTTTTACAAAGTAGCAAGGCAGTGGCGTTTTTCGTGGCTTCGCCGCCAAAAGCCTGCTTGCTTTCTGGTGCATCTACATTGGCAAGCCTCACAGTAAACACCCTGCCAGCTTTCAGCATTTGGTAGGTATCACCATCAATTACACGTATTACTGTTGCGGTAGTTTGTGCGTTCAATACAGCCCCATTAAAGCAAATAAAAACGATGAGTATAGTATGTTGCAACAGCTTCATACCCCAAAACTATAAAGCATATAAGCCAATAAAATCAAAGCAGTAAGCGGCTGTGCCGTTCCTGCCGATTTTGCCAACTATTGTAGTTATTTCCTGTTAATTACTTTAGTATTTTTGTAAGGGAATTACAATACCAACAGTATAGATGGTGTATAGATGAAGTATGGATAGTGTATGAATTAAGCGTTAAACTCAATTATAGTAATGGAACGGATGTGTATTTATCCAAAAGATGTGCAAGTTGTAACAGGTAAAAGTGAGCGATATGGTCGTAGCCTTATACAGAAGATTAAAAAGAAGTTCTCAAAAGAAGCACATCAGCTTGTAACAGTTGAAGAATTTTGCTCATCCACTGGTTTACAATTTGAAAGTGTTTCAAAGCATTTGAGATAAGACAGTTTTAAGACTACTGTAGTATCTTTAGGATAATTATACCTATTGAGATAAAGTATATTTGCTCTTATTTGTTCTTTCCTAGTTTATTATTTCATTTCTTACCTAAGAAATTTTTAAGGTCACATTTGAGGTCACAAAAATAAAAAAAGCAGCTATGAAAAAGTCATAACTGCTTGATAATCAATGTGGGAGTTGACGGGGTCGAACCGCCGACCCTCTGCTTGTAAGGCAGATGCTCTAAACCAACTGAGCTAAACTCCCTTTAATTTTTCGGACTGCAAAAATAGGGTTTGAAAAATAGCTACCAAAAATATTTTCTATTCTGGCTGAAATTTATTTTGCCAATAATAACCCTCAAATTTTAATCTGCGTGCCTCCTTAAATTTTATCTAGACAAGTACAATTTTCATTTAAACAATTAGAGAGAAGGCTTTATTTTTGCACAGATGATGATTACTATAAACATAGCAACAAAAACTTGGGAAGCTGAAGATATAGATGTGATGGACGCTACTACAAGCTCGTACCAATTGATAGTTTGGAATGATGAAGTGAACAGTTTTGATTGGGTAATTGAAACCTTGGTTGACATTTGCGGCCATACAAAAGAGCAAGCTGAGCAATGTGCGATGCTCATTCATTTTAAAGGAAAATATGCCGTTAAAGACGGCCATTACGATAGCCTTAAACCTTTACGTGAAGCCATTACAGAACGAGGCATCAATGCTACCATTGAAGTGGTAATTGAGCATTAATTATAATAAAATCTCCCTCTCAATCATTCATCAATTTGTGTCATGCCGCTTCATGTTTTAGATGATAAACTTTGGTTTCCTAATGTTGAAGATGCTTTAGAAGATGGTTTATTGGCAATAGGTGGCGATTTACAAACTGACCGTTTATTACTGGCATATAAAAAAGGTATTTTTCCTTGGTATGATGGAGAGTTGCCATTGTGGTGGTGCCCAAATCCTCGTTTTGTTTTATTTCCCGATGAATTAAAAATCAGCAAAAGCATGAAGGCTTTGTTTAAAAAAAATGCCTTTACAATTACAACCAATACAAACTTTTCGGCTGTAATACAAGCCTGTAAAGCAACAGAGCGAAGAGGGCAAGATGGTACATGGATTAAAAATGAAGTTGAAGAAGCCTATACCGCTTTACACCATTTAGGTATTGCACATAGTATTGAAGCTTGGCATAATGGTAAATTAGTAGGTGGTTTGTACGGCATTAAAATGGGTAAAGTTTTTTTTGGCGAAAGCATGTTTAGCCATGTAAGTAACGCTAGTAAGTATGCATTTATAGCTTATGTAGAACAATTAAAAACTGAGGGAATTGTATTGGTTGATTGCCAAGTTTACACTGAACATTTAGAAAGTTTAGGGGCTAAAATGATAATGCGGCAGCAGTTTATCCATTTATTAGAGCAGTTGCTTTAACTCTTGTAACCGTACATTTTTTCAACATCTTTTACAATACTTTCCATGGCTTTATCTTTATCTGCAGGATCATAATTTTGTTTTAAGCTAGTACCAAAAAAGAATAGTACAGATTGATAAGCAACTGCTGTAAAACCACCTTTATATTCATTTACTATTTCGTAGCAATTACTACCGGTTTCCCTAAAAATGAGCTTCATTAATACCTTGCCTTGGTAAACAGATAATTGGGATAATTTGCTCGTAAACTCTTTTCGCAGTTCGGCTTCCCTTTCGTGTATGATGGCTTTTCGTTGCTTTCTATCGGTTACATTTACCAATTTGGCATTAATCTCGTTCATTATTTTACCAGCACGTTTTGCATACGGGTAGGTTACATAAACAGCATTGCGAAGCCTAGTCCATTCAGCCCAATATTTCTTCCATTTTTCAGCGATTTTTGTTTCCACTTGGGCTGGTAAAATCCAAGCACTTGGTATGGTATCGCCTTCAGGAGTAATTTCAGCGTAGCTTTTAATAGTATCGTATTGGCCATGTGTTTGTGCCATTGCTTTATGTGGGTTGCCCAAAGCAAACAATACAACAAGTAAGAAGGAAATATTTTTTATAATTTTTTGCATTCGCTATTGCAATATAGACAAGCTATTTTATATTAATGCTGCCCATTAAAAAAGGTAACCTTGAGCTATTATTAAATAGGTAAAATGACTACAAAGCCAGCCTTTATTTTTTATCAGCATGACCTAAACTTTTGATTGGGTTCACAACATCTCTTATTAACTGTTTCAATACTTTCATTTCAATAAAATGGCCAGCCTCTTTTCTATCAAAAATCAAATTATCGTTTATAAAAATGGCGTATATACCAGCCGTTTCGCTAGGTCGCAATTGCACCGCTTTTATATCATCAACAAAAGTGGTCAATAATTCTTGTGCCGTATAAGCGGCACGCAAAAGCCAGTTACATTTCGGGCAATATTGTGTAGTGATTGTTGATTTCATAATCGTAAATCTATGCGATGTTTAATGCTAGTTGATAAAATAGATGTACCATCTAACTAAAAATTAGCTACCATCCTTTGAAAAATCCTTTAAGTCATTAACCATAATTCTTTCCACAATTTGTGTATATCAAATAACAGAGTTGCAATAGTTTAAAATTAAGTTTGAAAAGATAAAATCTTGTAAATAAATTTATTCAATCACTATTAAAAACTATTGCATTGACAGAAACAATTATCAGTCTTAATTCGGTGAATCCGATTGAGTTTTTTGGGGTAAACAATGGTAAATTAGATAAGTTAAAAAAGAAGTTTCCATTGTTAAAAATTCTATCTCGTGGCACACAAATAAAAATAAGTGGTGCACCAGAACAGATTGATACAGCCAAGGAAAAAATTGATTTAATACTTCAATACCTTGAACGAAACGGTCATTTAAGCGAAAATTATTTTGAACAAATTTTGGGAGGAGATGATGTGGAAACGATTGACAATTTTGTTGAACGCAACCCCAACGACATATTAGTATTTGGGCCTAACGGCAAAACAGTTAGAGCTAGAACTGCCAATCAAAAACGAATGGTACAAGCAGTTGATACCAACGATATTGTATTTGCAATTGGCCCCGCAGGAACCGGCAAAACCTATACTGCTGTTGCATTAGCAGTTAGAGCATTGAAAAATAAAGTGGTTAAAAAAATAATTTTAACAAGGCCTGCTGTTGAAGCTGGCGAAAGCCTTGGTTTTTTACCAGGCGATTTAAAAGAAAAAATTGACCCGTATTTAAGACCCTTGTATGATGCTTTAGACGATATGATACCTGCGGATAAATTAGGCTATTATATGACCACTAGAACCATTGAAATTGCACCATTGGCTTATATGCGTGGTAGAACTTTGGACAATGCTTTCATTATTTTAGATGAATCGCAAAATACGAATGACCTGCAAATAAAAATGTTCTTAACGCGTATTGGCCCCAATGCAAAAGCCATTATTACTGGCGATCCTACACAAATAGATTTGCCTCGCAACCAACGCAGCGGCCTAGAAAAAGCATCCCGCATTTTAAAAAATATTGAAGGCATTGCACATATAGAATTGGATGGCGAAGATGTGGTAAGACACCGTTTGGTGAAAGCAATTATTAAAGCTTACGATAATAATCAAGAACCTGACGATAGGCATTACAATCGTTAATCCGTACCCTAAAATTTTAGAAAAGGCAGTTTTAAAAGCTGCCTTTTGTGTTTTATTACAAGTAGCTATGCACTAATTAATAAATAGTTGGATTTTAATTTTTTACAGAATAATTTTAGTCAATTAATTTCGTTCTATTTATATCAAGAACTAGTGGTTCAAACCTAGCCACAAAACCTTTTGTACCCATGAAAAAAATATTAATTTTTCTTGCAGTGATAGCCATTTCAAAGGTTTCTATTGCACAAACTATTCCTTTTAAAAAATCATTAACTACGTATAAAACACGCACTGCTAAAACACCAAGCAAAGCGTATTCAACAAAATATCCAGCTACTTATCCCAACCAAAACCCTACTAATCGCAATATAGTTTACCAGTATATTGATACTGCTTTTCCTAATAGTGAAAATCAATTTCCTGTTATAGGTAATGTTGGTATTGGTACAAAAGCACCACAAGCTGCGTTGGAAATTAAACGTAATGCGGGAGATACTAAAAAGAAAAATATACTGCTACAATTGAGCAATAGTTGGTCGCCAAATGGGCAGAACGAACCTAGCATTATGTTCTCTAATGGCGATATTAGCGACCCGAAAAACGTAAGCTACTGGACAGTCGGGGCAAGGGTTTCAGGTGATAACACCATAAAATCACCCCAAACTTTTAAGATTAGTTTTAAAGCACCTGGCATTGATAATGACCAAGAATTTTTATCGATTGATTCGTATCATGGTAAAGTAAAAATTGGTGATTGTAATAGCAATTTCGATGGTTATAAATTGTTTGTAGAAGAGGGTATTTTAACCGAGAAAGTAAAAGTAGCAATTAAAAATTCGGAAGATTGGTTTGATAATGTGTTTCAACCAGATTATAAGTTGATGAACATTTACGACCTTGATGGGTTCATTAAAAAATACAAACATTTACCAGATATACCCACAACCGATGAGGTAATGGCCAATGGTTTAGACCTTGGTAAAATGAACGCTTTACTACTTAAAAAAGTAGAAGAGTTAACACGCTATGTAATAGACTTAAAAACCGAACTTGACGACACAAAAAAAGCGGTACAGCAATTAACCAACAAACAGAAATAGTTAACCATCCTTGGAAAACTCGCAGGGATTTTTGTTTAAATAAATACCTACAATTTCAGCAAGTTTCGGGTTTTGCAACATGGTAGGCAAAGGTAATTTTGCGCTTTAAAATAAAAGCCATGAACGAGCAAGAACAGCTAAATTATAACAGGATTGCCGAAGCAATTGACCATATAAATACCAACTTTAAAGCACAACCTAACTTAGATGAAATGGCTGCAAAAGTGCATTTAAGCCCATTTCATTTTCAACGCTTATTTACCAATTGGGCTGGCATAAGCCCTAAAAAGTTTTTACAATACACCAGCGTACAATATGCCAAAAGCATTTTAAAAAATAAGGCCGCTACCCTGTTTGATGCGGCTTACGAAACTGGACTTTCTGGTACGGGTAGGCTGCACGATTTGTTTATAAATATTGAAGGCATGACACCGGGGGAATTTAAAAACGGTGGCGAAAACCTATCTGTTAATTACAGCTTTGCTGAAAGTCCGTTTGGGAATATTATTGTTGCCTCTACCAAAAAAGGTATTTGCTATATGGCATTTGTAGAGGATACAACCGATGCTTTTGCTACCCTGCAACAGCATTTTCCTAATGCTAGTTTTAAACAAGTAACTGATTTGTTGCAACAAAATGCACTATACATTTTTACACAAAATTGGGATAAAGTACACCAAATAAAACTACATTTAAAGGGCACTGACTTTCAACTAAAAGTTTGGGAAACCTTGCTAAAAATACCAATGGGTCAGTTAGTAACTTATGGCACTATTGCAGATACCATCAATAGCCCAAAAGCAGCAAGGGCAGTAGGTACAGCCATTGCTAGTAATCCCGTGGCATTTTTAATTCCTTGCCATAGAGTGATACAAGCCACAGGAAATTTGGGTGGTTATATGTGGGGTAACACACGCAAAACAGTCATTATTGGCTGGGAAGCTGCAAAGGTTTTTGAATAACTATGTATCCACATAATCAACATACAACAGCCCAGATTAAACACCTTATCAAAGCAAAACAAATTTGCTTTGGCGGTAATAAACAGCTATAAATCTATAGGACATTGCACTGTAAATCTGGCAAGCGTATGAGACGTATCAACCGCGTATTTTTTACCTCTGAACAAGAAGCTATAGCCAATGGTAAATAAGCCTAGCTTGGCTATGCTGCACTATCCTTGCTACAAGCCTGAGGTAGTACTAAGCATCTCCCCAAACCTACCCACTCGTTTTGTACTTTCATTCTGTTATACAGGTTTAATACTTACACACATAATTGGATACTACCACACTCTAGAGTGCTGATTACCCAATCTAGGGTACTAAAAACGCTTTTTTTGTAAACTTGGGCAAAGATTTTTGCAGATAGTGGCATGGCTTTTGCAACTATCTTTTATAATCAAACCTGTTGATGAAACTTACCAAGGTGTAAAATGGTTTGCACAGCTCTTAAATAAACATTTATATATTCACTTAATCAATTTTTAAATTTAACACTAACCCCCACCCCATGAAAAAAAAATCTCTTTTTTTTGTTTTATTGATTCTATTATTAAATAGCTCAGTTAATGCCCAAAAAAACAAAGCAGATAGTGCAAAATCAGATAAGAAAAGTAGCTACTTTAAACTTGCTACAAGTTATCTTACCAACGCAGTGTATAATGGTAGAAAAGATTCGGTTACTTTACCCTACATAACTCCTTCTTTGGGTTATTATGATAAGAGTGGCTTTTATATCAGCGGCGCTCTATCTTATTTATCTAGTTCATCTGATAGACGTATTGATTTGTTCTCGTTAACCACAGGGTACGATTTTAAATTGAGCGATAAGGTAAGTAGTGGTATTTATGCCAGTAAAGATTTCTATAATAATACCAGCTCTTCCGTTCGGTCTGAAACAACGGGCTCCCTAGGTGGTAATATAAGTTATGATCCGGGTTTTATTACAGTTAATGCTGGCATTAACGTGCTTTTTTCAAGCCAGACAGATGTTTCTTTAGATGGATCTCTAGCCCATTCTTTTAGCTTAGGGGAGGAAGGAAATGAATGGAATATTACCCCAACCGTAGCCGTAAATTTGGGAACACAAAACTATTATCAAGACTACTTTAAAAATAGAGGAAAGAAAAACGGGAATTCTGGTACGGTTCAGGTTCAACAAAATAAATTTGGAATACTGGATTATGAATTATCGTTACCAGTATCATATGATGCCAAAAAATGGGGACTATACCTAACACCTACTTATGCAATACCACAAAATCCTATTTCGGTTACGGTCCCAGGTGGTAATACTTTTGTATCACAGAAATTGGAAAATGTATTTTATGCTCAGTTTGGGGTATATATTAAATTTTAATTAAGTACTTGCAATACATAAAAATACTGGCATGAGTATTGCCTTAATTGGTTTAGATTACAATTACTGTATTCATTAATTATTAAAAATTAAAAACAAAAGCCATGAAATTGAAACTAGTACCTATCCTATTTGCCGTTTTAACGGTAAGTAGCTTTTCATTAAAAGCACAGGATAAAAAAATGCCTCAAACACAGATTAAACAAGAACAGGATCAATTTAAGAACCGTTACGAAGCCCAAAAAAAAGCAACCCAAACAGCTTTTAATAATGACATGAAAGCATTAGAAGCTCAAAAAAATCTAACACCTGCCCAACGTAAAGCACAAATGGACATTATTAAAGATCGGTACGAAATGCAAAAGAAAGCAAACCAAACCACTTTTAAAACCGATAAAAACAAATTAAAAGAAGAAAGAGAAGAACTTAATAACGGGAAACGTAAAGGGGAAGAAAAAAATGAGGGTGAAGAAAAACATGAAGACAAGGTAAAGCACGAAAAAAAGGAAAAACATGAAAAAAAGGAAAAACATGAAAGGCATGATAAAATGGTAAAGCCAGCACATCATGAACATCATGATAATCATTCATCTAAACCTGAAAAACATTAATTTTCTGGATTTGTAAGTATTTTTTAACCAATAATTATTTCTAAGAAAAATCGAAGTTTTTACTTCATTAACCTTCAAAAATTAAACTTACAAAAAAGCCGTTTCTATAACAGGAAAACGGCTTTTTTGTGCCTTGCTTTCACCACCATTTTTTAAAAACGGTAATGAAAAAAGTTAGTACTATTAGGGGAAATTTATAGCCAAACGGGGGATAATGGAAGAAGTTCTGAGTGATGAGTGATGGATGATTGTAAAAACCAAAAACATTCGATATTTTAAAGTTTTAACGATTAATATTATGGGATAAAAGGGTAAGCTTTGGATTATTTAGTAATAAAGCTTGTAAGTAAAAGCTATATATTTAGTAGCCTATTGTTTAAAAAATATACAAAAGCATCGTCTTATGAAAGCCATTTTATTTGTATTGCCTCTATTATTTGTACTTACCACCCAAGCTCAAGAAAAGAAGGTAGCACCAACCTCGCAGCAATTGTACCACACAATACATCAGCAAGATAGTTTGCTATTTCTGGCATTTAACACACAAAATTTGCCACTAATGAAAACCTATTTTTCACCTACGTTAGAATGGTTTCAAGATAATGGTGGCTTGATTAATTACGATACTGTATTTATCAATTTTGGGCAGATGTATACTAGGCCATATAAGCTTACGCGTACCTTACAAGAAAGCAGCCTAGAAGTGCATCCGATAAAAGATTATGGGGCTATAGAAATAGGTACACATCAATTTAAACACATAGAAAATGGCAAATTAGAAATAGGTACGTTTAAGTTTTTAATGATTTGGAAAGAAACCAACAGCAAATGGCAGATTACTAGAGTGGTAAGTTATGATCATTAATTTAGTGAATAGTCAATGGTTATTGGTTATTGGTTATTGGTTATTATAAACAAAAAACGTCAGAGATAATTGCTTCTGACGTTTTTCTATTTGAACTATAAACTTAAAACTTCTAACCCTACATCCCTAAACCCCAATCTCTACCCTTCATTACCGCAGGTACACCATCGGTTAACCACTTGGTGGGTTTTTCGCCTTTCAATAACCAATCAAAATATTGTTGCTCACGAATTTGAATATCCTTGCGGTTACGCCTCTCCACCAAATTATGGGCTTCGCCATTGTACACCAATAACCATACAGGTTTGCTCAATCTACGCATGGCAGTAAAAAACTCAATACCTTGATACCAAGGCACAGCACCATCAGCATCGTTACTCATAATTACCAACGGTGTTTTTACTTTTGGCAAATGGAATAACGGTGAGTTTTCAATATATAATTCTGGCTTTTCCCAAATAGAAGCTCCTAAACGAGTTTGTGTTTTTTCGTACTGAAACTGACGTGTAACGCCACTCTCCCAACGAATACCGCCGTAAGCACTAAACATATTTACAACGGGTGCACCAGCCCAAGCAGCTGCATATAAATTGGTTTGGGTAATAACATACGCTGCTTGATAGCCACCCCAACTTTGCCCTTGAATACCAATTTTAGTGCTATCAACAAAACCATCTTTAACCAAAGCCCTTGTGCCACTAACAATATAATCGAAAGCACTTTTACCCGGATGACCAGTTTTGTACCAAATATCTGGCACAAATACAACGTAGCCACGGCTTACAAAAAAAGGAATATTTAATACAGAAGGCGATGGTGATGGTGCCCTATAATTATGCAAAGTGGTGTTATTCCGTTCATAGAAATATACAATCATTGGGTACTTATTCTTGGCATCAAAACCTTCGGGTTTGTACAAAATACCTTCAGTTAATTTGCCAGTATAAGCCTTCCATTTGTATAATTCAGAAGTACCCCAATTGTAGTTGGCTTGTTGTGAATTGGTATTAGATAACTTTATTTCATTGGTACCATTTAGCTGTCTGGTATAAAAGTTAGGCGAAATTTCAAAACTTTCTTTTGTAAAAGCTAACAAGTTGGCATCTTTAGCTTTTAAAATACTACTACCACCAAACCCAGCAGCACCAAGCGATACAGGTTCTTTAAAAATAACTGTTGGGCTAATTTTACTTTTTAGGTTCAATTGTGCCAAGCCAGAACTTTTATCTTTTTCATCAAAAATCCTGAAAAGCAATAAGGCATCATTTTTAATAAACTTTTCATCAGCATCTACAGATGCGTGGCGATATTCTATTTTATTAACCCTACCGAAGGTTAATGGAATACTTTTTTCAACGCCATCTGTGGCTACTTTCCACACATCGTATCTATCATTTATCAATACATATTTATCGCCTTCCATCCACTTGGCTATACCATAAGGATTTGGATCATCGGGTACATCATTATCTTCATCGTATAAAGGATATTTAATGTCGGCAGCAATGGCACTAAGCTTTTGCGTAGCCGCATTGTAAATTGTGTAAGCTTTTCTTTTATCTTCATAAACTAACAAATATTTACCGGTGTAAGATGGGTAAACATTGCCTTTATAATTCGTCAATATTACCTTGGCTTCACCAGTTATTGGGTTGATGGTATATAAGTCGCTAAACGTGTAGCCTTGCCATTGCTTAGCCACTCGTTTACCAAAATCGCTAGCGGTATAAAACACATCACCATCGCCTTCTAATGTTTGTTGTATGCGTGGAAACTTTTCATTTGCCAAAGGCACAATGGTGCTGCTTTCAAAGTCAAAGCGAGCCAAATAACTTTTACGAGTGTCAGCTTCCACATTCTTCAATTGCACAGGCATTAAATCATCATCGTGGTAATTCCAAACATCTACTCCAGCCCTTTCAAAGTCTGGCAAAGTAGTATCTTTTAGCGGCAGAATTACTGATGTGCCAATAAATAAACGTTTACCACTTTGACTAAAGTCAATAGCTGCAAACTCACTGATGGTGTGCTTTATAGGTAAGCCTTTTGTAAATCTATCAGCTAATATTTTAGCACTATCAAAGCCATTTTTATAATAAAATAATTTATAAAATTTCTGCGATTCCTTTTTGGCACTATCCCTTTCGGCCACAAAAGCCAACTGCATACCAGCTTCGTCAAACGCAAAAGATTTTGCATCGTTAAATGTTTTTAAAACGGTATCAATTTTATTAGTTTGTATAGTAAACTGCAACACTAAAGCATTGCTTTTGGCATCACCAGTTTTTTTGGTAGTTTTTATAACTGCTACATTACCAGATTTACTTACTACATAATCATTTACCAGCATAAATGTTTTCTTCCGGCTATCGCTTAAATATTTTACTATCAATTCTGTTCCTTCTTCGCCCTCGTTAGCAGCGGCAGCAACGCCTTTAGCACCTGCACCTCTTCTTACAGGTGTTGGTGTTGTAGCTAAAGGGGTTTCTACTTTTGCAGTATCAGTTACTCTTGATTTGCTAGTGTCAGCAGCGGGTTTTTCTAGTAAGTACATTAAAACGTTATTGCTTTTTTCGGGTAGTTTATAGCTTTTAACAGCAGGTATTTTTTCAATAGTTAGGGCATTAATATCTACGATTGCCAAGCTATCTTTTGGCATATCAGCAGGTACTTTTTTAGCTATTTTAGCAGTACGAGTTTGTGTAAATGTTGGCTTTATTTTAAACACCACATACTTATTATCTTCTGTAATTTTTACATTGTAGCCACGGTCAACTTCCATTATTTTTTTGCCATCGCTTTGCTGAATTACCAACACCGCATCACCTTCTTGCGGGGTGATTGTGTAAACCACAAACTTGCCATTGTTACTAATCATTTTTTCAGCAATACTTTGCCAACCATCGTACACGCTATGGTCTAATGGCTTTTTTTGTGCCAATACTAATTGTACTAAAAACACCATCCCAACAAACAAGTAAGTTTTCCTCATAGCAGTAAATTATTTGTGCTAATATATTTAAACCAAGCCAAGGTTTTAGTGCTTTGGTTTATTTTATGATGAAAGGGATTATTGCATTATAACCGAATAAGCTATTGAGTAATTTCAGGTATGATAATTGGTTAGTAATAAAAATTTAATCACAAGCTGATAACCAATATTTTGCACCCATGATTAAATACGCACCAATCGCTCTCATCATTTTTATACTCAATAGCGTTCATCTTTCGGCACAATCTGTAAAAGGCAATTGGTATGGCACAGGCACAGTTGATTTACCCGTTGGCACCAACACTTATTTAAGTGAATTGATACTGAATGAGAAGAACAAAACCATATCGGGGGTCTTTAATTATTACTTCAGAGATAGCCTTTTTAGTAACAAAATAGAAGGTACTTATTATGATGCTGCGAGGCGTTTATCGTTAAATAAACAGAACATTATTTTCCATAAATCTACCAGCACAAAAACTGGCGTGGATTGCCCTATGTACGGCGAATTTACCCTTCGCATAAGCAGAACCGAAAGCGTTTTAAAAGGTGTGTTATTCAGCGATAATGACCATCAGTTTACCTGCCCTGCCATTAACTTTAACCTAGTAAAATCTACCGATACCGCAAGTTTAAAAAGAGATGTGTCAATGGCTGTAACCATTGATACCATTAAGAAAAAACTACCGCCAGTGAAGGTTGATATATTGCAGCAAACATTTATCAACAGGCCAAAAATTTATACATTGGAACTGGATGTTGACAACCCAACCATTAAAATAGAATTGTACGATAATGGGCAAATTGACTACGACTCTGTAACCATTTATCTGAACAATAAACTAGTGGTACCAACCACCATGCTCAACCATAAAGCCATTAGTGTTACGCTGGCATTAGACGATAATTTAGCGTTTAATGAGCTGAGTATGTTTGCCAATAATGTTGGTCTTATACCACCAAATACCGCAGCAATGATTTTATATGATGGCACAACTCGTCATGAAATAATGATGAGCAGCGATTTGGATAGAACTGCCACCATTAAATTGAGAAGGAAGAAGATACTTCTGTAGCCCTCAGCATAATTAGATTTATATTGGCTTTCATTTACCAACTAACTTTTTATTTATGAGAAAATATCTGGTACTTACAATCTGCTTGGTAGCATTATCATTAAGTTCAAACATAGCATTTGCACAAAAAAGAGAATCGGTTTTATACCAGCAAACCAGTGAGATTAACAATTTGATGGTGGAATACAATGCTGATGATAAGAGCATTAAGCATATTCTTTTCGTTAAAAATTCACCAGAAAGACGAGAGCGCCTTAAAAAATTAGAACAAAGTTATTTAATCGAATTAGCTAAAATTGACTTTGATAAATTACCTGTTGGCAGCCGTATAGATTATATTTTATTTAAAAGAAACCTAAACAACGAGCTACGTTTACTAGCCATTGAAGAAAAAGAGTACAACCAAATTGCATTATATATTCCTTTTGCGGATAGCATTTATGGGATAGAAAAAAAGCGTCGCCGTGGTGCTACAATTAACGCCCAACAATTTGCAACGCAGCTACATAACATACAATTACAAACTATAAGACTATTACAACAATTAGCAAAAGATACAACTTTGAATATGGCCATTTGCAGTAGAGCAACAACTACTGTTACAGGTTTGCAAGACGCTTTAAAAAATGTATTTGACTTTTACAATGCTTACAACCCTGAATTCACTTGGTGGATACCGATGCCTTATAAAGCCGCAGACAGCGTATTAACCATATATGCTAATGCTTTTAGAGCTAAAAGTAAAGCGGTTAGTACACAAAAAAATGATGGTAGCAACATTGTGGGCAATCCAATTGGTAGAGAAGAAATATTGGCACAATTACAATATGAAATGATTGCCTACTCACCTGAAGAATTAATTGCCATTGCCAATAAAGAATTTGCTTGGTGCGAGAAAGAACTATTAAAAGCTAGCAATGCTATGGGTTTTGGCAACTATTGGAAAGCCGCTCAAGAAAAGGTAAAAAACACCTATGTGCCAGCAGGTGAGCAACCACAAGCAATTATGAAATTGTATAATGAATCAGTTGATTTTCTTAAAAAGAATAAGTTAGTTACCATTCCTCCATTAGCAGAAGAAGATTGGGCAATGAATATGCTATCTCCAGAACGCCAACAATTTGCACCGTTCTTTTTGGGTGGTCAAGATTTGCTGGTGGCCTATCCTACAAATACCATGAAGGAAGAAGATAGAATAATGGCTATGCGTGGCAATAACCCACATTTTTCCAGAGCAACGGTACATCATGAGTTGGTAGCAGGTCATCATTTGCAGCAATACATGAACAATCGTTTTAAAGCTTATCGTAATTTTGATACACCTTTTTGGAATGAAGGCAATGCAGTGTATTGGGAATTTTTAATGTGGGATTTAAACTTTCCACAATCACCTGAAGATAAAGTAGGTATGTTGTTTTGGCGAATGCACCGCTGTGCAAGAATAATTTTTTCGTTTAATTATCATTTAGGTAATTGGCAACCACAGCAATGCATCGACTTTTTAGTTGATCGTGTAGGGCACGAACGTGCCAATGCAGAAGGCGAAGTGAGACGGTCGTTTACAGGTGGCTATGCACCTTTGTACCAAATTGGGTACATGATTGGTGCCTTTCAATTTTGGGCTTTAAAAAAGGAACTGGTAGATACTGGCAAAATGACTTACCAACAATACCACGATGCCATACTACACGAAAACGCCATGCCGATAGAAATGCTGAGAGCCATACTAACCAATAAAACACTTACAAAAGATTATGTGGCTAGCTGGCAGTTTTATGGGAACTTATGCCAATTGACTAATTAAATTTCGCATTAAAAATATTACCGTAAGTACTAGTACATGTAATGGATTTAATCCGCAGACTATTGATGTGTTTTTTGATAATTTCATCCATGAACGCTTGCAAATCAGACAGTGTTTTAAATGCTTTATTGGTTATTTTCTTTTTGATAAAAGCCCATACTTTTTCAGCGGGATTAAGCTCTGGTGAATAGGGTGGTATAAAACAAAGTGTAATATTTTCTGGTATCACAAGCCTCTTTGCTTTATGAAAAGCACCATTATCTAAAAAAAGTGGTAGTGATCTAAAATGTATGCTATTTCGGATGTATAAAATTACAGTGGTTTCTGATACGTTAAGGTGTAGTTATGTGCGAAATAACTATCCAAGTAA
>JAYVNQ010000112.1:0-17061 GCA_043758365.1 Chitinophagales bacterium
GTTTAGAAAATGTACGTCTGGTGGTGCCCAGTTAACATCTGAAAATGTAAATATTGGCATTTACGGCACTGCAACATTAACCTTAGTTACAACTATTACACTTACACCACAATTTACAACACCGCCAGAAATAAAAAATACCCCTGGTATTAATCCATGTTTAACTGGCAATCCAAATGCCTGCTACCAAGTAGGTATATTTAGTAGAGGTATTAGCCTGCCCCGAACTGCTAGTGGCTACACATTATCGTGGATTAGATGGAGCAGAAGCGTATTAGATAATGTAACAACCGGTGGTGGAGTAGGTGCCACTTTTACCACTGAAATTCCCGGTAGTAACAAATTGCCTACTGGCAATAATAGTAGCCCGCAATTTGTAATAAAAGATACAACGATTGTATGTAAACAAACAAATTTCTCACTAGATTTCAGTTCTGTTGATGCAGACGGAGATTCGCTATCATATAAATTTACAAGTGCTTACGATGCGGGTGCTGGTACTACCACGTCAGATCCAAATCCTGCACCACCTAGTTCGTTATCACTACCATCTGTAAATTATTCAACACCTTACAATGGCTTACAGCCTTTAGGTTCTGCGGTAAAAATTAACCAAAGTACAGGTTTTATTAGCGGTTTGGCACCAGCCGTAGGCGACTATGTAGTGTGTGTAGTTGTAGAGGAATGGCGTAATGGTATACTGTTAAACAATCACCGAAAAGATTTTATTTTAACCATTGCCGATTGCTCATTATCTGGTGCACAATTAAACCCTAGTTACCTTAACTGCAACGACTTAACATTTACTTTCAGCAATTTATCAACAGCATCAAATATCATTAGCTATTTATGGACGTTTGGCGAACCAGTAAGTGGTACAGCTAATACATCTACCCAACCTCAACCTACACATACATATAAAGACACTGGCGTATATATTACCAAATTAAAAGTAGTGGCATCTGGTGGTTGTGTAGATAGTGCTAGCACAGTTGTAAGTGTGTTTCCTGGCTTTGTGGCAAAGTTTAAGGTTACTGGTAGTTGCTTAATTAATCCTTATCAATTTACTGACTCTACAATAAGTAAGTATGGCCTTGTAAATAGTTGGAGTTGGGATTTTGGTGAAACCACCGTGACTACCGATACTTCAACCTTACGTAATCCTACGTATCAATATCCCGCCTTAGGTAGCAAAACTGCTACTTTAGTTGTAAAAGATAGCAAAGGTTGCCAATCTAGCTTTACACAAACTGTTGTTGTAAACGATAAACCTGCCATCAATCTTCCATTTAAAGATACTTTAATTTGTAGTATAGATACCTTACAATTATTTGCAAATAGTACAGGCACTTATTCGTGGACGCCTATTACTAACATTAGTAACCCTAAAACTGCTAACCCATTTGTGTATCCAAAAGATACAACTACTTATTACCTTACTGTAAATAATAATGGTTGCATTAATACAGATTCTGTTACAGTAAATGTATTAGACTTTATAAGTGTTGATGCTGGGCCAGATACTGCCATTTGCCAAACAGATATTATTCGTATTAATACCAATAGCGATGCTTTGAGTTATAAGTGGGCTGCCTCTACAACAGAAATGGTAGCGCAAGTTAAAAATCCTTTGGTGCAACCTTTACTAAATACCACTTATTATGTAACTGCCAATTTGGGTAAATGCCAAGATAAGGATACTATTTCGGTAATTGTTAACCCTTACCCAATAGCAAATGCAGGGCAAGATGCAGCTATTTGTTTTGGTAACCGCACACAATTAATAGGTAACATTGTGGGTGCCGCTTTTTCATGGTCACCAAACAGCAGTTTAATTAATGCCAATACGCTTACACCAACAGCGGGGCCTACTAAAACAACCCAATATATTTTAACAGCTACTAATATTACTGGCTGCCTTAAAACAGTAAGCGATACCATCACAGTAACCGTTATTCCCATTGTTACAGTATTTGCTGGTAGAGATACAAGCGTAGTTATTAATCAACCACTACAATTAAACGCCACTAGCAATGCAGATACATTAACCACCTCTTTTTTATGGACGCCCTCTAGTTGGCTAAACAATAATGGCATTTACAATCCTATTGCTACGTTTACATCACCAATAGATTCTATTAGGTATAAAGTAAAAGCAATAACCGCACAAGGATGTTCTGGCGAGGATGACATATTTGTACGGGTATTTAGAAATGCACCAGATATTTTAGTACCAACTGGCTTTACACCAAATGCCGATGGCAAAAATGATATTGTAAAAGCTATTCCAATTGGCATAAGGGTATTAAATTACTTTAATGTCTATAATCGGTATGGACAATTGTTATTTTCAAGCCCAGAAATAGGTAAAGGATGGGATGGTAATTTTGGTGGTTCGGCTCAGCCAGCGGGCACCTATGTGTACATGACACAAGGCACAGATTATTTGGGCAATACTATTTTTAGAAAAGGAACAGTGGTGCTGATAAGATAATATCTGAACCATGATTTTGTATGATTTTACAGACTGGGGTGATTATATGCTATGTGCCTATGTAGTAAAAAAATAAAAAACATTATGAATAAAACGATACTAATAACAGGTGCTACATCAGGCTTTGGAAAAGCAATAGCAGAAAAATTTGCAGCAGCAAATTATAACTGTATTATCACTGGCAGAAGAGAGGATAAACTGTATGCCGTTGCTGATGAATTGAGAAAAAATTATGGTATAGATGTATTGCCATTGGTATTTGATGTACAAAACAGAGAAGCAGTTTTTACAGCCATTAATAGCATTTCTGATGCGTGGCAAAACATAGATATTTTGGTAAATAATGCGGGGCTAGCATTAGGTAGAGATAGTTTTGAAAATGCCAACTTAGACGATTGGGATACAATGATAGATAGCAATGTAAAAGGATTATTATATGTAACCAAAGCCGTACTACCTTATATGACAAGCCGCAAACAAGGGCATATTTTTAATATAGGTTCTGTGGCTGGTAAGCAGGTTTATAAAGATGGTAATGTGTACTGTGCTACTAAACAAGCTGTTGATGCCATTAGCCAAAGTTTGCGAGTAGATTTACTGCAATATGGCATTAAGGTTACAGCCATTCATCCTGGTGCTGCCGATACAGAGTTTTCGATAGTGCGGTACAAAGGCGATGCTACAAAAGCATCACAAACTTACGATGGTTACGAACCTTTACATGCAACAGATATTGCAGATATTACGTTTTATTGTGCCACATTACCAGCTCATGTTTGCATAAATGATTTGGTGGTTACTTGTACTGCACAGGCAAATGCTATTTATTTTCATAAGTAGTTTAGGATGTCACGCAAAGAAACCAAGAAGGCAAAGTAAACAGAGTGTTTAAAGTGTTTTAACTCCGTGCTAAACTCATTTTACTCTGTGGTAAAAAAAATATTTTTAGGTTATGTTGCAAAAGCTCAAATCTTACACCAATGCCTTTAGCCATTTGCTATACCCACATAATTGTGAAGGTTGCGGAACAGATATATTGAACGATGATGATTTTTTATGTGCCAAATGTTATTACAACTTACCAAAAACTGGCTTTACAGATGCTACCGATAACCCTATTGAAAAAATTTTTTATGGTCGGTTAACACTAGAAGCCGCAGCAGCGGGTTATTATTTTACAAAAGATAGTTTGCTGCAACACCTTATTGGGCAAGTAAAATATAAACGTCACAGAGATTTAGGTATTTATTTGGGTAAACTTATTGGTTATCAACTAAAAAAATCTATACGCTTTACTGATGTAGAATTACTAGTACCATTGCCATTAAATGAAAAAAAAGAAGCCAAACGTGGGTTTAATCAGGCAACATTAATTTGCGAAGGTATTTCACAAGTTTGGCAAAAACCTATTATTGCGGATGCAGTTGTAAGAACCGTTTTTACGCAATCGCAAACCAACAAAACCCGTGTAGCTCGTTGGCAGAACATGGAAGGGGTTTTTGCTGTAGCAAATGCCCATCAATTACAAGGCAAGCATATTTTATTGGTAGATGATATTACCACAACTGGTGCTACTCTAGAAGCTTGCGGTAGGGAAATATTACAAGTTGCTAATACCAAGCTAAGTATTGTAACTGTTGCCTTTACTATTTAATTTGTTACTTATTTTTACCACATGAGAGTTGCTGCATTTACATTACTTACAGTTATTATTATTTCTATCTCATGTAAAAAAGAGAGCACTATTACAAGCCCCAATGCTTTGCTACGATTATCGGAAGATACATTGCATTTTGATACTGTTTTTACAACCACAGGCTCTACAACCCAGTTTTTTAGAATTTTCAATCCCAATAATCAAAAATTAGTGTTAAGCAATGTGCAACTAATGGGTGGCAATACTTCTTTTTTTAAAATGAATATTGATGGTATTTCTGGTACTAATCTTACCAATGTAGAAATTGCTGCTAATGATAGTATTTATGGCTTTGTTACTGTGAGTATTAATCCTAACGCAGCCAATTTACCTTTTGTAGTACGAGATAGTATTAAAATAAGTTATAACGGTAATAACCGTTTTTTACAGTTAGAAGCTTTTGGGCAAAATGCCAATTTTTTACGTAACAAAGTCGTAACAAAAGATACCACTTGGACAAACAATTTACCCATTGTAGTAATAGGGCCATTAACTGTAAGTGAAGGTAAAACGTTAACGATAAATAAAGGCTGTAAAGTGTACTTACATGCGGATGCACCTATATTGGTAAATGGTACGTTAAAAGCCATAGGCGAGCGGTTTGATAGCACACGTATTAGTTTTCAAAGCGATAGAATTGATATGCCTTACAAAGATTATCCTGGTGCTTGGCCGGGTATTTATTTTACACAAAAAAGCACAAACAATGTGCTACAATATTGTATTATTAAAAACGCTTATCAAGGTACTATTGCAGAAGCACCATCGGTAAACAGCAGCCCCAAACTACTGTTAAACGAGTGTATTTTAGATAATATTTACGATGTAGCCATAGGTGGCAGCAATAGCAGTATTACTGCCCGCAACTGTTTGGTAAGCAATTGTGGTAGCAACCTTTTTATCGCAAGTGGCGGCACGTATAACTTTAACCATTGCACATTTATAAGCTATGGCAATAATTATATAGAACATAAAAATCCAGTAGTTACCCTAAGCAATACCAATAGCAGCAACCAAACCAATGCACTTACAGCTACCATACAAAACAGTATTATACATGGTGAAGGCGGCTTGGTAGATAATGAAATTGTATTGGTAAAAATTACGACAACCACATTTTCTGTTGCACTTACCAATGTATTGTACAAGGTAAAAACAGATATACCGCCAGCTAATGCCACCATTACCAATTCGTTAAAAAATCAACCGCCTATTTTTGATAGCATAGATATTGGCAAGCGTAATTTTAATTTTAGATTACGCAGTAATTCGCCCTGCATTAATGCTGGTTTTGCAACAGGTTTGTTGTTTGATTTAGATGGTAAAAATAGAACTTTGGGTGCTTTGCCAGACTTGGGCTGCTACGAAAAACAGTAGCGAAGTGATGGGAACACGGATGACACGGATTGAATAAATAATACGGATCTCGTTAAATAAAATCGAAATACTAATAGATAATCAGTGTAAATTCCACTCAATCCATGTCATCCGTGTTCCCATCCCCTAAACCATTTATCATTTTACAACGTAATTTCAACTTTATTCACCCAAATTTGTTTTTAACAAAAACACAGCCGCATGAAATATTTAGTAATCTTATTGTCCATAGCTATGCTTACAGCTTTTACCTTACCAGCTAACAATTCTATTCACAGTTTTAAAGTAAAAAGTATAGATGGCGGCATGATTGATTTTGCCAAATACAAAAGCAAAAAAATCTTAGTAGTTAATGTAGCTTCTCAATGCGGCTATACACGCCAATACGAAGGTTTGCAAAAACTATCTGATGCCTATAAAGACAAATTGGTGATTGTAGGTTTTCCTGCAAATAACTTTGGTAGCCAAGAGCCTGGTAGTGATGGCGAAATTGCCCAGTTTTGTAAAGCACGTTTTGGTGTAACTTTTCCTATGGCAAGTAAAATAAGTGTAAAGGGCACTGACACTGCACCCATTTATAAATGGCTAACAAGCAAAACCGAAAACGGAGTTTTGGATGCTCAAATAGGTTGGAATTTTACTAAATTTTTATTAGATGAAAACGGTAAAATGTTAGCTACTTTTCCTAGTAATGTAGAACCTAACAGCGAGGAAATTACCAAGTTTTTGAAATAGTTTATCTGAACGAAGACACGATAACTATTGGGTTAATAGGATTAAATAGATTAAGAAAGGATGACCAAGTGGTTGTCCTTTTTTTGTATGCGTTAAATCATAAACTTCTAAATCTTAGGCAACTATTATCTTCGCTGCAATGCAGTTTAAAGATGTCATTGGTCAGCAACAAGTAACGCAACATTTGGTTGAAATGGTGCAACAAAACCGTTTAAGCCACGCTCTATTATTTTTAGGTAAAGAAGGTAGCGGCGCATTGCCATTGGCTTTGGCATTTGCCCAATTTGTAGTTTGCCAGCCAACTTCTTCGCCAATTGTAGAAGATTTATTTGGTGGTAAAACAGCCCTAGAAGCTAAACCCAGCTTTGTTTTGCCAGAAGATTTACACTTGCAACAAGGGTTTCAACGGGCAGAACAAATGATTCACCCAGATATTCATTTTTCATACCCCGTGATTTCTAAAAAGGCTGGTGATAAACCCAAAAGCACAGATTTTATTACCGATTGGCGAGAATTTATCAAACAATCGCCATATAGTAATGTGTACGATTGGTTGCAATTTATTGGTGCAGAAAATAAGCAAGGCAATATTACCGCTGAAGAATGCAGTGATATTATGCGACAGCTTAGCCTTAAAAGTTTTGAAAGCGAGTACAAGGTATTAGTGCTTTGGATGCCAGAATATTTAGGTAAAGAAGGCAATAAATTATTAAAGCTAATAGAAGAGCCGCCACCCAATACCTTATTTATTTTAGTAGCGGAAAATGAGGAGCAAATAATACAAACCATACTTAGCCGTTGCCAATTGGTAAAAGTGCCAATGTTAGATGCAAAAGAAATTGAAGCGGCATTAATTACAAGGGCAAATACTAACCAAACAACTGCTTCACAAATTGCTGCTATTTGCGAAGGCAATTATAGAGAAGCCTTGCAGTTGCTGCAACACAACGAGGAGGACTGGCAAAGTTTGTTGAAGGAATGGTTAAATAGTACCTTACGTGGCGGCCCTGTTGCACAAGTAAAATTTACAGAAGATATTAGCAAACTCGGACGTGAGAAACAGAAGCAGTTCCTGCGTTTTTTTAGTCATTTAATTGAGCAGAGCATCCGTATAAAAGTATTAGGTACAAATAGTTTTGCTATTGCCGATGCACAAAAAGAATTTGCTTTACGGTTAAATAAAATTGCCTCTGTAAGCCAGCAACAAGCTATTGCTGAAGAGCTTGATAAAGCCGCTTATTATATTGAAAGGAATGCCAACAGCAAGATGCTATTTCAAGCATTAACCATAAAAATGTACCATATACTTAAAAATAAAGTGGTTATGGAGTTGTAACTCCATAACCACTTTGCAAATTTTATAAAGCAATTCCTAATTCTCAAACGTACTATAGAAATATGGTGTTTTCGCTTCAAACTCGGCACTGCAAGTATCAACCATTTTAAATACCCGTGTAATGCCAAGGGCTTTACGTTTTTCATAAACCTGGTCATCGGTACAATTACCTTGTAAAACCTTGGCTATTTGTGCATCGCTAAAACCGTTTTTTTTCGAGTCTTTTAACAGCTCATCTGGCAAGGTTTCTAACCGATAATTGGCAATATCTTTTTCAATCACACATAATTTTTGTATCTGGTATAAAAACCACTTATCAATACCTGTTGCTTGGGCAATACTCTTTACCGTACTGCCTTGCATCAACGCATCTTTTATACGGAAAATCCTATCCCACTTCGGCGTTTTTATGTACTCAACAATCTCTTCGCTACGCATCATACTTTTACCATAATAACCCAAACCAATAGCATCATTTTCTAAACTAATACAGGCTTTTTGTATGGCCTCAGTAAAGCTTCTGCCAATAGCCATCACTTCACCAACGCTTTTCATTTGCAGACCCAAAGTATCGTTGGCACCTTTGAACTTATCAAAATTCCAGCGTGGTATTTTTACAATTACATAGTCTAACGCTGGTTCAAAATATGCCGATGTAGTTTGCGTAATTTGATTTTTTAACTCGTCTAAACTATACCCAATGGCCAGTTTTGCAGCAATTTTTGCAATAGGGTAACCCGTTGCTTTACTTGCCAAGGCAGATGAACGGCTAACCCGCGGATTTATCTCAACTGCAATGAGTTCCTCTGTTTCAGGGTTTTGTGCAAACTGTACATTGCAGCCACCATGAAAATTGCCAATACTTCGCATCATCAAAATGGCTTTGTTTCGCATATCTTGAAAAGCCGTATCGCTCAGCGTCATAGCAGGTGCAACGGTAATGCTGTCGCCTGTGTGTACACCCATCGGATCCACGTTTTCAACGGTACAAATAATTACTACGTTATCATTTTTATCACGTAGTAATTCCAGCTCAAATTCCTTCCAGCCCAACACTGCTTTTTCTACCAGCACTTCATGAATTGGCGATGCCTCCAACCCTCTTTTCAACGCCCCATCCAACTCGCTTTTGTCGTGTACAAAACCACCGCCACTACCACCCAATGTAAATGATGGACGAATTACCAATGGAAACCCTATTTCTTGTGCAAATTCTTTACCCTCTAAAATGCTGTTGGCTACATGACTTGGTGCCACCGCAATACCAATTTTAATCATCAATTGGCGAAACTTTTCGCGGTCTTCTGCGGTATCAATGGCAGCTACATCCACACCAATCATTCGGCAATTATATTTCTCCCAAATACCCAGTTCATCCACCTCTTTACAAAGGTTTAAAGCAGTTTGTCCGCCCATAGTTGGCAGCACGGCATCAATATTATTTTCAGCTAAAATTTTCTCAACGCTTTCAGCAGTTAATGGCAATAAATACACTTTATCGGCCATCATAGGGTCGGTCATAATAGTAGCAGGATTACTATTTATCAGTATCACTTCAATACCCTCCTCACGTAAACTACGAGCTGCTTGTGTACCAGAATAATCAAACTCACAGGCCTGGCCAATAATAATAGGCCCAGAACCAATAATTAAAACCGATTTGATGGAATTGTCTTTAGGCATAGTAATTTTTTTGTAACCAGCTTTAGAGTAAGCATTAAACATTGTTGCGTCGCACCCTTGTACTGATAAGATTTTGCTCAGCATTTCAAGTACAAAAACATATGTTTCTTGCCTTCTTCACTTCGTTGCTTGAAAAAACGAAAATCGTACAAATGTAAGATTGTGAAGTATAAATAGGGGTTTAATTTTTCGATTATTGTACACCTTCAATATCTACTAAAAATAATTTATTAGCGGCTGTTTTAAATACTATTTTTAACCTGTTTGTTGTTAACCCAACTATTCTACTATAAAATTGTAATAATTAAAAAACTACCACTTTGGAACCTGAAGTTGCAGCATTCTTAAAGCGCATTTTAACCACCATAGGCATTGTGCTTTTTTGGCTAGGCATTAATTCTACCGCAGGAATAATGTTCGGGTATGCGTTTTTCGAGAATGGCGTTCAGATTGGGAACATACTTTTTTATGTATGGCTCCTAACCAGTTTACCGATTGTTTTTTTATGGTTGCGAAAAATGTGGAGTGAGAAAATTGAGTTTGACAGGTAAAACAAACATTTTATCGAAATACAAAACATCCCATTGGATCAGTTCTCATTCGTCGTTCTCTAGAAAGCCATTGTTTACTTATGGAGATAAATACCATTTGCCTGAGCGGTACAAGTAACCACTAGATCGTTTATACATACATGGGCAGGTAAAGTGGCACAGTAAAAAACAATATCTGCTATATCTCTGGCATGTAATGGTTCGTAACCATCGTAAGTTTTGATAGCTTTTGAATCATCCCCTTTATAACGCACTAAGGCAAATTCAGTATCGGCCGCACCAGGATGAATAGCCGTAACTTTTATACCATATTGCAACATATCTATCCGCATACTTTGGCTGATGGCATCAACGGCTTGCTTAGTGGCACAATACACATTACCATCTTTATAGACCTGCTTTGCTGCTACGGAACCCATATTAAAAATATGTCCGCTCTTCCGGCTAATCATTAGTGGCAGCAAGGCTTTGGTAACATATAGCAAGCCCTTTACATTACTATCAATCATTGTATCCCAATCATCCAAATCAGCATTTTCAAAACTATCTCTGCCTAAGGCTAAGCCCGCATTATTTACCAGAATATCAATATTTTGCCAGGCATCGGATATACTTTTAATAGCTGTAAAAACAGCTTCTCTATCTTGCACATCAAATACCAATGGCAACACATCAATCCCATAATTTTTTCTAAGTTCATCTGCAATAGCAAATAGCTTATCCTCGCGTCTACCAGTAATAATGCAGTTGTAATTGGCTGCCGCAAACTTGTGGGCCATCGCTTTTCCAAACCCCGAAGTAGCACCAGTTATAAGAATTATTTTGTTCATAGTCTTTTTCTTTAAAACATACCCAACCTTGAGATGTAGTGTTTTTGAGAATTTAAATATTGTACTTTTTAATAAAAATCGCCAAATCCTGTAATTACAAAATCGGTAACCACTATTTATCGTATGAGCACCACAGTGCCTTTTCTAAAAATAATATTACCCAGATAATCAGTGCCTTGCGTGGCGTAAACATACGTACCACTTGGTTGTGCCGACCCACCAAAATTACCATCCCATCCTTTGCCAATTTCTGGGCTTGAAAACAGCAATTGCCCAAAGCGGTTATAAACATTAAAATAGTCAAATTGTTTTATGCCAATTGGTATTGCTTTTAAAATGTCGTTTTTAGAATCGCCATTTGGGGTAAAGCCACTTGGTACAAAAATATCTGGGCCAGTTTTGTAAACACGTACCAAAATATAATCCTCCCCAAAACAACCTTGCGTTGTGGTAGCTCGAACTTTATACCTTATAGAATCTATAGGACTTGTGTAAGTAGCAATAGGGTTGTTAATAGCATTATTATTTAACCAAGATGAAGGTGTCCACAAAAAAGAAGTAGTTGCAGAGTCACTTGAACTAGTGGCATTTAATTGCAATGGCTGACCAAGTACCACGCTAGTATCATGCCCAGCAAATACAGTAACAATAGGTATTACATCGACTGTGATGGTATCGCTTCGAGGTTTTAAACAACCTGTAATATTAGTGGCCGTTAATATATAATTTGTAGTTTTTACAGGGCCTGCCGTTGGTGTTAAAGTATTAGAATTTAATAAGGATGAAGTTGGTGACCATTTGAAACTTGACCCTACAATATTACCATTTAACTGCACCCTATTGCCAAAGCAAATAGCGGCATCATTACCTGCATTAGCCACAGGATAAGGATTAACTATTATCGTTATCATATCCTTATCTTGACACTTTCCAAGATTGGCTGTAACAGCATAAGTTGTAGTTACAAGTGGCTGTACCAATGGGCTTTTTACATTATCAACCATAACACCCGTCGAGGCTGTCCATAAGTAACTTAAAGCATCACTTATTGGCTTTAAGCGAAAGGTATCTGTTTGACAAATTGATGTATCTGGCCCAGCATTTACAGTAATGAAATCAAGCACATTTACAGTAACTGAGTCAGTATTTATGCAACCATTATTGTTAACTGTAACATAATAAGTTGTGGTATCTTTTGGAAAAACATATGGGTTTGCAGTGTTAGCATTTCGTAAGGTTGTAGTAGGCGTCCACGTAAAACTACCAATGCTATTTGCAAAGAGTTGTAAAGTATCAATACTACAAATAAGTGTATCTCTAAAAGCTAACAAAATAGCTGGCTTATCGTTTACAACTACTGTTTGCGTTACAATAGATTGGCAACCCTTAGTGTCTGTAACTGTTAGCGTTGCCGTTTTAGAACCTGTTAATGGATATTGATATTTAGGGTTTTTTATAGTTGATGTATCGGTATTAACGCTAGTCTCGCCAAAGTCCCAAACCCAAGCATTTACTATACCAAATTGGCTAGTTGTTAAATCGGTAAATTGATAAGGATTAATTAAGCAACTACCATCAATTTTAAAATTGGCTTTAAACCCAGGAAATACACCAACTTGAGTTGATGCAGAATCGACACAACCGCCAGAAGCCACCACTTTCAGTTTGGTTGTGTACACACCAGTATCTTTATAAATATGCGTGGGTGTTGGTTGTGTAGATGTGTTGGCTGTACCGGAAGATGGCTCTCCAAACGTCCATAAATAACTGATGATATTTGAGGCGGTAGATTGGTTGCTGAAATTGAAAGTTAAATCGTTGCAATTAAGATAGGTTGGTTGCAAAGATGCACCCGATAAAGAGCAATCGGCAATAGTTAGAATAAAATCTTTACGGTGGTTGTTTAATAAAACACCGTTACGCCATTCTTCAACTACTACACACACTACATAATCACCTACAGCAGGCGCTAACCCACTTATAACGCCTGTACTTTGGTTAATACTAACCGCCGAACCTAAGGGCTGGAGGCCACTGTAAGGCGATGAATAGTTTACAGTTGGTAATATTAGTGTACTTGGTGGTGCAGGATTTGGGTCAGATGTGGTACTTCCAGCACCTGCATCGTAAGCCGATGTGAATTTATAAGATAGAGAATCGCCGTCTAAATCTACAGCACTAAAATCTAATGAAAAATTTGTTTTCTTACATACAATCGTTGTATCCTTTATTACAAATTGTGGGCTACTATTGTTACCTGTTGGCAATTGATTATTGCCAGGTATTTGTGTTGTAAAAGTTGCTCCTACACCACCACCAGTTATTACATTATCCAATGCACTTCTGCTCCATCTAATCCAAGATAAAGTATAGCCAATAGCCATACGTGGTAAGCTGATACCACTACTAAATGTACCTACTTGATAACAAGCATTAGGATTGCCTGTTAAACATGGATTTATACCGGGCGTATTTTGTATAATAGGTGGTGAGGAAAATTGTGGAGTAAGTGTAATGGTTGTAAATAGAGATAATGTTGATGTATTGTAAATACCAATATTTACAGTCTCCGAAGTTAGTTGAACACCATTGGAACTACATTTTCTAAACAAACGCATCGTGATTTTAAAACTATCTGTATTTGCAGTCGTACCCGGTCCAACATATTGATAAAACAATTCACCACCAGCAATGTGAGTGGCAAAAGATGACTTACCAATAACTACCAAACAAACTAATAAAATTAATAATCGCTTCATAAAAAATACTTCAAAACTAACTGTTTAACTACCTAATTTAAGAGATACTTACATTGCACTTTGCTGCTTTGATAACTTTACAATAACGATAACAAGCGGTTATTTGTCAGCATCTTCGCCAAACCAAACCACTGCATAATTTTTATAAATACCAATGCCTATTGCCTTCCATTTGGTTGTTTTCCAAATGCCTTTGTTCACAATAAGTTCATTATGGCCTGTACTTTTTTTCCAGCCGTCAACTGCATCAGATGGTGTTGCTGCAGCAGAATGCCAATACGCAATTTCGTAGCCATAACCTTTATAATCTGTTAGTTCACCTGGCTTTTCCCACATGCCTTTTGCATTTGCATGATCTGGTGTGTAGCATATGGGCTTCCATTTGCCATTGGCAGACCAACTGTGCAAATTACACCCACCTTGATCAGGTTTATTGGTATATAAATCTCTTACATGGGTTTGTGCCACTACGTTTAAGGCTTTTGAAATAGGAATTTTAGGTAGCCCTACTTTAACCCGATAAGCCATCAATTGTTTGTACAATTGGGTTTCATCGCTGCTTAACGTTTGCGATAACAATGTACCCGTTATGGTGACTGCGATGAACGTGAGCCAGATTTTTTTCATGGAATTAGTTGTACGCAAATAAACGCAATAAGGCAAATACAATGCCATTGGCAATAGAACTTACCGCACCAAAACACTGGTACCTTTTGTAAAAATAACTTTACCATTGTAGCTAACGCCTTGTGCAGTAAAAACATAAGTACCACTTGACTGTGCTGAGCCGCTAAAGTTACCATCCCATCCTTTTCCTACCTCCGCAGTGCTAAAAACTAATTGCCCGAAACGGTTATAAACATTAAAAAAGTCTAGTTTAGAAATACCAACTGGTAGCGGTTTCAATACATCGTTTCTGCCATCATTATTTGGCGTAAAACCAGTTGGTACAAATATGTCTGGCTCGGTTTTAAAAACTTTTACAAGTAAGCCATCCTCTGCAAAACAACCTTCTGGTGTGGTGGCTTTTACGATATAATAAATTGAATCAATACTTGTGTTTAAAGTGGCAATAGGATTTATAATTGCAGGGTTATTTAACCCAAAACTCGGCCTCCATAAAAATGAAAGTCTGGTACTATCAGCTGTGCTATTTGCAATTGCATTTAACTGTAATGGCTGGTTAGCAACAACCGATGTGTCATGGCCAGCAAATATTTGTACCGGTGTAATTACTTTAACGTGAAATGTATCAATCAATAAATTAGGACAATTGGCATTTTTGATACTTAAAATATAGTTAGTATTTTTTGATGGAGCTGCTTTGGCATTGATAGTGTATGGCAATGAGTTAATAATACCATTGCCTGCGTTGTATAATTGTGAAGGATTATTCCAATTATAAGATGTACCGATGGTAATTGTGGCAGTTAAATTAACACCATCACCAAAGCAAATAGCAGTGTCTGCAGGAAAAGCAGCGGCTTGCGGAAACCTTTCTTTAAAAATACCAACCGATGCTTGTGTGCTAGTGTCTGCCGCACAAACTCCGTTTTTTACTATCACCCTAAATTTAGATGGTGCCAATAAACCAGTTATATCGTAATGTGGTGTTTTGTTTGGCGGTATAAAATCTGACCAAGTAATACTGTTTTGTGTTGATTGCCAGTTTAAAATTTTACCATTATAATTTAATAAATTGAGGGAGGCATCTTTATTTTGATCTTGGCAAATTTGTAAATCGTTGGGATTTAAATTACCACCAACACTTCTACTATCAACAACAACTTTTGCCCCTAAAGATGAATCGATACTACATGCTGGTCCATTTTGTATCAATGCTTTAAACTGTGTCGTATTACCTAAATTTTGAGCAGTGTAATTGTTTGTTTTATTGGCAATATCTGACCAAGTAATACCATCTTGCGAAGAAATCCATTTTAAAACATTGCCTCTATTACCGCTTAAAATAATAGGGCTTGCATTCACACCTTCGCAGACAATATTATCACCAGTTAGCTTACCAGCAATAGTTGGTAAAGATGTTGACACCTGAATAGTGGCTTGTAAATCAGCACAACTATTTTGCTCTCTAGCAGTAATAATACCACCAACATTTCCAGGAATTACAGTAATAATATTGGTGGTAGAGTCAGATGTAATTTTCCAACCTGGTGGTACTACCCATTGATAAGTTGCACCTGTTAATTCGGGTATAGAATACGTTTGTGGGGTATTGCTACAAGCTACTTTATTGCCACTAATTTGTAAGCCATTACAATCGTTGCGTAATGCAATGTAGGCGTAAGCAAAATGCCCTCGTGGTACACAATTTTCTGCAGCAAAAGTTAGCGTAACCTTATGCCCACGGTATGGCTCTAAATCAAAAGTTACTTCCGTCCATTTTTTGTACCAAACACGATAAGGTGTTTGGTTTTGGTTACCAGTACTAGCATTTGGGGTGGGCACATTACTTAAACTAAAGCCATTTTTTTGTGCAGTGGCAACATCTAAAACTCCACCATTAGTTGGTAAAAAATATTGTGGAGATGCACAGGTAATAACGCTGTCATGGGCTGATAAAGTTGCCGAAGCTAATGGTTGCTCAATAGACTGATGGCTACCATTTTCCAAAACCATTGCGTAAGCATAAGTCATTGTATAAGATCCTACACCTGTAGGAACATCAATTACATAACCCACCCCTCTAAAAAAACCACCAGGGCTTGAATTTACTGATGTTGAGCCGATTTTTATTGCGTAGCTATATTGATAGCCATTAATGTTGGGCAGCGTTGAAAAACCACCAAACGGATCTGTACTCGCTGATGTTAAAACCTGAATTCCTACCATACTAGAACCGCCATATTCAGGAATAGTTACTGCACCAATTGTACCAGTGGGCAATACTGATACGGTATCGTAAGCTTGTTTTACTGAGGGTACCCTAGCTGTATTTTGTATAAATGTGCCTGTGTATGCAAACCAATGGGTAAGTGTACCATCTGAAAAATTGATATTGTTTGGGCATGCTTGTGATTGTGAAGTAGCAACATTATAGCTAACAAGCACGGTTACAAGAATTAAGCTTTTTACCAATTTATTAATCATACACTTAAAATTAATAACCATCAGGTTATTTAATTAAAGCAGTCATTTAAAAAAGATATTATAAATGCGTTCACTTTATCTGGTTCTTCTAACATACCCATGTGACCAACATTTTCAAGTAAATGAATGTACGAACAATTGGGCATGTGCGATTGCTGCAAACTATCTTTTATTGGTACCGCAACATCGTCTGTGCCAATGATGAATAATACTGGCACATTGCTGCCTTTTAAAACAGCGGTTCTATCAATACGGTTCATCATAGCACGGTAATAATTTTTGCAGCGCAATTATTTCAAATTCTTTTCCAGCTTCAACTAACGCCGTAACTCTATTTGGGTTAGTTTTTTTATAATTAGATGAAAATAAATTAGGAATAGTTGTTTTTAAAAATTGAAGTTGTTTGAAATTATTTTAGGGGATTAAAATAAAGTAGAACCCCCAACAGTTAAAGGTTTTAGCAAAAAATCAAATTACTGTGAGGGTTCA
>JAYVNQ010000113.1:0-5795 GCA_043758365.1 Chitinophagales bacterium
CTCTATTCAATATTCAAAAACAACCTTAATGGCTGGTTTTACTACAGTTAGAGATGTGGGCGGCTCGGTAAGTATTGCTATTCGTAATGCCATTAACAAGGGTTTAATGGTTGGGCCTAGAGTGTATACTGCTGGTAAAATTATTTCTAGCACAGGCGGTCATGGTGATAATACCAATGGCTTGCGTGAAGATTTAATGCATATTACAGAACTTAATAGCGACATGGTAAATGGTGTAGATGAATGTATAAAAGCCGTAAGGCAACGCTATAAAGACGGAGCAGATTTAATAAAAATTTGTTCTACGGGCGGTGTATTAAGTCTAGAAAAAGATGGTAGCGGTGCACAGTTTTCTGAAGAGGAAATCAGAGCCATTGTAACTACTGCAAAAGATTATGGTATGCGTGTAGCTTGCCATGCACACGGTGCTGAAGGTATAAAACGTGCCGTTCGTGCTGGTGTAACATCTATTGAGCATGGCACTTATATGGATGATGAAGCCATTGCTTTAATGAAAAAAATGGGTGCTTACCATGTACCTACCATTATTGCTGGTAAATCTGTAGCCGATTCTGCAAAAAAGCCCGGTTATTTTCCAGATATTATTGCTGTAAAAGCCACGGCCGTTGGTGGTGCTATACAAGCCGCTTTTGCCAGATCTTACAAAGCAGGTGTTAAAATAGCTTTTGGTACCGATGCAGGTGTGTATCCACACGGTAAAAATTGGATGGAATTTGAATATATGAACCAAGCAGGCATGCCTATTTTAGAATGTATAAAAGCTGCCACCGTTAATTCTGCTGATTTAATTGGCGTAACTGACGAACTAGGCACCATAGAAAAAGGCAAACTAGCCGATATTGTTGCTGTTGATGGCGACCCAACCAAAGACATAAAAGCCATGGGTAAAATGGTATTTGTAATGAAGGATGGAGTGGTTTATAAATCTGTGAAGTAGTTTTTGATAACCAATGTTCGGCTAATAATTTAGCTTTGGTTGTGTCACTCACTTGTACGTTCTTATTGCTTTGTGGCTTTTATTGTAGCGTATAGAAAGCTGGTATTTTATATTGTTGGTTTAAAAACATTCGTCTATTTTTAAGTTAGCGGTCATTGTAAATCGACACCCTTTAAATTATGAAATTCGGTAAGACAATTAAAATATTCCTAATTGACGGCGACCCAAATGGGCGAATGAGTTGTGAACTTTCCAATTGGTCGGGAAAAGCATATAAAATTCCAAGAATTAAAATCAAAGACTGCACAGACAGAGACGACTTGACAAGTACAGGAGTTTATTTACTTTTTGGAAAGAGCAATGACGGAAGAGACCAGGTTTATATTGGTGAAGCTGAATCTATTCTAAAGCGGCTAAACCAGCAATTGGCTCAAAAAGAGTTTTGGAATGAAGCTATTATATTCATAAGTAAGGATGAAAACTTAAATAAAGCACACATCAAATATTTGGAAAATCGGCTTCATGACATTGCAAAATTTGCCAATCGATATATTATTGACAATTCAATCATTCCGACTCAATCATCTATTTCAGAATCAGAGAGAGCGGAAATGGAAGAATTTATTGAGTATATCAAAATGCTTGTAAATACTTTAGGTCACAAAGTGTTTGACGAAAAAAGAGCATTTAAACCAAAGCAAAAACAAGAAACTTTCTTTATCAAATCAGTTCGTAGTGCGGACGGTCAAGGAGAACCTTCGTCAGATGGATTTGTTGTTTTCAAAGGTTCAAAAGCCGCTGTAACAATTGTAAATTCAATGGCGCCAAATTTTATTAAACTGCGACAAAAATTAATTGAAGACGGAGTTTTAATCAACAAAATCGAATACTTTGAATTTTCAGACGACTATATCTTTAGTAGCCCTTCAACAGCGGCTGTTATGATAATGGGAAGAAATGCAAACGGTTTAACAGAATGGAAAAACAAAGACGGTAAAACACTTAAAGACTTTGAAACAAATTAGAGAATAACCAGCTCTACGAAACTTGCAGTTTCGCTAGGTTTTATGATGTTGTTTTGTAGCAACAATTCACTGGCAGAGGTAATAGTAGCACTTACTAAAATGCAAGTTTACAATACCAGAATAGTGAGATTGGTACGTTTATTACAAAGAGCCAATTATTTAAAAGTGCAGCTAAAATACAATCATGAAAAAAATATTCCTTCCACTTTGTTTATTATGCGTAACCACTATTGGCAAAGCCCAAAGCCTCTCTAATACAGAGCAAAAAATCATGGCTTATATTACCCAACATATGCCACAGGTTCAGCAATTGCTGGCAACAACAGTTAATATTAATAGCGGCACCTTAAACATAGATGGTGTAAAAAAAGTTGGTGCTATTTATGGTGCTGAACTTGAAAAAGCTGGTCTTAAAAGCGAGTGGATAAGTTTGCCTGATAGTTTGCACAGAGCAGGCCATTTAGTGGCAGGCAAAAAAGGTGGCAAAGGGAAGAAGGTATTTATTATCGGTCATTTAGATACTGTTTTTGAACCCGATATGCCCAAAAATCCTTGGACAATATTGAACGATTCAACTGCTACTGGTCAAGGTGTAAATGATATGAAAGGTGGTGATGTGGTAGTTATTGCAGCATTACAAGCCTTAAATAGTTTAGGTTTAATGTATGATGCATCGCTAACCGTTTATTTTACTAGTGATGAGGAAAGAGCAGGAACACCAGTAAGTGTAAGCCGTAAAGATTTTATAGAACGTGCTAAAGAGTGCGATGTAGCTTTGGGCTTTGAAACAGCCGTAGGGCTGAATACCGTTGCTACGGCTCGTAGAGGTGCAAGTAGTTGGAGGTTAAAAGTAACAGCCAAAACAGGGCATTCCTCTGGAGTGTTTAGTAGCGGTTCTGGTTATGGTGCTATTTATGAAGCTGCTAGAATTTTAAATGATTTTCGCTTGCAACTAAGCGCAGAAAAGTATTTAACCTTTAACCCGGGCTTAATAGTTGGTGGTTCAGAAATGCATTATGATGCGGAAAAAGCCAAAGGTGAAGCCATTGGTAAAACCAATATTATTTCGCCAGCTGTAACTATTACTGGCGATTTACGTTTTTTAACCGAAGCACAAAAAGAAATGGCGAGAGAAAAAATGCGAGCCATTGTAGCTGCGAATTTAAATGGTACTACAGCTACCATAAGTTTTACCGATGGCATTCCTGGTATGGCACCAACAGAAGGTAATAATCGCATACTAAAAGTTATTGATAATGTTTCTCAAGCAATGGGTATTGGTAATACTGTTGCTGGTGATCCTGGTTCACGTGGTGCTGGAGATATTTCTTATGTTGCTAAATATCTTGATTGTATTGATGGTTTGGGTTCATCTGGTAAAGGTGCACATGCACCTGGTGAAACCATTAATTTAAAAGAATTTCCTTTATTAATACAACGGGCAGCTTTATTAATTTATAGGTTAACGCATGAGGAAGTTTTAATTTAATACCTTTCATACAAGAGCCGAAGTTGTACAACTTCAGCTCTTGCATATAGTAATATTTTGGTAACCATATTGCTAAAACTACATTTTAAACACTGCATCATCTATGCCTTTGTTTATGATATAATTAGTATAAGTAATTTCTACACGGCCTTTTTTGTTACGTAATTTTTGAGCTTCGGTTTCTTTTTTCTCATTATCATCAAACTCAAGCGTAATGCCTTTTGGTAGCTTATAATCTTTGGTGTTAAAGCTAAAAACTACTTTATCTGGCAAGCTATAATTTGCAAATTTGCCATAAGTCATTTCAATATCGTAAGTGCCATTTTCTTTGGTAGTGGTAACTGCTTTTTTAATTAGCAAATTGGCTTCATCAATATATAAAGTTGTTAGTACAATATCGCTGCTTTCGTTGCTGGGCAATAGTTTTGCTATTGTAACTTTTACACCATTTAATGTTGTTTCGCCGGCTGCTATGGCTACAAAATCGTTTGTACTTATCAACGAATTCATGTTTACAGAAACACCCCCTTTTGGTAATAAGGAAATACCACCATCTTTTTTTAAACGAAATTTATTGGGCTTTTTAAAATACACTTTTACCCTACCAAGTGGTGCTTTTATAAATGCAACATCGGTTTTCATTTTACCATCGGCTTCATAGTCATTTACAATATCTAGCTTAGCTTTTACCTTATTTACAAGTGTGGTAATGTCCTGTGCAGAAGTGGTATTTTGAAGTGTGATTAGTAAAAGAAACGAAAATAGAAATTTCATAATTTATAATTTGGGATGTAGAAGTATTTATTACCACATAGTTACAAAGGCAGATAGACTTTACTATATTCTCTATATGGCTACCGTGCTTATGTCGCTAGTCTTTTTAGCTTAAAATATCCTTCTTTTTAAAAATGATAATAGCCGCTGCAACAAAACCTACTATATGTATGAGCAGCACCAATATTGAATTAATAATTTTTTCGAGCTTTAAAATTGATCCAATAATAGATTCGTTGTTCTCAGTAACTTTCATATCAAAAAATTCCTTCCAATCGTTCATATGTGTCGTGAACAAGAATGGTTTTATGGTATTAAAAATAGGAATGTTAAGTGTGCTTAGGATTGTAAAAAATATAATGACACTCATGGTTGCAACTATGGGTCCTATTGAGTTTTCGGCAAAAACTGATAGTAAAAAACCTAATGCTGCAACGGTTAACATAGCTATTGCTGCAAAACCAAATGCACCAACATATCGCCAAAAAACATCACCATTTTTTAATAATACTACGTAACTACTTTTCATTAAAAAAAGGTCATCTGTACCAAAAATTAGCATACTACCAAACAAGGCTAAAATAGCTAACCAAACTAATAACATTAAGGTGTAGATAGCTGCTGCTACAAACTTGGCCAGCATAAATTGGGTGCGGCCAATTGGCTTTGTTAGCATGATGCGTAAGGTGCCCATATTGGCCTCACCACTAATCATATCGGCAGCAATTAAGGCAATTAATAAAGGCACATGCACCAACAATAATTGTAACATGATATAGCAAACCAAATAGCCATTTAATATATTACCATCAATAGTTAACGATGATGATAAGTCACGCATCATAAAGTCAGCATAGGTTTTACCATCTAGCTTTAACCCAAACTGAATAATGGTAATTAATGCCGTTATTGCTGCAAACGAAATATAGGTACGCGGCCTACGGAAAATTTTATATAACTCAATTTGAATAAGCTTGTACATGTTGGTTGTTGCTAGTAATTTGTAAAAAATAATCTTCTAAACTGTGGCGTGGCTGCAGCGAAATAACTTGAATGTCCATTGCCACCAAATCTCTGTGAAGCTTTGGAATAGCTTGCTTATCTAACTTCAAAAACACGTTGGTATTACGCTGTGGTTGTATGTTTTGTTGCCAACTACTTTGTTGCAATTGTATAATAGCTGCCTCATTATTAGTAGTTTCAATTTCTACAATGGTTTGTGCTGGGTCAAACAATTCGTTGGCATTACCTTCTATTAGCTTTTTACCTTTATCAATAATTAACACCCTTGTAGCTACTTGCTCTATTTCGTTGAGTAAATGAGAAGATACAACAATAGTTTTTTTCATGTGTCGGCTAAGGTGCAATATCAAGTTTCTGATGTCAGCAATGCCTTGTGGGTCAAGCCCATTAGTTGGCTCATCCAATACAATTAACTGTGGGTTGTGTACCAATGCAATGGCAATACCTAAACGTTGCTTCATGCCTTGCGAAAAGGTTTTAACAGTATCTTTTGCACGTTGAGCAAGGCCAACCATTTCTAATTGGT
>JAYVNQ010000114.1:0-43128 GCA_043758365.1 Chitinophagales bacterium
AAATACAGGAACAGAAGAAGGCGGTTTGCATTGAGGCTTAACCTAATCGCTGCTATTTGCAATTACCAATTATAGTTTTTTACTTATGGTAGAGGTCTAATCACTAGTACACATAATAAGCCCGATAAAATGATGGTGTTTTTTTCATAAATAAGTTTTGTTACTATCAGCAGATTGGACGGGGAAACCAATATTTCCTTACAAAAAAATCTTACAAATTCGTCGTAAATAAGGATTAAAAAAAATTACAACATATTATTTAACCATTGTACATCTCTAGTCAATTTATAGAATTCGCTGCTGCTAACATAAGCTTGGGTAGCTTTTAAATGTGCAGGATGGTGCATATCGGTACCAATAAATTCTACCATGCCCTCTTTTATTAATTTTTCGGCAATACGTTTTGTTTGTGGCCCATAATAACCTGCTAACGATAATAAATTTATTTGAAACAACACATCTCGTTCTCTTATATCAATGTATTGTTGAAAGTTTTTATGAAAGTAATTGTAACGTTCAGGATGTGCTAAGATGGGCTGAATATTTTTCATTCGTAAATCGAAGAGCACTTGATACATATTTGGGGAAGCCGCCACATAACTCATTTCAACAAGCATATAGTTTTTGCCAAAAGTTAGCAGCGGTTTATCTGTTTTTAAATATTGCTCCAACTCATCATCAATCATATATTCTGCGGCTGCTTCAATTACAATATTTACACCATTATCTGCCAGTGCTTTTCTAGCTTTTTCTAGTGCTGGTAAAATTGTTTCGGGGCTATTATTATGTACACCGGGCAGAATATGTGGCGTACAAATAAATTTGGTATAACCCAATGCCTGTAAGGCTTTTATAAACTCAACGGTTTGTTCGGGTGTTTGCAAACCATCGTCTATGCCGGGCAATAAATGCGAGTGCATGTCAACACTAAGAAATGATAAATTGGGGGTAATTTTTTTATTAAGGAAGGAAAATAACATAACTGCAAATTAAGGAGAATGCAGTTACCTTTTTAAAGCACCATAGAGAGAGCCAGTTTGGCGTTGCTCGTCCATAGATTCGTAGATGGAATTGTTGCTGATATATTCTGGCACAATACGTTTCATTTGCCTAACTACATCAATATCTTGATTTTTGGAGGCTAGAACAATCAAGTGTTCAATGGCATTATTTACATGATCAAAGTCGTACTCTATAACTTTTGCACGCAATATTTTTTTATTATCAGTTGGTATTACCTCTTCCTCTTTATTCAGCAATTCTTCAAACAGTTTTTCGCCGGGACGAAGGCCAGTAAACTTTAGTTCAATGTCTTTACCTGGTTGCAATCCAGTTAGTCGAATCATCTTTTTTGCTAGGTCTAAAATCTTTACAGGTTCACCCATATCAAACAAAAATATTTCTCCACCATTACCCAACGTCATTGCTTCTAACACCAACGAACAGGCTTCTGGTATCGTCATAAAATAACGGATAATATCAGGGTGTGTAACTGTTACTGGGCCGCCATTTGCAATTTGTTCTTTAAAACGAGGAATTACCGAACCGTTAGAACCCAATACATTGCCAAAACGTGTAGTAATAAATTTTGTACGTTTTCTAGTACCTACCATGTGTACAATGCCATCATCCCAAACAGGTATTTCAAGGCGTTTTTGTAACGATTGACAATAAATTTCTGCAATGCGTTTTGAAGCCCCCATAATATTTGTTGGGTTAATGGCTTTGTCTGTTGATACAAAAACGAACTTCTCTACACCATAAATTTCAGATAAATCCGCAATGGTTTTTGTGCCTTGCACATTGTTGCGGATGGCTTCTGATGGATACTTTTCCATCATGGGCACATGCTTGTAAGCAGCAGCATGAAACACAACCTGTGGCAAATATTGGCCAAACAAACTGTTCATACCATGGGCATCTTTTACATCGCCTAAAAACACTTTTAAGGCATTGCCTAATTTGTATTTCTGTTGTAGTTCGTATTCCAATTCATACAGCCCTGTTTCGGTTTGATCGCAAATAATTAATGCTGTTGGGTAAACCGCAGCCAATTGCTTAGCCAACTCACTACCAATAGATCCTGCTGCACCAGTTATCAAAACCCGTTTATCTCGCAAATGCTCTATCACATGCTCGTTGTACATATTTATTGGCGGCCTACCGAGTAGTTCTTCAATTTTTACTTCACGAAGTTGGTTAATGTTTAAATGCCCCTGTATCCAATCTTTCATTGGTGGAATGTTCATTACCTTAACCCCACTTTCTAAACAAAATTCTACTACCCTATTTTTTTCTTCAAACTCAAAATCTTGCTTGGCAAAAAACAACAATGTTATTTTCCATTCTTTAAAAACAGCTTTTATTTCGTTGAAGCCATATATCCTAACGCCATCAATACTTTTACCAATTAAATTACTGGCATCATCAACAAATGCAATAATTTTATAGTGTTGGCTAGATGCTTCTTCAATAGTTTTTTTAAGTACAGAGCCGTTGCCTTCAGCCCCGTAAATTACCACATATTCTGTCTCTTGGTTATCGGTACTGAGATTGTATAAATATTTTACAAAAACTCTATAGCCTAACAAAATAAAGCTGGCAATAAAAAAATAAATAAACAGTACCGATATTGGCGTTAATTGCTGTGAGCCAATTAAAAACATCACCACGTTAACTATCAAGAGAATTAAAAAAGAATAGAAAATGGCAGCAATGCTCCTGAAAGCTTCTTGAAAACTTGAGAAGCGTATGATGCCCTGAAATGTTTTGAAAAGATTAAATAGTGTAGAGTTGATGACCACCACCACTACTATATTTCGTACTACATCTTCTTTATGGATTACTGAAAAATCGAAATTAAAACGGAGGAGATAAGCGTAGGAAATAGCGAAGCATGAGATGATAATATCTAACGCAAATATCGCCCATTTGGGTGCGATTTGATTACCGATTAGAAATAATCTAAAACGTTTCAATAGTAGGGTTGATTTTGTTTTTTTAAAGATTTTCGGATTACTAGCTTAAAAAACGAGATTAGACACTTAAAAGTTTGTCTTTCTAATTAATTTAAACTTAAGAAGATGATATAAAACACCCTACTAATCTTTTCTAAAGATACCAATAATTGTCAAGAATACAACTTTAATATATTGAAGAATATTTTGATTGTTGATGTATTTTTCATTCAATCTAATTTTCTCGGGCATAATCACATCAATATAAAATTGCTCAGGATTTTCTGCATGTATCAATAGGTCGTTCTCGTTTCTAAATTCAATAGATGCATAATCTGTAATGCCTGGTAAAACCGATAACACTTTCATTTGCTCTTGACTATATAAATCTACATATTTCCGAACTTCAGGTCTTGGACCAACAACACTCATTTCGCCATTTAGTACATTAAAAATTTGCGGTAATTCATCAAATTTATACTTCCGTAAAAACAAACCTACACGGGTAATTCTACTATCGTTATCGCCAACTGTAAGTAACCCTTTTTCATCAGCATCAACGTTCATGCTACGGAATTTATACAGCCTAAAATCTTTATTGTTCTTACCTACCCTTATTTGCTGGTAAAAAACCGTACCATTTGAATTGAGTTTTATGCAAATAGCAATCACCAGAAATATGGGTGATAAAATAATTGCTCCAATAAACGATAATAATAAATCGGCCAAGCGTATTAAGAACATTATACTAAAATGGATTTTACTGATTGGATGATTGAGGCAACAATATAAGCACATTGTTCAACCGTTAATTGGGGATAAATTGGCAATGAAATTTCCGCTGCATAATTGAGATACGTAACTGGATAATCAGCAATATTATAACCCATATTTTTAAACACAGTAAGCAGTGGCAGTGGTATGAAATGCACGTTTACAGCCACTTCAGTTTCAGCAATTTTTTCAATAATAGCATCCCGTTGATTCTCTGAAATACCATTGATGCGTAACGGATACAAATGATAACTTGGTGTAGAACCTTCAATATTAAAAGGTGGCAACCAAGCCCAACTTTGTGTAACAAAAGCTGCGGAATAATAATCGAAAACACGTTTACGTTCCTGCAATAAAAAACCTTCGTACTTATGCATTTGCGCTAAGCCGATGGCTGCACAAACATCTGGCATATTCATTTTAAAGCCAGGATACACCACATCGTATCGCCAACCACCAGCTTGGCTTTTAGAAAAAGCATCTTTATTTTGCCCATTCAAACTCCACAAACGCATGGTTTTATAAATGGCTTCGTTATCAAAAGGTGCTGGCATATTTAAGCAAATACAACCGCCTTCTGCTGTAGTTAAATTTTTTACTGCGTGAAAAGAAAATACGGTAATGTCTGCCAAACTACCAGTGAGTTTGCCTTTGTATCTTGCCCCAAAAGAGTGTGCCGCATCGCTCATTATTAAAATTCTACCAAGCTTTTCTTGCTGCTCGCCTTTTGGTACAAATTGAGCTTTGATAGTTGAATTATTTACAAGTTCGTCTAGACCATCATAATCGCAAGGCCAACCCGCAAAATCAACAGGAATGATGGCTTTAGTTTTTAGTGTAATGGCGGCTTCAATAGCCTTTATATCAATATTAAAATCGCCGCAAACATCTACCATTACTGGCTTTGCCCCAATATGTATGACTGATAATGCTGTGGCACAATAGGTATAAGCTGGAACAATCACTTCATCGCCACGGGTAATACCAAACCAATGCAAGGCCAACATCATAGCACTGGTAGCCGAGTTTACGCAAAGGGTTTGGGGCACATTTACATAATTGCAGACAGCCTGTTCTAACGCCTTCACTTTAGGGCCTGTGGTTATCCAACCGCTACGTAGTGAGTCCAATACTTCTGCCTCAACATCGGGATCGTTATATGGTGGTGAAAAAGATATTTTCATGTATAATTTTTTAGGGAAGTTTCACAAAAAGAACGCTAAGGATACAAAGTGATAAAGTATATGTTTGAAGAGCTTAGAAAATCTTTGGTTTTGTAATATTTACTTTAAACTGGGTTTTCTACCCTACAATAAAAGTTGCAAAATGTTAAGAACGTACAAGTGTGCGACGCAACGATACTAAATTGTAAAACATTAGCTGGTCACAAAAGAAAAACATCACCTGTTTTTACCTGCCGATAACCCACGTAACGTACCCCAACCATAATTAAAATGAAAGCCAAAAAATAAAAAAGGCAACACTGATTTAAGTGCATCGTTCTCGTATTGCAAAGAGCGTAAAGTTGCTACCATGCCTGCAATTAAATGCAAAACAATACCTATACCGCAAAGCGATAAGAAATAGAACGATTGTAGCAGGGCAACCTCTAACAAACCACATAGAAAAGTGCCAATAACTGCCAACACAAAAAAGAAGGGTATAAAGTGGTGTAACCGCATACTTGCTGGGTGCATGAAGTAGCTTTTAGCATTCCAAAAACCACCGCGATATGCATATTGCATTAGCTTTTTAACATTGGCTGGTGGGCGGTAATAAGCAGTGGTTTGCCAAGTACAATAAAGTTTGTAACCCGCATCTAATAAACGCTGATTCATATCGTTATCTTGATTGCGTTCAAGGGTCTCATCATAACCACCTAAGTCAAGCAGGGCTTGCTTTTTAGCTATAGGAAAGTTGACAGAATGTACATAACCTTCCTTCATAACACGAAAGGAATTACTTGATACCCCAAACGTACTTAACATCACCCATTCACACAATTTGGCTTCAGGATTTGGGAAAGCAGCTTGTGTAATTACACGACCCGTACAAGCAACAGAACCACTTTCCATTAAGGCATTGTAACAAGCTTGTAAATAATTTTTTTCGTAGGCACTGTGGGCACCTAAAATAGCCACATAATCACCTTTTGCAGCGGCCAAACCTACGTTAAAAGCAAAGGGAGTTTTTCGTTTTACATTATCAACCAAACGGATATTGGAATGCTTGTGTGCATACTCTTGTACTAGTTTACGAGTATTATCTGTACTCATCCCATCGCATATTAAGACCTCCAATTCAAAGGAATAATATTCTTGCCTAAGAAAGCTATCGAGGGTAGCTTCTATGTAGTTTTCTTCGTTATAGCAAGGGCAAATAATTGATAGTATCATAGGTTGTAAAAAGCTTGGATTTGATGAGCTATATAAACGATTTGCTCATGCGATAATTCAGGATAAATTGGCAATGATAATATCTCGGATTTATATTGATGGCTTACTGGAAAATCTTTTGGTTGGTAGCCAAGGTATTGATAGGCTTGCATTTCAGGCAAAGGCACAGGATAATGGATAGCAGTTTCAATGCCTTGTTCTTTTAAAAATTTAGCCAGTGCATCTCTGTATTTGCAACGGATAACATATAAATGATAGGTATGTTTTGATGATGGTCGAACCTTTGGCAAAACGATTTCTTTAATAGTTGCCAACGCCTTATTATAGTATGCTGCATTGGTAATACGATGTTCTGTCCATTGTGAAATATATGGTAATTTAGCAGATAAAATAGCAGCCTGTAAGCCATCTAATCGAGAGTTGATACCTTCTATTTGATGCTGGTGTTTTACCAATGCACCATGCCTTGCATACATTTTACACTTCTCTGCCAACGCATCATCGTTGGTTAAAATACAACCTGCATCGCCATAAGCACCGAGGTTTTTGCCGGGGTAAAAACTGAACGAAGAAGCAATACCAATCGTGCCAACATTCGTGTCTTTAAATTGCGAAAAATGCGATTGGGCACAGTCTTCAATAACATATAAATTATGTTTGACTGCTAAAGCCATGATTGCCTCCATATTACAACATTGCCCTTGCAAATGCACTGGCATAATGGCTTTAGTTTTTGAGGTAATTTTTGCCTCAATTAAACTCTCATCAATTGAGTAAAAATCGGGGTGAATATCAATAAATACAGGCGTTGCACCTGTTTGAGAAATGGTTTCGCTACTACTTATCCAACTGTTAGCAACTGTAATAATTTCATCGCCATTACCAATACCCAACATCTTCATAATAATGTATAAACTATCCGTACCATTTGCACAACTAATGCAATGTTTTACGCCATATAAGGCTGCAAATTCATGCTCAAAAGTTGTTACATATTTACCACCAATAAAAGCTGTTTCAGTAACTACATTTTCTATGGCAGAATCAATATTTTGCTTAAGGGATTGGTACTGGGATTTTAAATCAACAAAGGGAATTTTCACTTTAATTATGAATTAGGAATTATGAGTTATGAATTATAGGTTATGAATTATGAGTTGTAAGTGATAGTCTACAAATGATGAACATTATGCAATTTTATGGCTATTCTATGTGCCTTTGTGTCTATGTGGTAAATGCCTCAAATAGAACGTAAAAACTTGGCGGGATTTCCAGCGTAAATACCTGGCTTTATTATGTTTTTTGTAACCACAGATCCTGCACCAATAACCACATTATCACAAATAGAGACTGGTAAAATAGTAGCATTACTGCCAACGGAAACATGGTTGCCAATATTTGTTTGTTTCCAAAGCTCAGTATCGCCTTGTGCAGGGCTACCAATGCTGAACAAATCGTTTACAAACATTACGCCATGACCAATAAAACAATGGTTGCCAATAGTCACTAATTCACAAATAAATGTGTGTGACTGTATTTTGCAATCTGTACCAACTATTACATCTTTTTGTATCTCTACAAAAGGCCCGATAAAGGTGTTTGAACCAATGGTACAACCATACATATTTACAGGTTCTACCACTGCTACATTATCGCCGAAGGTTACGTTTTTAATAGCGACTGATAGTTGTTTGTAAGGCATTTAAGAGTTATGAATTATGAGTTATGAGTTACAAAACTTTATTCTTTATTAGCCAACTTGGCGGCGTTATAAATCTTATCAATTATCTCTACAGTCTTCAAGGCCTCAAAGGAATTAGCTGAAATGGCAGAGCCTTCTTGTAATACATTTATTAGGTTTTCATATACTTTATCGTGATTACTCATGCTACCTACATAATTGCCGTAATTGTTTGCTGTATTGCCTTTTGGCAAATCTTTAAATTCAAAACCTTCTATATTTTGATACTCTAATTCGTTTAAATATTGACCACCAATTTTCACTGTTCCTTTCTCCGCAAAAATGGTGAGAGAGCCTTCCATATTTTTATTATAGCTGTTAACTGTGTAATTAATAGTACCGATAGCACCATTGTAAAATTCAAGTGCTACTACACCACTATCTTCAAATTCAATGATGCCTTTATGGGCATAATTGTTAGTGATAGCATACGCACGTTTCACATCGCCAATTATCCAATATAACAAATCTATAAAATGGCTGAACTGCGTATACAATGTACCACCATCCATATCTTTTGTACCCTTCCAAGAGTTCTCGTAATAATCAGGATTACGGTTCCAAAAGCAACTTAATTGTATGCTGTAAATTTTACCAAAAATACCTTTATCTATGGCATCTTTAACGGCCGCAACTGGCGGGTTAAAACGGTTTTGTTTAATGGCAAATAAGCGCCGATTGGCACGTTCGGCAGCTTTGATCATTTCGCCACAATCGTTTACAGATATGGCCATTGGCTTTTCTACCAGTACATGATAACCAGCATTTAAAGCCATGATAGCATGTGTGGCATGCAACCCATTTGGACTACAAACTGCCACAACTTCTATTGACTTTTCAGCTGCTAATAAATCGTCTATATCGTTATAAGCTTTTGCGTTGTATTTGGTTGCTAAAGTTTCAGCTTTGGTAAATACAGTATCACAAACGGCTACCAAGTTTCCGTAGTTATTTATATGCTCTGCATGGCGTTGTGCAATGCGGCCACAACCAATGATACCAAAATTTATTTTTTCCATTTAAGGCGAATTATTGTTTAGTTGTAATGCACAAAAAAAAATTAAAGTTACAGTGTGCGACGCCTATACAGCCGAATAAACAACGGAACGATGACAAAAAAAAATCTATATTCTAAAATGTTCACGCTGTTGTAATAAAATTTGTTTGATGCGTTGGGTTGTTTTACGATAGTTTTTTATATTGTTGATGGCCGCTTTAAACTGTGATAATGCGTACTTTATTTTCGACATAACGTCCATTGGGTAATTTTTATAATTGATACCAGTTACCAACATTAAAACAGCTTCTTCCTGTGCCCTTTTTTGTATTAATTGGCTTCGTGTCATTGGTTTGTGATACTCATAAAATAAAGGAATATTTACCTTAATAGCATAGCCAGCTTTCATTACATGATACGCCCAAATTTTATCTTCGGAGTAAAAAACTTTTTCATCATATTTGAATTGTTGCCATATAGATTTTTTGATGGCTGCACAATGGTTTACGATTGTTTTTGTCCAAATTTTATTGATATCGCCTTGCTCGGTTTGCCAGGTTAATTTTTGTTGTGGTTGATTAAAAACTTCGGTAACAGCAGTAGTGTTTAAGGCATTAATGAAGCGTAATCCAACAATATTTTCTTCATCAAAACATGCTGGAATTTGTTGTAAAAAATTATCATTTAATAAAAAAACATGAGCACTGAGAATGAGTATTAACGGGGCTTCGCAGTGATTGATACCAAAATTTATGGCACCACCATAACTAAACTGTTGGCGAGACATTGTTAGTACCTTACAACCATATTGTTTGGCAACGGCAACTGAATTATCATCGCTTTCATTATCAACCACAATTATCTCATAATTAAAATTTACTTGCTGTAAAGCCAAGGCTTTTAAGCAGGTTTCTAAGGCTTGTGCTTCGTTAAGGTTTCGTATTAAAATTGATATTAGCACTTATACAATTATATGATTTAATCTCATAAATTTTAATTCCATTTTTTAAATATTAATCAACAATTGTTTTATTTATTTCGCCACAATAAAATTTTACGCTTTAGCAACTGAGCATCCCAATTGTTTATTTGAAAACGACCAATCTCTAATAATTTATCATTCGAATTGATAGATTGTTGCTTAGTAGTAAAAGCAAGTTTGTACCCTGTTTCTTTAACATACTCCAAAGTTTTTTCTGAATATTGTCCATCGGGATAAGCAAATGTTAAAATATTGGTATTTGTAAATAACTCTAAATCATTTTTAGATTGCGCAAGCTCATAAATTTGGCTAAGCTTATTTTGAATTGGCAAATTTGTGTGGGTTACTGTATGTGCACCAACAATAATGTAAGGATGGTTTTTAATATTTTTCAACATTTCAGCATCAGCAATTTTTGGCAATTCTAAGTTTGATAGAGTTGTTCCGCATTGGTTAACTAATTGATTAATGATTTTTTGTACATCATCATAATGCATATTATTTAACAAAATTGAGAGCTTAAAAAAAGCATTTGTTCTACTGTTTATGGCTTTGCTACCAGCACTCCAGTTTAGTGTAGAGTCATTTGTTTTTAATCTTTCTTCTTCATGAATATTTAGCGTAAAAAATCCTTTGTAAATATTTAAACTAAAAGTGCTTGGTAAGTTATCTTTTTCTAAAAATATATTTTGCAATACATCCCAATAATAAGTACCGTATTGCTTACCTAACGACTTAGAAGCGAGAAAGAAAATAGCAGGTAATTTATATTTTTCTAATAATGGTTTAACAATAGTAAAATTATCGGTGTAACCATCATCGAACGTTAATAATACTTTATATGACTCTAGCTTTTCACCATTTAAAATAGCCTCTAATTCAGTTAGTGATATTGCTATATTTTCTTCTTTTAACCACTTTAAATGCGCTTCAAAATTTTGTGGCGATACACATAAATGCCAGGGGTCGCATATTGTATTAGCAACTCTATGGTACATAAGAGTTAAAATGGTGGCTTCGGTTTGTTTAACATTTTTTAAATCAGTGTGAAAAAAATAGTCGAAAATTTTTTCGGGAAATACCTTCTTTAAAGTATTTATTGTTTTTTTAGATTTGAGATAAAATAACAGCCCTGTTATAAAGCTTTTTATTTGAAGTCGCCTATAATTTCCATAAATATAACTTTTAACTTTTTTGGGATTTGTGGCATTTATAAACGTTAGTGATTTTACTTTGTTTTTAATGTCTAAAAAACGCATATTTAATAACAAATTCCATTGCTTACTAGCATAATATCCCCGCCAATTAACAATGCCTTCATGTCCTAAAGCAATTAAATAAGGATCTTTTAAATAGGCAATATGTTTGTGTAAAATTGCAACTGTAGTATTTAACATATAAGTATAGTCACTACTCATATTATTATTATGTTTTCTGTATGCTGCTAATAAAACTGTATGATGAATAACAGTATGATGTGCTGCAATTCCTAGATAGGAATCATAATCATCACAACCTGTAAGGGAGGTGTCGAACATATAAAAATCTAATGCCCAGCGTCTGTACAAAACTGTGGCATGCATCCCAATATAGTTAAACTTCAGTAAATGTTCAAAGTGTTTGCTATGTACTTCTTGTTTTTCAATACTAATAATATCTCCGTTTGGATTAACGCTTATATGACCACCTGAAACAAAAGCTGCCGTTGGATTTTCTAATAAAAAATTTAAGTTTATACTAACAGCACCTGGTAATAGCCAATCGTCAGCATCTAAAAATAAAATGAAATCACCTATACATTTAGAAATGCCCGTATTTCTTGCTGCAGCAAGCCCAGCATTAGATTTATAAATATATTTTACAGAAGTATATTTTGAAATTACTTCAGCAGTATTATCTGTAGAACCATCATCAACAACTACAATTTCAATATTTGGATAGTCTTGATAGAGAATGCTATTTAATGCATCTGGCAAAAAATTAGCATGATTATATGAGCAAATAATTATGCTTACAACGGGTTCATTATTTAATCTTTCTATCATACAAATTGTGTACTTACACTAGAAAATTTTGCCATAATTGTTTCTATGTATTTTTTATACAATAGAATTAATGTATTAGTAAATTGGGGAAATATTAGTAAATGGTATGTTGGCCTAATAAAAAAAGCTACCACTTTAAAAAACTAAAAGATGATTTATAATTAACTATATCATTTAGCATATTTAGCTTTTTTTGTACTGCTAATTTATTTCGTTTATCCTCATAAGTTATAAACCATATTAAATTACACACTACAAAAAACTTAATTTCATCAATATCAATTCGATTTTCATACCCTTTCACTATCCAATCGAAATTGGGGGTGCCATAGTGGTAAATAAAAATCCACGCAAAATCTAGTGCAGGGCATCCAGCCGACAAATCGCCAAAATCAATTACACCGCTAATTTTTTTGTTATTAATACGCAAATTTGTATCAACAAAATCATAATGTAATAATACTGACTGTTTGTTATCAAAATAGAATTGCTTATTCTCTATAAAAGCTATCACTTTTTTTATTTCGCCAGAGGATAAATAGGCATTTTGAAGTCGCTTTAAATTAATTTCATTATACAAAGAAAATGATTTAAGGTCGGTATGTTTTCCTGTTTCGTTTGGCATAATAATACCATAACCATTTGTAGGATGCGAATGAATAACAGCTAGTATATTTCCAACTTCGTTATAAACCTTTTCAGCATTAATTTTATCAAGCTTTATTTCGTTCAAATCATTGCCAGGTATGTATTTTTCAATTACAAAATCATCTGTGTAAGCTATAATTTCAGGAACAGGAATTTTATTTTTTAAAAGATTACACGCCATTACCTCTCTGAAGTTCATTTCTTTCTTCTTTGGCAACTTAAATATATATTTTTCTGATACGGTTTCAATAATTGTAACTTGTTGCTCAACCCCCTTTGAAACGTCTTTACAACTAATAATTTTTTCGTTTATTACATTTTTAAATGCCTGTTCAATTTCTTCTATCGTAATAGTACTAAATGCTGAGTGAATCATTAATTTAATTAGGAGACTGATTAAGAATAAATGCGTTTCTATAATCTTTCCACCAAAGTGCCATAAAGAAAAAATTACGCAATAATAAATCTAGGCTTGGATTATTGGCTTTTAACTGTTGCTTTTTTAGTGTATTAATATTTACCATTTTCAACATCCCTATTTGCAATATTTCACTTTGTTCCATTTTATCCCACTCGCTTTTTAGGTAACTATTATTAAAAATTATATCTAACCAAGGTACTGAAAAACCAATTTTCCTGAAGTTTGATACTTCACTGGTTAATACACTTTTATAGGCTTCCTTTAAAATGAATTTACTTCTTTTTCCAGTGAAAAACCATTTATCTTTTAGTGTACCTAAGCCTTCAATTAAATCTGGGTCAAGAAAAGGCATTCTACATTCAACCGAGCCAGCCATAGTAGCTCTATCGTTTCTATCGTTTAAAGTATAGAGGTAGGTATGCTGATCTAAATACATCATTTGGCGGCGGTAATTATTTGGGTATAATTCCTGTGCTTCAATCAATATTTTTTTACGAAAACTATTGTTGATATCTACAAGTTCTGCCCCAATTTTTTTAAAATCATTTGGGTAAAAATTTATTGCGTTTGAAAACATAATCTGCTCCTTACTATTCATACCAAAATATTGCTGCAACTTATTAATACGCTTGTTCTTCATGCTGCCCGGTGTAACTCTCAACAACAAAGAAATTAACTTATGATGAGCCAAATATTTCATAGGCTTGTAACGTACATAACCACCTAAAAACTCATCGGAACCTTCGCCGGACAATAGCACAGTTATGTACTTTTTTGCATAGCGACTAATGGCTACAATATGCGGTTCGTTTTGGTGCATAATTGGAACATCGTTGGTAATATTTGCTATGCCGATACTTTGTACTAACTCATCATCTTCTAAATACAAGCCATGAAAGGGAAATTTGAAATGGTTCGATAAGTTTTTAGCTACGCTACTTTCATCATCTACAAAGTTTTTAAAACCCATATTAAAGGTTTCAATACCGCTATAACCTTGTTTGTATAATGATGCTGCAATGCTGCTGCTATCAAGGCCGCCGCTTAATAATATGCCCACCGGTACATCTGCAATTAGATGCCTTTTTACCGATGCATCAAAGCTATTTGTAAACCATTCTAATGGGTTCTTTATTTCTTCGTGACTACGAATTTTATCACCTAAATGCCACCATCTTTTGATTAATGAATTTCTGTTTTCATCAACCAACATATAATGCCCTGGCAGTAAGTTTTTAATATTTTTAAACAAAGTGCCCTCACCAGAAACATGACGGTAAACAAGCATTTCATTAAAGTCATTTTCATCTATTTCAAAAGGCACACCATAAGTAAATAATACTTTGGCTTCGCTAGCAAATACAAGTCCGCCATCAAAAAAACTGTAACACAAAGGCTTCATGCCTGTACGGTCACGAGCCATAAATAATTGCTTTATTTGATGATCCCAAATGAAAAATGCAAACATGCCACTTAATTGATCTAACATATCTACACCATAAACTTCAAACATGGTCAACAAAATCTCCGTATCACAATGCGATTTAAAGCTGAAACCTTTTTGTTCAAGAACTTTTCTAAGGTCTAAAAAGTTATAAATCTCACCATTAAAAACAATTGTGTATCGTCCAGTATGACTGTGCATTGGTTGATTACCATTAGCACTTAAATCTAAAATACTTAACCGCCTGTGAGCCAGGCCTATATTGCCTTTTACGAAAGTACCACCCGAGTCTGGGCCACGGTACTGCATGGCATCTCTTGCTTTGGTAAGGCGTTGTTCATCAACCAATTTTTGTTTATCAAAATATAAAACACCCGCTATGCCACACATACTTTTTAGTAAATTTAAGTTTTTGGGGGTTGGACATTTGTAGGCTATAGTGCTTCGTTCTGTTACTCACTTATACGTTTAGATTCTATATTCAGCTAAGCATAACCCAATCTCGCAAACAAATTTTGCCACTTTTTTAATACAGGCACTTCATCGTATGGCTTGGTGCTTTGTAGGCCATTCATGATTAATTGGTTAGCAAATATTGGATTATTGATGAGTAAATTTATCGCATCTACCATTGCTTTTTCATCGTCTATATTTACTATCAGGGCATTATATTTATCAGTTACCAAATATGGAATGCCGCCAGCATTTGTACTAACAACCACCACACCTAAAGCCATCATTTCTATTAAAGAAACTGGCGCATTATCTATATTATTTGTACAGATATAAATATCAAAATCATTAGCAATATGGTTTTTATCAGCAATTGTTACATACCCAGGAAAGGTAATGTTATCAAGCACTTTAAGTTCTGCTGCCAATGATTTTGTAGCATCTAGCATACCAGCATCTCTTCCAGCCATCACCATTTTTGAATGGGGATATTGCTGCAGTAATAAGGCAAATACTTTCACAGCCATCAAGGGGTTATAGACGTCTTCAAAAGTTCGCATCCAGAATAAATTAGGTTTTATGTTTTGCTTTAGATGAAACTGATAATCATTTAATTTAAGTACGTTTTCAATTAGTTCTATTTCTAATTTATGTTGCTGTAATGCTTGTAGTAAAAAGTTAGATGGGGCTACCAATATGTTTGCCATTCGCAGCACTACTAAATATTGTTTCGGCTTATCTTGCATCAACTTTGGAATGCTGCCACCATGCACCACCAACACAATTTTTTTGCCTAATAATTTTAATAAAAAACAAATAATGCCTTCTAAAACCAAGCTTCGAAAACCACCAAAAAATGGCACAATGGCAATATTGTATTGTGAATATTTTGTGATGATGGTGTAACATGTATCTAGCAAACGTAACAATCTACCGGGCTGTGTTGAAGTTGTAATTACTTGATATTTATTTTTCCTTAACACCTCTGCCAATTGGTCGGAAGCTGTACGATAAATTTTATACTTATTTGCTTCGTTAAGGAAGAGGCCTGTGAGTAATATTTTTTTGGATTTGCTCAATTGTAAGTTTAAGATTGTGTGGTAAAGCTGAACAAAGTATTAAAGCGTACAAGTGTGCGACGCAACCAAGTTTAATTAAAAATATTTAGCTGGGTACCCAAAAAACTACTCCATATGTTTTTGCATAACATGGGTATTATAAGTAGTTTCTAAAATTGTCCAGCCATGCCTTTTATACCCTTTTATAGCTTTTTTATTATCTACCCGAACCGATAAAAACCCATTGCTAAAACCATAACTTTTAACAGCAACATCAAACTGGTTCATTAACATACCGAACACAGCAGTACCACGGTATTTGGGCTGTACACATATTACCACAAGACCAGGATTAACAACATATTTTTCGGGTTCTTTTGGTACAATGGTTGTAGCATTAACGTTATTAAAAAGCTTACGTTTTATGTTGCGGAAAATGAAAGGATAGGCAGCCCTTACTTCCTTATTAAAAGCTAGCCATGGTTTGGTGATAAACCCTTTAATGGCTTCGTTAAAGCCAAATTGTAACATGCCACTACTGCTACCATCGCCAATACCTTTTGGAATAAAGCCACCACAGTAACCTGCCACCTCTCCATTTACTTCCACATGAAAGATAAAACGTTGTGAATCTGCTAAAAACCATTCAATTGTTTTTTTAACGTAAGTCTTACCCAGCTTGGTTGCCAAGGAATTAGGGAAGCAAAGGCAGTGACAATCGGTAAGCTTATTAAGATGGCTGTAATTGCTTAGAACCGACTGCGGGTTTAATAGCATTTTTTAGGAAACGTTTATAGGTTGGTAATTCAGGGTTTGCAATGGCTAGAAGCATTAACAGTGGTTGGATGGAAACCTTTAAACCGTTGTGCACACTTATGAGGCAAAAAAGCAGTAAAAAATAAAATGAAAATTCTTTTTTCATGCCAGTTCTACTAAGTATTTCTTTAAATAAAAAAATGAAATAGCCCCAGTATAATATTACGCCAATAATGCCATGTTCTGCGGCAGCACGTACAAATTCGTTATGTGCAGATGATTGTTGGTCAAAGTACTTTCGCTTCAGAATTTCTTTGTTGAAATTACTTGTACCAACGCCAATAATGGGTGCATCTACAAACAATTTATAACCAGCTTCAGCTAACACATTTCTATTTGAAGATCCTTTTTTTTCATACCGCTTTACTATAGTACCACCAGTTTGTTGTACTACCAAAAAATAGATTAAAAACCCTACAGGAATAAATAACAACAATTTTGCATAACTGGCAATATTTGCTTTATTAAAATATAAGTAGCAAGCCATAATTATTCCAAGAAAATACAAGCCTCCTCGAGAGAAAGTTAGTATCATAACTGTACAACAAATGATGAAAAGTAACAGATTTAAAATGCGGTATTTTATTTCCTCAGGATTAAGAAAAGAGAACAAAAGTAATATACTACCTAACCCTAAATAACCGCTTAATTGTACTGGTGCTAAGCCATTACTTGAACCAAAATTACTTTCGGTATTATAGCTTATACCGCCTTGAAGATGAGCTACTAATACCATACCTGCTAAGTAAATACTTGCTAATTTTAGGTAGGTTAATAACCGTAAAATCAGCTTAGGTGTAAGACTGTTACAAGAAGCCCAAATGATGGTAATAATGAGCGAAAAACTATTCATGATTACAGGCCTCAACTCCTTGGAATCGTTAGGGAAAAGGCCATTTAAGAGCTCCATTAATGCGAAGGCCACCATGAAAATAAAGCTATTGGCATGTGGCTTTTTATCCTTAATATGTTTGAGAATCAAAAATCCAAAAATTGCTAGGAATAAATACTGTAACCCGAGATAAGGTATAGTTCGAACATAAGCCCTCATATAGGGTTCGGTATAGCAAAGAAATGGCAATATAGAAAACAGTTTTTCAAAATGCTCCTTAATACCAACCCACAAACAATACAATGCAATACCAACATACAAAGTGGCAATTACAGGCCCAGGCAAAGCTCTGAAACCCATTAGCAATCCAAACGCAAAAACCGCTGCATACTTTGCAAGCAAATTTTTATAAAGTGGATTTCCTATATGGGTATTTATGATAACCATTCTATCTTATCGCCTTTTAGTAACATGGCATTTGCACGATTTAAACTTTTACGGAATTGTATAGCCAATAAGGGGATTTTTAAAATAGTCAGCAAGGCACTAACAAGTATCATTTTACTATTGCGCTTATTTTTAAAAGAAACATTTGAAAGAATAATACCTAGGTAAACCATGTTACGGTACAACTTATGTGGATAATATTTTTTGTACAAATACACCACACTTGGTACTGGTTTTGGGGCAAATAGTTTCTTTGGTCTAAAGCCATCCCAATGGCCAATTTCTCGCAAACCACCAGATCTGACTTTTAAATGAACTCTTTTGCCATGTGGGTTTGAGATAGATTTAAAGCCATTTAAATAGGCTCGTAACCCAAACTCGCTATCACCCATGCTTTGTTTATTAAACTGTAAATCGAACATGCCAATTTTCTGTAAAACATTCCGAGTAACTAATGCATTGCCGCTATCAAATTGATCTGCCCAACGGAAAAAACTATAATTGGCTGGAACCTTAGAACCAATAACCGATAAGGAGACACCAGCCGAAATATCTGCCTTAAAAAAATCAAGGCACTTAACATGTTGCTCAATCCAATCAGCATCTACCCTACTATCATCATCAAAAAATAAAAAAAAATCGGCTTTACTTTCTTTAATAGCACGGTTTCTAGCAGTCCATAATTGTTTTTCTTTTTGATTGATAACCTTACAATCTAGTTTATATTCTTTATAAAAATTTGGCTGAAAATCTTCAGTTTGATCTACGACAATCAACTCAAAATGCTTGTACGATTGCTGCTCTAAATCTGTCATTACATCCTTTAAATATTTGTACCGATTTAATGTTGGGATAATAACAGTAACCAATGGCTGTTGTGCCACAAGTGTGGATTGGAAAATCTTATAATCATCTTCCCAATTAAAAATATTGTTGTAAAGCGGGTAGCGTTTTGTTTTAAATGATTGTAAAAAAGCCGGTAGTTCCTTAAAAAGATTTTTAAATCCAAACAACCTTACAAATAATGCAATAATTGCCCAATGTTTACCCCAATATTTTGTTACAAATCTGTATTCATCCTTAAGAGTTGGCTTTGCTAGCTGTTGGATTATATTAATGGTTGATTGGTCTGTAACCTGCATCACACCTGCATTCCAAGCCCTGTAACCAATATCGGCATACTTTGCAGCAGCAGTTTCGTAACCTTCATCTTCTTGCAATAAAATACCATTTGGCAACGGTAATAATTGAGGATGATACCAACATGTTGAAAATCCCTTATCTGCCTTTGGCAGCAAATTAAAATACCAACCCGGTTGTGTGTATTGTATAAAAGAGAAAATCAAAGTGTGAATAGTGTATAGCGAAAAATGAGAGTATTAGAGCAACATTTTGTATTGCTTTTCAAAAACATCTATCTGTCTTTCAAGGGTAAAATCTTTAGCAACCTTTTGTTTGGCAGCAGCACCAATGCGTTTGCGAAGTTCAACATCATCAAGTAGCATCGCAACGTATTCTGCTAATTTAACATGGTCGTAAACTTCGGTAATAAAGCCATCAACCCCATGTTCAATAGCTTCTTCAACACCTCCGCATTTGGTACTTACAACAGGCAATTGCATTGCCATTGCTTCTAAAGCAACATTGGGCAATCCTTCAAAATAACTTGTCAATAAAAATACATCAGCTTGGCTACTAAAGGCTCTTACTTCATCTCTCGTCCGTCTGCCCAAAAGCGTAACATATTTGGTGATTTTCATTTGATTGATATGAAAAATCATTTCTTCTAATTGTGGGCCATCTCCAATAATATTCAAATTAATATTGTACCCTTTTGCCACCAAATCTCTAACAACCAACAAAGCCGTTACATAGCCTTTTGCATAAGATAACCTACCAACACACAACAATTGAAAAGTATCTTTTTTTACATAAGAAGGGGTACCATTAAAAAAGGTTATATCAATTGCAGGGCGGTTAACAAATATCTTAGAAGTATTGTTAACAAAAGGTTCTATAGTTTTTGCCATATCATCACTAACGCAATGTATGGCATTAACATTACTGAATAACTTTGTGAGCAAACCCCTACGTTTTTCATCAACCAATGGCTTTACTTTTTCGGCAGTACCGCGGCAGCTTACAACTTTTTTGCCACGAAGGGCATCCATAATTGGTAAGTAACTTACACCAATACCAGAAAATTCAAAATGCATAATATCACATCGTATTCTTTTAAAAAAAGAGAGTTGATAATAATAAACGTACTTTCTTGAAAAAGTAGCCATGTTAAAACTAAAAGACCGAAAAAAGAGGGATGGTCTACTGAAAAAATTAATTATCAAATCGGCTGCTTTACGTTGTATGCGTAACTCTTGCACTTTAATATTTGGCGAACCTAAATCGTACTTTACAAACAAGTCTTCATTGGCTTTTATATCGCTACAAACAACCGTTATTTTATGCCCACGGGCAGCTAAGCCAGCCACTTTGTTTATTATAAAAGTTTCGCTAATGGCTGGAAATGTGTTAACTACAATACAGATTCTCATTTATGCTTCTTTGTATTTATTTCTATGAATGGCATCCCATTTTACAAGGCTGTAAATAGCCCATAAAATCCAACTATTATCTTGCTTACTATTTACATGAAGGCTAATCATTTGCCGCAGCACACGTTGGTTAAAATAGATGGCAAGATGATGTGGCATATCTAAAATAGTAGTGCAAACTTCGTTGTACAACTCTGTGCGTATCCATTCGGCCAAAGGCACAGTAAAACCTTTCTTCGACCTAAAAACCAAGCTATCACTGGTTTTGGCAGCTAATAGTTTTTTAAGTGGGTACTTACCCTGCTTATCAAGTATAAAATTTTGATAGCACGATGTGCCACTAAAATCAAGCATATCATTATCTAGCAAAGGCACACGAACTTCTAAACTGTGGTACATACTTGCCCTATCAACCTTAATTAAAATTCGTTGCATATGTAGGTCAACTTCCAACTTCCTAGTCTTATTCATTATTGCAGCAGCATCGTCCAAATCCTCTTCTTCGGCAAATAATTGTTGTAAAAAATAAGGTTCAGTTGCATCAACATTTAATAGTTTATTCAACCACAATTCAGCCCCATTTATAAAAATTGATTTGTAGTAATAACTGATATAATCTGGCGACATTAAATGCCTCCATAAAATATTTCGTTGCTTGGATTTCAACAATTTTTCTTTTACAAATTGAAGATTACGCATCACTAAATTTTCTTTGTAAGGCTGCGATGCTTTTAGTATTTTCTGGTTACGGTTATAGCCCCAAAAAAGTTCATCACCACCATCGCCACTTAGGGCAACAGTCACTTTTTCACGGGTAATTCTCGATAGCAATAATGTGGGCAAGGATGAGTAATCGGCAAATGGTTCGGTGTAGGCTTTAAAGTTATCATCTATAATACCCAATACATCTTTCATGGTGATGATACGATTAGTATGATCAGTATGAAAAATATCAGCAAATGCTTGTGCAGCAGCACTTTCATCCATTTGTTTATCCTCAACACCAATGGTAAAGGATTTCAAATGCGATACTTTTTCTTTAGCAAAAGATGTAACTAAAGTGCTGTCTACACCGCCGCTCATAAACGTTCCTAAAGGCACATCGCTAACCAATTGTTGTTGAACAGATTTATCAATTACTTGCTCTAAAGAAATATCGTTAACAGGCAGCTGCGTGGTTTGCGGGTAGGTGTAATATTCTACCATATCTAACTTACCACCACTTTGTATAATACCATAATTGCCATGCGGAAATAACATGGTATTTTGAATAATACCAGCTTTATCAGGCACATAGCCCAAGCTTAAATAGGTAGCTAAAACTGCTGGATCTATTCTATTGTTTTTACAATAAGGATGGTTGATAATATGGTCGTATTGCGAACTATAAATTAGCCCCTCGCTACTCCAACCAATGTATAAAGGTTTAATGCCAACTCTATCTCTTGCAATTATTAGTTGTTGCTGTTGTTTATCATAAAAAGCAAAAGCAAACATACCATTTACTTTGGGTAATAATTGCTGCGGCTGCCACTTCATCAACGCATACAATAACACTTCTGTATCGGTAGTTGATTGAAATTGTATACCGTCCTTTTGAAGTTCAGATTTAAAATCATCACTATTATATAATTCTCCATTAAAACTTAACACATAACGACCACATTGCGAGTGCATCGGTTGATTCCCATGGGCAGACAAGTCTCTAATAGCAAGCCTTACAAAACCTGTGTGGTATACATCGTTACTAAAAACACCATTGCTATCTGGCCCACGATGGTGCATGGTTTCTAGACTCCATTTAATAAAGTTCGGGTTATTAAAGTTGGAAACTTTATGTTGTAAAATGCCTACTATTCCACACATAAAAATTAAAAAATGTCTTGATTTTTAAGCATTAAAAATGGACTTTAATATGAGAAGCTACATATAAAATCGTTTGATTGCTTTCATATAAGTATGACGATATTTTTCGGTAACAACATCCCATGTATAATTGGCTATCATTTTTTGATAGCCATTTTTGCCTAATTTTTGTCCAAGTAATTTATCATCCGATAATTTTATAATAGCCTGAGAAAAAGCTTCTACATTGTTTGCATCAACTAATAACCCATCTTCTTTATCACTTATTAAACTTGCTATTGCTCCAATATTTACAGCAACTACTGGCTTTTTACAAGCCCAAGCTTCCAAGAAAACGATACCAAAACTTTCACTTGCAGAAGCTGATGCAAACAAATTGATACCATTGTATAAATTTATTTTTTCTGCTTCGCTGATGCTTGTCATTAAAGCAATAAATGGTGCATTTTTATTGGCTTCGATGATACTATCTGTTAGCTGATTAGTGTACCAAGAATGTCCTCCAGCAATTACTAATTTTATATTTTTATGCTTAAGCCTTGCAGTTTTTACAGCCTCAATTAAAATATCAATATTTTTCAGGGGTTCTTGTCTACCAACAAACCCAACTATAAAATCAGCTTCATCAAACCCCAATTGTTGGCGGAATAAAATACCATCCCCTTTTAAATAATCCAATGGTTCAACACCACAACCAACCACTTCAATACGTTTTGCCTCAACACCTAAACCAATCAATCTATCTTTCTCAAATTGTGTATTGGCAATATAGCCGTCAGCAGCTTTTATAGCTTTTAAAGTAGTAGGGCTTATAACGGCTTCCTTAACATTTTCGGTAAAATGAATAGCACCCATGCATACATACGGTTTAGCATTTTTTACTTGCTTTCGCCATAAAGGATATTGGGTAAAATTGTAAGATGAGGAAGAACTGCACAATACATCTGCATTACTATTTATCATGGCTTTCTTAAGTTCAGAGGAATTAGGGCCGTATAAAAATTGAACAATTTTTTCTGGGTGCGACTTAAATAAACGATATGATATTTTTAAAATAACACGTAACAATACTAAATGCCATCTAGCAAAATTAAATCGCTGTATTATAACACCATTAAGGGTTTCAGATACTAGTTCAATTTTTTTAAAGTTCTTTTTTTCGGGGCCGTAGTATGAGTTTATAGTTAAAACAGTCACTTCGTCGCCATAATTTTTAACTAATCTTTCCGATATATTTTGGAATAGCCATTGTGTGCCACCAACTGAGGGATAATAATTAAGAACAACATGGGTAATCTTCATTTTTTATTACTAGAAATATTTGTAACACTAATTCACACCAATTGCACGAATTACACGAATTCGTATGGCAAACTATCCTGCCAACTCCTTCCTTAAAACATTAATAACCCTATCGGTACATTTACCATCGGTGTAAGTAATAATAGCTTCTAAAATGTCTTTACTTTTTGAAATAAATGCTTCTGGATTTTTTAAGGCATCATTGATATTGCAAATCAATTCTTGTTTACTCATTGGATGCAGTAAACCATTGGTTTCCATTATTGGTCGATAATATTCTTGCCAATACATCATGCTTAAATTCCACTTTTCATTGGGGTAAATATTATCGTAACCAGGACTAATTTGCGGCTTACTAAATGCACTGCCATCAACCGTCATGGTGCTTGCTGTATTTATATGAACGTCAGTGTGGTAAAGGGTTGAGCATAATTTGACCACATCATTTTGCGTAACATTTGCTAAAGTCATCTTCTTATTTCCCGTCCAAGAAACATCATAAAAAATATGTTTTGTTTCTGGCAGTTTTTCTTTCCAGCGATCTACTCTATCAATTGGGTGGCATCTAAAAAGTACAATAGGATTTCCTGCAATCAATCCTTTTTCTAATGCTTCGTTGATGGTTTGTAAAAACTGATACTCTTGTGGAAATAAAGAGACTGGGCCACCTGCAAACAAAATGATTTTTCTATCAAAATTTTCCGGTAAGCCTACCATTTTCAACCACTCATTTTTAGGTAAAACATTAGCAGGGTTTTGATAAAAATCAAATTGGGCAGCACCAACTATATGTATATTGTTATTGTTACATTCAACAGCCTCAGTGTAAATTCTAGTGATTTCATTTACCATTTGCTTATTCCAAACCATATAGCAATCGTAATTAACGGGTAACCATCCACGTTTTATAATATTGTCAAACGATAAAATTGACGTTATCATTTGTTTACCTTTTGCCTCGGCAGCTCGTAAAAAAATATCTTCCTGTGCATGAAAAGGTGTTACTGCAAACACTGCATCAATGTTCAAATCATCAACCAATTGCAACATGGTGTTATAGTTTGTATCAGAAACTAATAACGCTTTTTCTTTTTTTAACAGCGATGCCTCATAGCTTGGCACCAACAATCGCAAATAATTATAATATTCACGTAGCCTATTTATTACAACATTTTTTTTGGGCTTGAACTTTTCAATATAGCGTGGCTCAGTTTTAAAAGTTGGGCTTTTAAGGCGATAAAATTTAAACCAATAATCCAACTTTATTCTACAATCCGTATAAGCATCACCACGTTTACTTTCAGCAATAATATGCACTTCAAAACCATCATTTTTAAGCTCTGCTATCAGGTCTTCTTGATTCCAAAATATACCTATAACCGGCTCAGCAAATTCACGCAGTTTGTAAATCAACCCAGTACGTACCAAGTACCTAATTGAGAAGCTGAAAGTTATGGTAATAAAGACTCTTTTTTTTGTCATAACCTATTAATCAATCTTCCATTCATGCTGCACCAAAACCCCGTTACGCATAGATTCTATAATTTTTCCCGTACCATAATAATCACCTTTCTCAACATCAATAGTAACAATGGCTTCTACAAAATCTGTCATCACAAAATCAAACTTCAAATGGGTATCAATTGTGTATCTACCTTGCATTAACGGAAACTTTGGAATGTGGCAAATAATACTGCCTTCAGTGGCTAATTTAAACACGCCATAATAAGCAATACGTGACAATAAATTCATCACTTCGTTTTGTAAACTGTTTCTAAATATCAAATTTACAACTGGGTTTACAGCCGTTGAAAAGCATTTATAACCAATCCGAATATTGACATCCATACCAGATTCTAGCACGGCAATTTGTTCCATCTTATGGTTCAAAAATTCTATACCAGAAACAATAAATTCGCCAGAACCCTTTCTGTTATTGACATTCAGTTCATTTGGTGAGCTAATAGCTTTTGCATTTTTTAAATAATATTCCACTACATCGGCTGGTTTACCTTCGTAAATAATTTGACCTTGTTGCAACAAAAGAGCCCTTGTACAAAGGTTTTTTATAGCTGCCATATCGTGGCTTACAAACAGCACCGTTCTACCCTCTTTATCAGCAACAGATTGTATTTTACCTAAACATTTTTTTTGAAAATCTGCATCGCCAACCGCCAACACTTCATCAATAATCAAAATTTCAGGATCTAAGTTGGCAGCTACCGCAAAAGCTAACCGCACTTTCATACCGCTAGAGTAACGCTTTACTGGCGTTTCAATAAATTTTTCAATGCCTGAAAACTCAACAATTTCATCGTAGCGTTCATCAATTTGTTTGCGTGTTAAGCCCAATATGGTTCCATTTAAATAGATGTTCTCTCTGCCCGTCAAATCTGGGTTAAAACCAGTACCAACTTCCAATAAGCTCGCCACTTTGCCCGTAATTTCTATGCGACCTTCGGTAGGTTGTGTAATGCGTGACAACAGTTTTAATAATGTACTTTTGCCAGCCCCATTTTTGCCAATAATACCCAATACCTCGCCTTCGTGAACATCGAAGCTAATGTTACGGTTAGCCCAAAAAATATTCTCGTCTTTTCGTTCGCCACCAAGCTTTTTAAGATTACTTATTTCCTTAAAATTTTTAAGTGGTTTGCTAATGCTTTGAATGATTGAACCTATAAAAGTTTCGCTCTTTTGTTCCTTTAGTCCTATGCGGTAAGCTTTGCCAAGATTGGTAACTTTTATGGCGATATTGTTGGTCATTTATTGGTTAATTTTTCTGACAGAACTTCCTGAGAATCCTGAGAAGAACATTTTAGTTTGCAGTAAAAAGGGTTAATCTAATATTGAGAAACTGAAGCTGAATAAAGTATCAAACCGCTTTAGTGTGCGACGCAACGAAGTTAAAATGTGGGCTAAAGCTGGCTACAAAATTTTTAATTACGTTGAAAGTTTACTCTTTCTAATGCAGTTAAATCAACCCATCTAAAATCATATCTATAAACTCTCTAACAGCCCCATCGCCACCACTTTTTTGCAATTGAATAATGTTTGGGATAGCTTTAATTTTTGGTGTTGCATTTGCAGGACAAGCCGCCAAACCCACAGCCTGCAACAGTTCTAGACAATTTACATCATCGCCTATGTAAGCCACTTCTGCAAGTGTGATGCCTTCTTTTTGGCAAATGTCTAAAGCAGCCCCAAGCTTACCACCAAAGCCCTTGCCTTGGTACAAATAATCCATTTTTAGCTTAGCGGCACGACGCTCTACCATCTTGGTATTTTCCGTAGTGATGATACCAATTTTTACACCGGTTTTTTGGATGAGGTTAAAGCCCATACCATCATGTGTGTTGAATTTTTTAAACTCGTCACCACTTTCGGTATAGTACATGCCAGCATCTGTCATCACACCATCAACATCGCTTAAAAACACTTTTGTATTTACCATGCTGTCCATCCTCCATCTACCATTAAAGTGCTACCCGTCATGTAACTGCTTGCGTTAGAGGCCAAAAATAAAAATGGCCCTTCTAATTCTTCACGGTTACACATGCGACCTAATGGACTCATTTTTGAAAAGTTAATTAAAAATTCTTCAGGGTGATTGTTGTAAATACCATGCGGCACAATGGCATTGCAACGAATATTATTTACCGCATAAAACGTGGCAATATATCTTGTAAAATTGGGTATAAAAGATTTGGATGCGATATAATCTATTGGCTTAAAATTGCTAATGCCTTCGCCAAAATCGTATAGGTTTTGGTTAGGTGCCACCACCGAATAAGTAGATGCCACATTAATGATATTGCCACTGCCTTGTTGCAACATTTGGCGGCAAGCAGCTTGAGTCATAATGACTGTTCCAGTAAGATTTACTTCCACAGATCTGCGAAGCAAATCAACAGGATAATTTTCGAAACGGCTTGGGTTTACTTTACCCATACCATCTTTATCAAACTTGGCATCAATGGCTGCATTATTTATTAGCACATCTACTTTGCCAAATGCTGTAACTGCTTGCTGTATTGTATTTGAAGCACTTGCTTCCTTGGTAATGTCAAGTTCTATTACAATAAAATTATCGGCAGAAAACTCTTCGCTAAATTCTTTTTGTATAGCAACGATGGCAGAAGCATTTATATCTGCTAAAACAACTTTTGCCCCTTGCTGCAAAAAGGCTTTGCTTATTTGTTTACCTATTAAACCAAAAGCACCTGTTATAAAAATAACTTGATTATCTACTGAATTTGGATGGTTGTTACTCATTACAAATGTTGATGATGTTGTATGAATTTTCTATTTGCTTGTTAACAAAAGCTTGATAATTGCCACCTTCAATTCTTGCAAAAAAATCTTGTAATTGGGCAATAAACATATTGTTTCTATCGAAGTTTTCTATTTGATGTTTTGTGGTAGTTTCTGCTGTGGCAATGGTGATGGTTGATGCAAAATAATTAATGTCAATTACTGCATCATCAAACACAAATTTGTAAAAGCGTTGTGGGATTTTTTGGCAAAAATTTACATGCACATGAGCCGTTACTTTATTGCTATAGCTGAGGTTTACATCAAATGCATTTTCGGTAGTAACATTTAAATTAGATGCAAAATTTGGTAACCCTTGATACTTAACTACATCAGCATCAGCCAACCAATTTGCCACATCAATATCATGACTCAATGTTAATGCAGGACCACCACCTTCTTCCTTTTTTGCAGCGTAGGAATCTTCATAATTTTCCCACGGATGCCAGTTGGGCAAATACTCGCCCCAATAGGTTTGTAGGTTAATTAAGTTGCCATATTTTTTTTGATTAATCGCTTCTTTTACTTGCAATAACAATGGATGATACCGCAACATATAACCAACTTGTAGCAACTTATTTTTTGAAGTAGTCAACTGCTGTAACTCAACCACATCAAAGGTTTGGTGAGATAATGGTTTTTCTACCAATACGTGCATATTGGCAGTTAAGCAGTTAATTGTTTGCTGCAAATGTTGTGCAGTTGGTGTACAAATAACTGCTGCAAAACAATTGGCTTTTATAACTTCATCCCAAGTTAAAACAACGGTTACTTTGGCATTGCCAATATCTCTAAAAGGTAAATTACGTTGCCTGTAAACAATAATATTTTCGTAGCCTAATGCCCACAAATTTCTGATATGACGTTCGCCAATTGAACCTGCACCGATAATGAGAATGGGTTGAGAATGGGGCATTTAAAACTTAATACAATCTTGTTGAAAAATTACCTCGGCGGCTTTATCAAAACTGCCAATGTCATCAATATCTACAGCTAAAGAATTATCTACAATATGGTGTAAAATAGTATTACCACTCATGCGTTTTTGTTCGGTTATAACGTTGGTTCTAATAACATCTAGTGTGCCAATTTGCCAATATACTTTTGGTAAGGTTTGGCGTAGCTGATTAAATGGTTCATCAATACCATCCAATGCCAGTAAGGGTTTCATCGGTTTAGTTTCATCTGGCACTACCCACATTTTATATGGAGTAATTGGCGTTGGAGTAATAATACGCAATGAATCTGCATCTGGATTATCAATCAACTTTTGAATGCAAGTATCAATTAAACCTGTTAACCTTACTGGCGAAGTTGGCCTTAATTGAATAACCATATCTGGCACATAACCTTCATTATCTTTTAACCATTGTAAGGCATGGGTAAATACTTCTAAATCCACACTCCAATCTTCTGCAATTTCTGTTGGGCGCATAAATGGCACTTCAGCGCCATATTTTTTGCAAACTGTGGCAATTTCAACATCATCGGTTGAAATAATAGTGCGTGATACCAGATTACTTTCTTGCGCAGCTAAAATACTATATGCTATTAATGGATGACCTAATAATGGCAACACATTTTTACGTGGTAAGCCTTTGCTGCCGCCTCGGGCTGGTATGATGGCTAGTACTTCCAAGACTAATTATTCTGGTATTAAATTTTTTTGAGAGAAAAGTTCAGAAAATGACACTCTATTTTGGTTTTTTAAATGATGGGTTCGACTTTGAGTGATTGATGTCTGTTGAATCAGATAAAAAAGATTGTCCAGTATTGTTTGAAATTAAAGTTTTTATTTTTACCAGTTCTTCCTGCAACGCCTGTATTTTCTTTATCTCACTTTCGGATGGTTTATTATAATTTTTCTTATTAATTAAATCATAAGTACTGTAACTGAATGCTAGTACCCCAATTATAAACAATGGCCAATAAGTCAATTTTTGCCATTTAGTTATTCGAGTTTCACTTCTTAATTTAATTAGTGATAATCTATCAATTTCATCATTTCTAACTTTAATGCGGTTATTCTCTCTAAGTATATTCTTAAAACCACCTGAAGCAACAAAATTATGAGTCTTGATTTTTTGTGGTTCTAAATTGATTTCATCAATCTCATCATTAGAAATAATACCGTTAATTAATCTATGCTGTGATAACAAATTAAAATAGAATTGAAAATCAGAATTTAAAAAACTCTCAAGTTCTAATATTTTTTGTAAATCCTTTTTGGTGAGTTTATTATTTTCAACCAATGACAATAGAATAGAGTCTAGGATATACGCATCTCTTTCAGTAAAAGTGTCCATCTCTTTTAAAATAAATTTCAACTTTGATTATAGTTGAATTACTAATGTTTCCTGTATTTCAACTTCTCTCTTTGAACTGCTTCTATATCTAAAATTTGCTTGTCTTTATAAGTCAATGCTTCGTAAGCATGTTCTAAATCACGAACTAGTTTTTGCATGCCTGGTACTTCTAAAGAGGCGGCATGATCGGTGCCACGCCAAGTTCTATCTTTTGTAAAATGACGCTCAACCCAACTTGCACCTAAGGTATAAGCAGCAATATCAATGGAAATGCCTAAATGGTGGCCAGAGAAACCAATGGCTTTTACACGATCTTCAAATTTTTCACGAAGCCTAGAAATTTCTAGCAAACACACATTATTAAACGGCACCGGATAGCCAGAGGTACAACTATAAACAACTAATCTATCTTTTGCTTGGCCATTCCAATCAAAAAATTTAACTACTTCATCTTCTTCTTCTTGGGTTGTCATACCGAAAGAAATATGTACTTCACCTCGGTAATCGTCACGTAATATTTGCAGCATTTCGTAATTGTTATTGCAGGCTGATGGCACTTTAATAAAGTCTGGCATCAGTTCAATTATTTCATTAGCAGATGTAACATCCCAAACACTTGTATTGTAGCCAATACCAATACTTTCAGCATATTTTTTGAGATCGGCATGTTGCTGCACATTAAACTCTAAAAACTCACGGTGTGCACCATAACTTGGGCCATAAGCATTGTAGGGATTGGGATGTGGTGCAGCATATTGTTCGGGTGTTAGCAACTCTACATTATGCCTTTTTTGAAACTTTGCATATGTTGCGTTACAATCTTTTGCAAGCTTTATTAAGTCTTTGGCAATTTGAAAATCACCCATGTGGTTACAACCTATTTCGGCAATTACTTTGGGTGCTTTGTATTTTGGTATTGACATTTTTTAGGAGTTAGGAGTTGGGAGTTAGAAATTATGGGTTAGGAATTATAAGTCATGAGTCATGAGTTGTTAGCTATGTTGGGAAACTGAAGCTGCATAACGAACAAAATGCATAAGTGTGCGACGCATATGTGGCTTAATAGAATTACTGAAGATGGTTACAAAAAATTTACACCACATCTGCGAAATATTTTTCCATTTTTTTATAGTACATCAACCCGGTGATAAATATAAAAACGGCACTGATATAACTGATGCCAAGAATGTTCCAAGGCATGGCTTTACCAATGGCAAATGAACTTCTAAAGCCTTCAATTACGCCTACCATTGGGTATAAAGAATATAGGCTGAATGCGGTTTTGCCGAGTTTATCGAGTATCATGCTTGCAGGAAAAACAACTGGTGCTGCATACATTAAAAGTGGTAAAGTAAAGGATAAGGCAAACTTAAAATCGCGGTACTGAACGGATAATGCTGAGAACCAAAAACCAAGGCCTGCCGAAGTAATGACTAATAAAACTAATGGCACAATTATGAAAATAACTTGTGCAGTTGGTATGTAATGAAAATAGAGTGAGAGACCGATGAGGATTATGAAAGAAATTGACAAATCGACAAGCTTTGAAAGTACTGGTACCAAAGGAAAAATGACCCTTGGGAAATAGACTTTTGACAAAATATGATTAGATGAAATGAGGCTAGTTGCTGAGGCATTGAGTGAGTTGGAAAAGTAAGTCCAAGGGATGATTGCCAAACATGAAAAAACGGGATAGGGCATGGTACCAGCATTTGGATTAACGCCTACCAAACGGCCAAAAATTAAGCTGAAAACAACAATTTGAAACAAGGGATTAATAATAGCCCAAGCGAAACCCAAAACGGTTTGTTTATAGAGAACGGTTACATCGCGGAGTACCATGAAATAGAGCAGATCTTTATAATCCCAAAACTCTTTGAAATTAAAAAGTGATTTGCTAGATTCTGAATCTATTATGGTTTTTATTCTCGGATGCGTAAGAGGTTGCAAGTTAGTTAAGGGGTTGAAGTGTTTAAGTTGATTAGTTGGTTGGGGTTAAATATTCAGTTGGAAATTCAACCACCATTACTTGGCCAAGACTTTGTAGCTGTACATATACTTTCTTTTTACCGCCACGTAAAACAGTGCCTTCCTTATCCATAAAAATACCATGATTTACTCGTACTTTAGTATCTGTTTGGAAGCCTTCGGATGAGATAATTTCTATTTTAGCAGTTTCCTCATCTAAGTATTTTTTTATGATGTTAACTTCTTCGTCTTTTATCACCGCAGGTTTACCCAAATAGTGTACAAAATTCAAAATGCCATCTGTCATTAACACTTTTAAACGTTCAGGTACATAATCAACATACACAAAAATGTAAGATCTAAATAGTGGTTCTTCAATTATTTTCTTTCTATCAGTCCACTGTTTTTGAACTTTTTGAACAGGACACCAAACCTCTACACCTTTTTTTAGCAGGGTAAGGTTTACTTTTTTTTCCCAACGTGGTTTTGTGTATAACGCATACCATTTTTTCACAATCGGCTTTACTTCATTTTTGCTTATAACTTCTTTTTCCATTGCTAATGTTTTAGAAACTTTCTACGGCAAAGCCATCCTCAGTCACACAAATACTGTGTGTAGAAGTTTTGTCTTGTTTATCTAAAAATCAAATCTTATGCTTGCAAAAACCCAAAAAAACGACTAAGAATATTCTTCTTTTTACCAGATATATAGTAACCATAGCTATTACCTAAACCAAAACTATAACCATAACTGCCATCTTTTCTAATACCATTTACTACGATGCTCATGTTTTTAAATTTGGCATCTTTATGCAATTTATCAATATAAGGCAATATTTGTTTGAGTGTAAACTGATGACGAACGATAAATAAAGTCATATCTGTAAACTTTTCTAATAATAACGCATCCGTTACTAAACCGATTGGTGCAGTATCAATTATAATATAGTCGTATTGTTCTTTTAAATCTTCTAATAAAGCCATTGTTTTATCACTCATTAACATTTCAGCAGGGTTTGGAGGAATAGGCCCTGAACTAATAAAATTGATGTGTTCAGCACCTGGCACTTCTTGTATAATATCAAACAACCCTAAATTATTGGTAACGTAATTTGATAGCCCAATTTCGGAAGAAGCGCCCAACCGTTTAGATAGTTTTGGTTTACGTAAATCGAATTCTAACACAATAACTTTTGCTCCTGTTAACGATAAAGCACTAGCTAAATTAATGCTTACAAAACTTTTGCCTTCACCACTGATAAACGATGATAGCATGATACATTTTGGCTTTTTTTTGTTGTTAGCGTAACTAAGATTGGTACGCAGGATACGGAATTGCTCAGCAATAGCAGAGCGACTTTTATCATCAATCAACAGAACGTTTTTCTTTTTCACATAGCTCAACTCGCCAATAACTGGTACGGTGGTAACGGCTTCAATTTGTTGCCTATCTGTTATTTTATTATTGAAAAAATCTTTTAGTAAAATGATACCAGTAGGAAGTATCAAGCCTATTAAAATGGCTAACAATTTAATCTGTGTTCTATTTGGAGTTTTAGCACCCTGATCGATAGCATAATCAATAATACGGGTATTATTAATTTTTGATGCAAGGGATAATTGAGCCTCTTCTCTTTTTTGCAACAAGTACACATATAGATTTTCTTTTACGCTAGCCAAGCGTTTCAAGCGAAGTAATTCCCTTTCTTTTTCTGGCAACCCTGCAATTCTGTTAGTAAGTGATGATACATTACCTTCTAAATCGCTAACAGTAGATTGGAAAGACTTTTTTAGAATTTGAATATTACGCAGGATATTTTCTTTGCTTGAATTAACATCGTTGATGGCATCTTTTAATTTGGGGTCAAATTGCGTACTTTTTTCTTCAATCTGTTGCTTTAAAAAAACAAGCTCATTATGAGCTAAAATTAATCTTTGTAATATCTGTTCATTTAAACCCATTGATGATGGAATAATATCATTGAGATTTTTAGAACTAGAAATGAACTTCTCCAAAGCCTCCAATAATTTAAACTGTCCGTACTGCTCCATTTTTTGTTTATCGCTCGTTAAAGCTCTATCTAAAAAAACACCACCTTGAGACTCTAAATTGGTTATTTGGTTAACACGTTTATAAGTTTCTATCACTGCTTCAATAGACCCAAGTTCGCGGCTCACCGTATCAACTCTCCCATCTAAAAACTTAATTGTTTTCCTAGTAACTATGTTTTTATCGTTTAAATCAGCATCGTTAAATACAGTAATTAACGTATTTAATATTTGAACCGAACGTTCTGGTATTTCATCAATTAGCGAAATTTCAATAATGCCACCACCTTTATCGTTTGTCAATTCTGACCCCAACGCACCACGCCAACCATTTGCTTCGCTATATTTATCAACAACCTGCAAAGTGTATCCTTTAGGATTTATTTTAACCATTGGGTTTCGTTCTAAAATAAAACGGCCACATTGTGCGGTAACTGTATCGCCATATTTAAAACTTCTACTGCCATCGTTTCCGTCAATGGCAAAGCCTTCCCTATTCAAAAACATCCTATACACACACGGTTTTATAAAATCATCCTGATTAAGCATGGTTAAAAAAAATGGTCTATCATACCCATACAATTGTAAGCCGCTAACACGACCTTCTTGCCTTACATGAAAATTGAGTTTTAAGGTATCTACCACACGTTCCATCAAAGTGTAGGAACGAAAAATATCAATTTGGTTTAGAATATCACTATTGGCTTCACTAACATCTAATCCTTTCAAAAGCTTATAATCAATATTGGCTTCTTCTTCTTTTTTTATGAGGATGTAAGCTGCAACTTTATGTTTGGATGGTGTGTAACGCAGGTAAAGATTGGCACATAAAATTGCCACAAAAAGCCCCAACATTGCCCATGGCAATATAGCAACCACCTTATGCAAAATCTTCTTGAAATCAAACGAAGATTGAGCAGGCTGTTGAACAACATAATCAGTATCCAGGGTGCCAATTGGGTAACTCATTTAACTTGTTAGTGACCGTTATTTTGTGAAATAAATAGATAACGCTAGCAGCCCACTTAAAATGCCAACAATGAGTGAAAGCCTAGAATACACATCACCCGTTTGACGGTATTTGGTATTGGTTTCAACATAAATAACATCGTTTCTCTTCAAGTAATAATAGGGTGATGAAAGAATTTTTTTACTGCCAAAATCGAGTACCCCTATTTCTCTAAAACCACTACTATCCCTAATAATTTTTACGTTATTACGTTTGGCAAAATAAGTCATGTCACCAGCATAACCCAATGCTTCCAACACAGTAATTTTCTCGTTGGCAATTGAGTAAGTGTTCGGAAGCCTCACTTCACCCAACACAGTAAATCGAAAATTTACCAATCGCACATTTACAACAGCATTTAGCAAATATTTACTTACCAAAGGCAATAGTTTATTCTTTATTTCTTCTACAGTCATCTCTGTAACTTTTACTTTACCAACAAGATATAATTCTATGTTGCCCTCTCTATCAACTAAGTAGGTTGGTATAACGGCCTGACCATTACCAAAACCGCCCCCTTTTGCGCTAAAATCAATACTGGTCAAATCACTTTTACCAGTAATTTTTATTTCTAAAATGTCATCTTTTTGTACAACTGTTTTAGGAAACGGAATGTTTGAAAGCGTTAAGTGTGTTGAATCTGCGGGGATATCATTGAAATAAGTAAACTTTTTTTGATCAACACAAGATGATAGAAAAACAAAGCTTATTAGGCAAAGCCAAATTGATAGTTTTGTAAATGGCACTAGTATTTTAAGCATGGGTTGGTTTATAATGATAACATTCAAAATTAATCTAAACCAAACAGCATCCTATTGTTTTAAATGCTTTTAAATGGGTTAACAATAATTATGGAGAAAACTTGTGGAAAAGCTTTTTGGATTAAGACATTAATGATGAAATGTAATAATTGCTTTAGCTTAATTTAAGGTTGCCGATAAACAAAATTGATGTTACTTTTAAAAACAAAAACGCACCCAAAGCAATTTAGCAAGAGTGCGTTTTTTTTAAATTTTATACTACTTTTTTATTGCAGCAACTGGATTTTGCGAAGCAATCATTTCGCTTACAATTTTAACTGTTTCATCAATGTACAAATCAGATTTTATACGCTTTAACCAATCTTGATAAACATCTTGTTTTGGTTTGTACGGGTTATTGTAAAACTTATCGTAATCGGATTTTAAAACATCAATTGTCATCTCTTTTTGTAGCTTTACCAAAGCATTTATTTGGGTTGATGTGGTCCGTAACGTTTTTTGTGCTGCTTTATATTTATCAATTTGTAAATTAACTGGCGCATCTGTATTTTTTGATAATAATTCTACATTACTTTTTATTTTACCAAAGATTGTATCGTTTTTTAATTTTTGATTTTCCAACTTCACAACACCATCAAAACCCGTGTAGGCTTGAATTGGAGCTTTAGTAATCTCATCCCAAGGCAACGCACTTTTATTGTCTTTTTCCCTAAATTTATATTGCTCGTAAATGTCTGGCAAAACCACATCTGGAGTTACACCTTTTAGTTGTGTTGAACCACCATTTACCCTATAAAATTTTTGAAATGTGAGTTTAACCGAACCAAATTCTGTACGATCAGAAAAATAATCTAACCGTTTTCCCAAAGGCACACTACGTTGTACTGTTCCCTTGCCATAAGTTGAGGTGCTGCCGATTATAACCCCACGTTTATAATCTTGTATGGCAGCCGCAAAAATTTCGCTTGCACTAGCACTAGACTCGTTAACCATTACTGCCAAAGGTCCATCGTATAACACACTCTCATCTTTATCGTCCATAATCATATTTCTACCATCTCTATCACGTACTTGAACAACTGGTCCTTGCTTAATAAATAGTCCTACCATTTGTATTACTTCGTACAAGGATCCACCACCATTAAAACGTAAATCCATCACAATACCATCTACTTTTTCTTCTTTTAATTTTTCAACTTCTTTGGCAACATCCACACTAGATCTTGCACCTTTTGGATCCTCGAAATTTGCATAAAAATCAGGCAACCAGATATACCCAATTTTCTTATCCCCATTTTTAACAATGGCACTACGGGCATAGCTTTCATCTTGCTTAATTTCTTCGCGGAAAATAGATACTGTTTTGTAGGTACCATCGGCTTTTTTAAAAGTCAATTTCACTTCAGAGCCTTTGTTGCCACGAATTAATTTTACTGCATCCGACACATCAAACCCAGCAATATCAACCATTTCATCCTTACCACCTTGGCCAACTTTTACAATTATATCATTTACTTCTATTTGTCCACTTTTAAATGCAGGACCACCTGGTACAAGGCTCATAATTTTTATTCCGCCATCTGGTTGCTCTTGCAATTGTGCTCCGATACCGAAAAAACTACCATTCATTTGCTCGTCAAAAGCACGTTTTTCTACAGGTGCAAAATAGTCTGTATGGGGATCCATTAAATTGGTAACAACGTTAATAAATGTATTAAAACGTTCATCATCAGTAAAGCGAACTTTTATACGGTTATAAGTTCTATCCAAAGCCTTTAAAACACTGGCTCTTGCTTGGGTTTCAAGTTGTGCATCGGTTTTATTAATAACGCTATCAATTTTGCTTTTACCACGCTCATCGGTTAGGTTTATAAAACGTTCAAGGGTTAAATATTTTAGGCGTTTTCTCCACCTATCTTTACGATCAGCTTCATTGTTAGCATAGCTTAATTTTTCAGGGTCAGTAATTAAGGTTTCATCTACTTTAAAGTCAAAAGGTTTACTTAAAATGCTTTTATAAATATCAATAACCTCAGTCGTTCTTTTATCGTAAACGGCACTAACAGCAGGTGTAAATTGTAGTTCTTTGGTAGCTTTAATTTCATCGTCAATAGTCAACTCGTACTTTTTAAACGATTCAATATCCGACTTTAAGAACAAGCTTTTGTCGCCATCCAATTCATCTAAATATTTCTTAAATATTTCCTTTGAAAATGCATCGTTCAGCGGTTTAGGGCTGTAATGTTGCTCTTGCAATAATTGCCCAATGGCTGCTAATAATTTTTGTTTTTGTGTGGTTGGTACTGGATTTGAATTTATACTTTTAAATGCGAAAAACGCACCTGCAAAGGCTACTACAATTAATAGTACCCAACCTTTTTTTTGTATCATAAATTGAACAATTTTATTCATAATCAAGACTCCAAATATAAAGTAATAAAACGCTTATTGATTGGTAAAGAAACGCTAAGATGCATCAACGGAAAATTAATCCTATCTAAATATTAACACCATAAATCACCAATAGTTACATTAAGGTATAATAAATGTTGCGTTACTTTCGCCGCTACAATAAAGAGTATAGTATGGATGTAAAAATTGAAGCTAGTTGGAAGGAAGTTTTGAGACAAGAGTTTACAAAACCTTACTTTTTACAACTAGCCACACATTTAAAAACTGAGAAGCTAACAGGCTTGACTATTTACCCTGCTGGGCAATTAATTTTCAATGCCTTTACTAAAACACCGTTTGACAAAGTAAAGGTGGTAATACTGGGGCAAGATCCATATCATAATCCAAAACAAGCCATGGGCTTAAGTTTCAGCGTGCCAGATGGTATACCGCCCCCACCATCGTTGGTAAATATTTATAAAGAATTGCACACCGATATAGGGATGGCCATACCAAAAACAGGCAACTTAACTCCATGGGCTTTGCAAGGTGTTTTATTGTTAAATGCAGTGCTAACTGTTCGTGCCAACGAGCCTGCAAGCCATGCAAAAATTGGCTGGATGAATTTTACAGATGCAGTGATTAAAAAAATTTCTGACGAAAAAACGAATGTCGTATTTATGTTATGGGGCAAATTTGCACAGGAAAAACAGATATTGATTGACGAAACGAAGCATCATGTTTTAAAGGCTGCACACCCATCGCCTTTAAGTGCTTATAATGGTTTTTTTGGTTGCAAACATTTTAGTAGGGCAAACGGTTTGATAACTAAAGATGGATTAGTACCGATTGATTGGCGATTGTAATTTAGTAATTTGAAAGGTTTATGACTTAAAAGAATTAATTTTTTAAGCAAAAATAAATAACACCACAAACCGAATAAAATGACAATAAAGAACGATAATATTTTTACAGCAATATTTGCCCGTATTTGGGCATTTTGGGGTTTAATAAGTTTTACTGGCACATTTTTAATTATTGTAATACCTTCATTGGCAACCAAAATAATCCCGAACCCAAAAGGTATGTATTGGTTTATAAAAGTCTCGCAATTTTGGATGGCCAGTTGGCTGTATATGATTGGCTGCCCTATGAAAGTTGTGGGCAAACAAAACTTTAAAAAAGGTGACACTTACATAATTACTTATAACCACAATGCCTTATTAGACGTGCCACTATCTGCACCATTTGTACCAGGGGCCAACCAAACAATTGCAAAAGATAGCTTTGCCAAAGTGCCTATTTTCGGATGGTTTTATGCAAGAGGTTCTGTATTGGTAAATAGAAAAAGTGTAGCGAGTAGAAAAAAAAGTTACGACTTAATGAAAGCCGCTCTGCGACAAGGTTTCCACATGTGTATTTACCCAGAAGGCTCAAGGAATAAAACTAATAACCCTTTGGCAAATTTTCACGATGGGGCTTTTAAACTAGCCATTGATACACAAAATAATATTTTACCCTCAATCATATTTGGCACTAGAGAAGCGATGCCAATACAGAAGCCATTCTACTTGCTACCAACCCGTTTAGAAATACATTTTTTACCACCAATTACAGCGGGTGATAATGTTGATGCTTTAAAACAAAAAGTGTATGAGACTATGTGGAATTATTATGAAAGTAGAGTTTAATGAAATTCTTGAATTGGTGTTTTTGATTTGTGATTAAACCACTAATGTTAAATCTTAGGTACATGCAGCAAATACTTTTCTTTAAAATATTCTTCGGCAAAAATATCATAGATGGGCAGCATTCTTGGGCGTGTATTACTGTCAGAAATTTCCAGATGTAAATCGCCGCCTTTTAAGCAAATTAACCCATTGGCCAATTCTGCTGTATGTCCTTTTCTAATAAGCGGATTAGCCCATTGCCACAACTCTTTTAATGGTGCTACAGCCCTGGTTACTGCAAAGTGAAACTTACGACCCTTTATCTCTTCTGCCCTAATATGTTGCGTGGTAATGTTTTTTATACCAACTGCTTCGCAAACACCATCTACCACTTTTAATTTTTTGCCAATACTATCTACCAAATGAAAATTTACTTCAGGGAAAAATATAGCCAACGGCACACCAGGGAAACCGCCACCGCAACCAATGTCAATTACATCCATGCCCTCTTTAAAATCTGCAACTGCAGCTATGGCTAGGCTATGCAGAACGTGGTGCAAATAAATGCTATCAATATCTTTTCGGGATACCACATTAATCTTCTCGTTCCAATCTTTATACAAGCCTGCTAATGCTTGAAACTGTTGTATTTGTTGGGGTGTAAAATCTGAGAAATATTTTAAAATTGTATCCATAATAGTAACCGCTGGTAAAATTTAAGTCCATTTTTGTTTTGGCTTTTTCCACAAAGCCGGCAGCATTATTAAAAAGTAAAATAGCATCCAAATATCAAATAAGATAAAAAAAGGCCAAAGATCTTTTTCGTTCAACCGCTTCATTGTTTTATATAAAATAATAGCTTGAATAATTAGCTTTAAAGTCAATACAGATAAGGCTATCCACCAAATAAACAATACTGAGCTTACAGTAAATAAAGGATATAGAATAGCTAAGGTTAGTGAGTAAAGCCCTAACCAAAACTTATGTTTTGGCTTATAATATTTTGAAGTAGTGTAATGGCGGTATTTCTGATTCATCCAATCGTTCCAAGTTTTTTTTGCTTCGCTTAATGTGTGCGATGCAGGGTCAATCATTATGGCGGTGTTGGTTTTCGTTGCAACCTTATTTATAAACAAATCATCATCCCCGCTTGGTATCATATTCATTGATGAGAAACCCTTACTACGCATAAAAACTTCTCTTTTATAACTCAAATTTCTACCAACACCCATGTATGGCATCCCTGCAAGGGCATAAGAAAAATATTGTAACGCCGAATGGAAAGTCTCGTACCTAATAAGCTTGTTTAATAAGCCAGCACTTTTATGATAAGCACCATAACCCAATACCAGTTCAATATTATCATCGTAGGCTTGCTGTATATGTTGAACCCAAAATTCACTCGCTGGTACACAGTCTGCATCAGTTAAAATCAAAGTCTCGTATTTGGCACTTTTAATACCCATCGACAATGGAAATTTCTTACCCATTATCAATTTCGCTTCTTGCGTTAACTCAATATTGACAAGGTTTTTAAACGATTTTTTGTACTCGTCAATTATATATTTTGTTTCATCGGTACTGTTATCATTAACTACAATAATTTCATGTGTGGTTTTATAATCTTGCACTAGAATACCTGGTAAATTTTTAGCAAGATTACTGGCTTCATCTCTGGCACAAATAATTACCGAAACTGGTTGCTCAATACTGGAGGATTTAACAGGTGCTTGATAAACTGCCAACCTACGAAAGAGAAATAAATAGTACCCAATTTGGATAGCTATTACAATACAAAACACAATAAAAATAATTAAGCCTATTAAGGGCAAATCAATACTCATGCTGCAAATGTAACCCATACGTTAAGGCATAGCACGGTGCATGTGTGTATGTGGAAAAAAGGCCGATGAAGATTAATTGTTACTGATTCCAGATTACTAGAAACTTGCAACTTAATATTTCGACCTGGAACTTGAAACTTGGAACTTGAAACTTGGAAGTTACTTTTGCCCGATGGCATCACTTCAATTTCAATTACAAAATACCGATACAAATAGTAAAGCAAGAGCTGGTAAAATAACTACTGACCATGGCGAAATATTAACGCCAATTTTTATGCCTGTTGGTACAGTTGGTAGCGTAAAAGCAGTTAACCAACAACAACTTAAAAACGATGTGAAAGCTCAAATAATTCTTGGTAATACTTATCACTTATACTTACGGCCAGGTATTGATGTATTAGAGGCTGCTGGCGGTTTACACAAATTTAATGGTTGGGATAAACCGATATTAACAGATAGTGGTGGCTATCAAGTTTTTTCGTTGGCCGCTAATAGAAAAATTACAGAGGAAGGGGTTTTATTTCAAAGCCATATTGATGGTAGCAAACATTTATTTACACCAGAAAAAGTAATGGATATTGAACGCAGTATTGGTGCTGATATTATTATGGCTTTTGATGAATGTCCACCCTACCCAAGCGATTATGCTTATGCCAGAAAGAGTATGGATTTAACACACCGTTGGCTTGATAGATGTTTTGCACGTATGGATGAAACCCCTGATAAATATGGCTATACACAAAATTTATTCCCCATAATTCAAGGTAGTACATATAAAGATTTACGTACCGCATCGGCTGAATATATTACCAATAAAAATGCAACTGGCAATGCTATTGGCGGTTTAAGCGTTGGCGAAAGTGAAGAGATGATGTACGAGTTTTCTAAACTGTGCTGCGATATTTTACCGACAGATAAACCTCGCTATTTAATGGGGGTTGGTACGCCTTGGAACATTCTTGAAAATATTGCTTTGGGTGTTGATATGTTTGATTGTGTAATGCCAACACGTAATGGCAGAAATGGCATGCTGTTTACATCGCAGGGCATTATTAACATTCGTAATAAAAAATGGGCAACAGACT
>JAYVNQ010000115.1:0-16794 GCA_043758365.1 Chitinophagales bacterium
ATAAAAGACAAACAATTGCCTTTTCGACCAGATTTCAAGCATCGCTTTCATGGCTTTTGATTGATGTATTTTAGCATTATCCAAAACAATGACTGTATGTTTCTTAATACCATATGAGAACTTATTTAGTTGTTCTATGATAAAATTTGAGTCAACCATTCCATAAGTTGTTTCGTACACAAAGCGATTATCCCTGCTTATCATACCAAAACAGTTCATTTTGTTGCCTTTGGCTGATTTGATACTAATGTTCTCGTCCCTAAATTGCCAACCATAGGGCACATAGCCCTCTTCTGATATTTGCGTTTCATCGCCATAATACAGATCAATTTCACCCGTATTATAACGTTGTTCCAATAGTTGCAGTTCTGCTAGTTTGTAAGCATAAAAGTCGTCATCACATTGTCCCTTCGGTCGTTTTCTTATACGTCTGTAACGGCAGTGATGCCTTTTAAAAAACGGGTCAGCGTCTCATTGCTCATCTTTTTACCGATATGTGCTTCAACAATTTGACGGGCTTGGGACAACCTTTGCCTTTCTTTCTCTACCGCAGCCCTCACTATCAATACATGCTCTTCTGCTAAAATAGCTGGCCTGCCTTGACCCGACTTAGTAAGAAGACCTGCCATACCTAAAGCTGCATAACGATGCAACCAACTATATACACTGATAATACTCGTATCCATTATTAAACTAATGGATTTAACACTGTAGCCTTCGCTATATAAAAGAACTATTTTACAACGATGCCGTAAACTATGCTTAGCGCTCGTCTGATAACAGCTCAACAACAATGATTTGCTTTCGTCTGTAAATGCTATTTCTATTGATTTTCTACCCACATACTTCTAAACGATCTTTTTATAAGTTAATTTTGACAGAATACTTAGCATTAAAAACATTATTAAATAAAATTCCATCACAAGAAACCTCCTTGTCGTGAATTTGTACACAATAAAAATCTTGGTTAAAAAAAAGTATAATCGCACCTGATGATTTTATCGCGGTAGGAAGCTGGTATTGTTGGGTGTTGGAAATAAAAAAAAGGCTGTCTTCTTCATGCTCAAATTTCTCAAAGTCTAAAGTAATTTCTGTGTCTTTAGGTAAGTAAATAATTTTAAAAAAGTTGCCCGTATTTTTTATGGCTTGTTCAATATCAGTTGAGTTTGAGATATTAATTAAACCAAATTTTTTATTTAGAAATGTTTTTTGCATGATAGGTTTTATATGACCCACAACGAGCAGGTATTGCCGCAATGGCTACAAATACAAAAATTAGCATAGTAAATATATAAAACGTTGATTGTAAATCTACTTAAACTATAAAAAAACTAGAAGCAAAATGACGTACTTTCTGTATTGTCGCTACCCTTCTTTCATCAGCCCCCACACTTTTGCCACAGTTTTGCCTGCTAACTATTGGGTTACATCGGGTGCGGCCTCGTAAAGTGGGGTTAGGGCAGTAAGGGCGTGGTGTGGTGGCAAGTCCATTGCCCGTAGGACAAACATATCGTTGGGAGTGCCGTTGAAGGTGTACGCATTGCTTTGTTAGTTGCACAAGGTTTAGCTGTATGGCTTTGCCGTTTAGCAGTTTATTAGCCGATGTATTGCTAATGCGTACATTGTTGATACATTTTATACCTTAGAGAATATGGGCACGCAAGGGGTAAGCTTTAGCCTATCGGCTACTACCAATGTGGCTGGTAGCAATACAGTGGCATTAGCTGCTGGCGAAACCCGCCGCTTTACCGAAAACTTGGCTGTTAGTGGTGTGTACTTGGTGTTAAGCAATGCTATTAGTGTGTCTGTGAAAGTAAGGATGTGGGTAGAATAAGACAGTTGATAGAAACATTCTCAAGTAGTTGCTTCGGGATGTTTGTTTTTGTGGGCTCGTAAAATAAATTAGTCATTGAATAATTTTTTATACATCGCAGCTTTAGATAGTTCAATAATATCGCCGGGTTGCATGGCATCAAGGGTAATATTTTCTATCCGATACCTTATTAATCGCAAGGTAGGAAAGCCAACGGCTGCTGTCATTTTCCGCACCTGCCTATTCTTGCCTTCGGTTAAAATTAAACTTAGCCAAGGTGCAGGAATAGCTTTTCTAAAACGAATTGTTGGTAAGCGAGGTGGCACCAATGGTTCATCAATAAATAAGTTGGCTTTACATGGTTTGGTGCTATACATTTTACCATCAATATTTATAACAACACCTTGCTGTAACTGTTGTACAATTTGTGTTTCAATGTTTCCATCCACTTGCACCCAATATTCTCTTTCGTGTGCAAACATTGGGTTTAGCAAGCGATGATTTAACGCTTTATCATTCGTCAAAATGAGTAAACCCTCGCTGTCATAATCTAACCTCCCAACGGGATAAACATCTTTAGGCAGGTTTAAAAAATCAGCCAAAGTTTGCTTACCATCTTTAGGCGAAAACTGCGATAGCACTAGGTAGGGTTTATAAATAATAAAATATTGCTGCATGATTTTTAGTGAAGCGTTTGTAACAAAAATGGTTAAAGAAAATGGAGTTGTAAAATGAATAATTTACTACAAATAAAAAGCCCTGCAGTTGCAGGGCTTCTATATAGATGGGTTAGTAAGTAAGGGAGTAGTAAATTCCCAACACAATATTAAAAAGACTTTCTGCCAATGCAAAAATTCTTGCGACAATTTTATTCACATTTATAAATAAAGATGTGAATTGTAGTAGCGTTTTAATTAATGACATAGTAAAATATCAGAAGTGTCATTCCAATGAAACCCATTATTCAAAGGCATTACAAGGATAAATTTTAAATATATATATAGGCATTACTTACCATTATCTTAATAAAAACTTTTAAGTAGTCTGTCATAATTAACTTATAAAATGCCCAAACATTTTTGTATATAAATTCAGTGTATTTGGTGATTTCTTCTGTCAGAATTAGTATTAGATAATTATGACAGACTACTTACCATAAAACTTTTAAAAAATAAATCTTGTTGTAACTATAAACATATCCTTCGCAGGTCATTGCTCTTACCTTTAACCATCTAAAAACATAAAAATGAAATTTCCTTCGCCCGTTTCATTAACATGGATTGCTGAATTAATAAACGCTAAAGTGCTTGGCAACACGGCATTACAGGCTACTGGCATTAATGAGATACATAAAGTTGAGGTAGGTGATCTTGTTTTTGTTGACCATCCTAAGTATTATACAACTTGCCTTGAAAGTGCTGCAAATTGTATTATTATCAATAGTAAAAATGTTGAGATTCCAGAAGGTAAAGCCTTGTTAGTAACTGATAATCCTTTTGAAGCTTACCAAACAATTACCAACCATTTTCGCCCCTTTAACCCATCTAACAAAAGCATTAGCAATACCGCTGTTATTGGTACAAATACAGTAGTAATGCCACACGTATTTATTGGTAATAATGTAACCATTGGTAATGATTGTATTATCTACCCGAACGTTACAATTATGGATGAAACCATTATTGGCAATAACGTTGTAATTCAAGCTGGCACTGTGATTGGTGGCGATGCATTTTATTATAATACAAAAAAAGATAGAGACGTTTGGTTTAAAAAAATGAACAGTTGTGGCAATGTAATAATAGAGGATAATGTAGAGATTGGTTGTGGCTGCACCATTGATAGAGGTGTTAGTGCTAGCACCATTATTGGCAGAGGAAGTATTATTGATAATATGGTGCATATAGGGCATGAAGTAGTAATTGGGAAGAACTGTTTATTAGCTGCACAAGTTGGTATTGCAGGTGCTACAACACTAGAAGATGGTGTAACACTGTGGGGTCAAGTTGGTGTTAATAAAACAATAACTATTGGTACTAATGCGGTTGTGTTGGCACAAACTGGTGTGCCTTCATCATTAGCTGGCGGCAAAACTTATTTTGGTTATCCTGCTGAAGAAGCATCTATTAAAAGAAGAGAATTGGTTTGGATAAAACGCATCCCTGAATTGTGGAAAAAGGTGATGGAATAAGCCTGTATCAGAGTTGATATTTATTTGTTAACCCTTTACAAATATAATTTAAAATATCGTCAAAATTTGTGTATTGAAAGGATGGCAATGCTTTTAATAATTTAGCATTATTATAAAACACTTTGGCTTGGGCAGTGTGGGCTGTTTCCTTTGTTAGTAAAGGGTTTAGACCTGTAAGTTTTCCTTTAACGGCTTCTAATCTCCAAACAATTTCTGCCAACAAAGGGGTAACTCTTTTGTGTGGTGGCTGCTTGTTAAAATAGATGGCAATTTGTGTAAAAAGGTCTTTATAATTTACGTTATAACCACTTACAATAAAGCGTTCTGCAGTTATATCACTATCCATCAATTGCACCATTGCGTTTACCACATCTTGAACATCTACAAAGCCATTAACGCCTTCGGTGTACCAAGGGAATTCATTATAAACCGACTTAAAAATACCAGCAGACCCTTTGCTCCAATCGCCAATACCTAAAATAATACTAGGATTCACCATCACAGCATTTAACCCTTCGCCAATGCCACGCCACACTTCCATTTCCGCCAAGTATTTTGTTTTGGCATAAGCACTGTTGTTATTGCTTTCTACCCATTTCATCTCCTCTTCAATTGGTTCATCAATTTTGCCTCTACCAATAGCAGCTACTGAGCTAACAAATAATAATTTATCAATACCCGCATTTAAACAGGCATTTACAACATTGGCTGTTCCTTCAACATTTGTTTTAAAAAGCTGCTCTTTTTCTTTAGGGTTAAATGAAACTATGGCTGCACAATGATATACTTGCAACACGTTCTCCATTGCTTCTTCTAAAGCAATCACATCTAAAATATCTCCTTGAAACCAAGTTAAGTTTTGATGAGTAATTACAGTATGATTAGTACGATACAAAGCCCTGACCAGCTTGCCTTGTTGCAGTAGTTTTGTTATAAGATGAGAGCCAACCAAACCATTGGCACCGGTAACTAAAATCATTAAAAAATTTTTGTGAAGGTACTGGTAAATGTAGAGCAGCTGAGTAATTGGGGTGCCATGTAAATAGGTAAGATTATTTAAACAACATTTAGCTTAATTTTATCCTTACCAATTGCTTATTTTTTTAACGTTTGCCTGCCGCTTTGGATATAAATATTGTGAGATAAAAATGCTTTATCAAACAATAAAAAGGGTCAATTGTAAACAGTAATTATGACAGCAGAACATCAGCGGCTATCGGTTAACGACCGTAAAAAAATACCCTTAGAACAATGGGGGCCTTACTTAAGTGAACGCCAATGGGGTACTGTTCGTGAGGATTATGGAGCTTTTGGCGACGCTTGGAATTACTTTCCACACGATCATGCACATAGTAGGGTGTACCGTTGGGGCGAAGATGGCTTAGGCGGTATTACTGACTATTTCCAAAACTTATGCTTTGCCGTTGCTTTGTGGAATGGCAAAGATTCTATATTAAAAGAGCGTTTGTTTGGGCTAGGTAATAATGAGGGTAATCACGGTGAAGATGTGAAGGAATTGTACTATTATTTAGACAATGTGCCAACGCATTATTATATGGATTTTTTGTATAAATATCCACAACAAAAATTCCCTTACGATACCTTGGTAGCACGTAATAAGTGGCGTAGTAAAAGCGAGCCTGAATATGAAATTTTAGATACTGGCGTATTTGACAATAATGAATATTTTGATGTAAAAATTACTTACGCTAAACAAGGCCCACAAGATATTTTTATAAAAATTGCCATTACTAATAAATACCACAAACCAGCACCCATAACAGTTTTACCAACATTGTGGTTTTATAATAGATGGAAAAATAACGATGATGAAAAGAAGCCGTTGATTACTGAAATAAGCAAAACATCAGTAAAAGCCGAACAAGAAAGATTAGGCAAATACTATTTCTATTTTCAAAAACCTGACGATAATTTTTACACAGATAACGAGACAAATAAAGAGAAGATAATGGGCATTCCAAATGCTTCTCCTTTTGTAAAAGATGCGTTTCATTCTGCCATCATTGATGGTGAAAATGCAGATGCGTTACGTAAGCGAAAAAAGGGTACAAAATTTTCGCCTGTTTATAAAATGATGGTTGAGGCAAATGCTACAAAAACCATTTACTGTAGGCTTAGTAACAAAGCACACGATAATCCATTTGGCGGCGGATTTGAGCAAGTTTTTGCCAATCGCAAGGCCCAAGCTGATGATTTTTACACATCGGTTTTATGCCAAAGTGCCACACCAGAATTACTAAATATTCAACGGCAAGCTTTTGCAGGTTTGTTGTTTAGCAAGCAGTATTACCATTATGATGTTGAGAGTTGGCTTAGCACAAGTGATGGCTTAACACCCGTAAATGAGGGGAAGAAAAAAGGACGTAACAGCGACTGGAAACATCTTAAAAATCAGGATGTAATTTTAATGCCTGATAAATGGGAATATCCTTGGTATGCCGCATGGGACTTGGCTTTCCACTGCATACCAATGGCGATGGTTGATGCTAATTTTGCCAAGCACCAGTTGTTGCTAATTATGCGTGAATGGTACATGAAACCTGATGGACAATTACCAGCTTATGAGTGGAATTTTGGAGATGTAAATCCACCCGTTCATGCTTGGGCTGCTTTGCAGGTTTACCGTATTGACAAGCAAAATACTGGCAAAGGCGACTTGACTTTTCTCAAACGTATTTTCCAAAAACTTATCATCAATTTTACTTGGTGGATCAATAGAAAAGATGCACAAGGTAATAACCTATTTCAAGGTGGTTTTTTGGGTTTGGATAATATTGGGGTGTTTGATAGAAGCCATGGGGTGGCTGCCCACATGCACTTAGAGCAAGCTGATGGCACTAGTTGGATGGGTAAATATGCGTTGAACATGATGGATATTGCCCTTGAAATTGCCACACATGACATTGCATTTGAAGATACCGCTACCAAATTTTTTGAGCATTTTGTATTGATTGCAGAAGCCATGAATGAGCATATTTTATGGAACGAAACCGACCAGTTTTTTTATGATAGCATCAGCGTCAAAGGTGGTGGCGAACCCATCCCTTTGAAAATACAATCTATTGTTGGACTTATACCAATTTTGGCTGTTTCGGTAATAGATAAGAGTACGCTTAACAAACTGCCCGACTTTAAAAAACGTATCACTTGGTTTGAAAATTACCGTAAAAAGAACAATCGTTTTTGGCCCAATGAGGAACGAAGTGATAGTGATAAAATTTTGATTTCGCTATTGCCAAGAGAGCGTTTAATAGCCTTGCTAAAACGCATGTTGAATGAAGATGAATTTCTATCGCCTGGTGGCATTAGGGCATTATCTAAATACCACGAAAAACATCCCTATTCTGTAACACTTGATGGTAAAAATTATACCATTCAATACGATCCTGGTGATAGCACATCTGACTTGTTTGGAGGTAACTCGAATTGGCGAGGCCCAGTTTGGATGCCTATTAATTACCTCATTATTCGTTCGGTAAGGCGTTATGGTTTTTTCTATGGAGATACATTGCAAGTTGAATGCCCTACAGGTTCGGGTAACTTGATGAACTTAGAACAAGTGGCTGATTTTTTAAGTGAAAAAGTCATCAGCTTATTTACAAAAAATGAAGAAGGCAAACGCTGCTTTAACAATAGCTACGATTGGTTTTATCAGCAAAAGGGCAATGAAGAACTGTTACAATTTTACGAGTATTTTCATGGTGATACTGGTAGAGGTTTAGGTGCATCTCACCAAACTGGTTGGACAGCAGTTGTAGCCGATTTAATTCACCAAATGGAACGCCGAAAACCACAGCCCAAAAAGGTTATAGCGGTTTTTAAAGAAGAAGTAGAAGAATAGAATTTTTGATTTGACATTGCTGATTTGAGGATGTTATAAAATATTTTTTAATCAAAAATCTCAAATTAAAATACTATATAATTTAAGTTTATGCAACACTTTTCTATCGCAACCATTAAAACATTGGAACGTTTTTACAGAGCTAATTTTATCAATTGCTTAACGGGTTTTAAAGCCGTGAGTTTAATAGCATCTATCAATAAAAATGGGCAGCCAAATTTGGGAGTTTTTAGTAGTGTAGTACACTTGGGTTCTGACCCTGCTTTGATTGGTTTTATTAACCGTCCATTGGCTGCTGCACCGCATACCATTAACAACATTAAAGCAACTGAAGTTTATACCATTAACCATATCCATCCTGCCATTGCGGCCAAGGCACACCAAAGCAGTGCAAAATACCCTATTGATGTAAATGAGTTTACGGCAGTTGGTTTAACAGAAGACTACTATCCAAATATTGCTACACCTTTTGTGGCGGAAAGCCATATAAAATATGCTCTAAAACTGGTAGAAATTGTACCCATTACCCACAACAATACTTTCTTGGTAATTGGTGCAGTAACTGATGTGTTCCTTGATAATAATCTAATAAAATCGGATGGATTTTTAGCATTAGAAGAAGCCGAAAGCCTTGCCAGCCTAGGTGTTGATGCTTATTATACCACCAGCCGTTTAGCAAGATTTGGATATGCAAAACCTGGTGAAGAGGTGAAGCTTGTTAGATAGATTTTTGACTTGATTGGCATGGCGAAATTATAGTTTTGGAAAAGCTACTTACTAAATCAAAGAAAATCCACCCCTAATTATTCGTATTTTGCTTAATCAAATCTGAACCATGACTAAACAAATAATTATCCCTCTGTTGTTAATTGTTGCCATGTTTGGTTGTACACGTTCACCTTATTATGCTACCAATAAAGCGTATAAAACACAAGCAAAAATATATGCCGATATTTTAAAAACCTACCCGTTAGCAGACTCGGGTTTTGGCACTACTGATTTTATTGGTACCACCAACTTTGGTATGCGTAAACCCAACTTTGTTATCATTCATCACACGGCACAAAATAGTTGTGAGCAAACACTTAAAACCTTTACTACCGTTAAGTCTCAAGTTAGTGCGCACTATGTAATTTGTAAAGATGGTACGGTGCATCACATGCTTAACGATTACCTCAGGGCGTTTCATGCGGGTGTAAGTAAATGGGGGAATAACGTTGATATTAACTCCTCATCAATAGGTATTGAAATTGACAATAATGGCTTTGAAAAATTTACAGATTTACAGATAAATAGCTTACTTATTTTATTAGGCACGCTTAAAAAAGCATACACCATTCCTTCTGCAAATTTTATTGGTCATGCAGATATTGCGCCCACCAGAAAAAACGATCCAAACATTTATTTTCCTTGGAAAACATTGTCTCAAAAAGGCTTTGGGCTTTGGCAAGATGATGCCTTGATTGAAACAGTTGATAGCAGTTTTAACCATTTGCAAGCATTACGTATTATTGGTTATGATGTTAGGGATTCTACTGCAGCCATCCGATCTTTTAAACGACATTTTATGCAAGACTCCACCAAAAAAATTAACGAGACTGATAAAGTAGTGTTGCAGAATTTGTATAAAAAATATATGTAAAGACTTTACCACAGGGGTCACAAGGGTTTATCACAAAGAACACGAATGATGTAAACATTCTAATAATAGTTATTGTGTACGTAGTGGTTTACTTTAGTGAATCTTGTGGTTAAATAAAATTTATTATGGACTTATCATATATCATTAACGAATATGCAGAAAGTAGAGAGGATTACTTTAATGCCGTTGCACCGCCCATTATTCAAACATCCAATTTTGCCTTTAAAACAGTAAATGAGTTACGCAAAAGCTTTGAAGATGAGTACAGCACTTACTTATACAGCAGAGGCTTAAACCCAACAGTTGACATCCTAAGAAAAAAGCTAGCTGCACTAGATGAAGCCGAAGATTGCCTAGTATTTAACAGTGGTGCTGCTGCCATTTTCGCATCAGTTTTAGCCAATATAAAAAGTGGCGATCATATCATTTCTATCAAAAATCCCTACACTTGGGCTAAGAAATTATTCGAGGTTATTTTACCTCGGCTTAATGTAACACATACTTGTGTTGATGGCACTGATATCCAACATTTTGCAGATGCCATCACTGCAAATACTGCCATTATTTATTTAGAAAGCCCTAGTAGTTGGACTTATGAATTGCAAGATTTAAAAGCCATCGCTTTGCTTGCAACGAAGCATAATATTATCACCATTATTGATAATAGTTATTGCACCTCCATTTACCAAAAGCCAATAACGCTGGGTATTGATTTGTCGTTACAATCTGCTACAAAATATATTGGTGGTCATAGCGATGTGGTGGCTGGAGTTTTAAGCGGTAGCAAAGCAATGATTGAACGCATTTTTAATAGCGAGTACAATACTATTGGCAGTGGCATTCAACCGTTTAATGCTTGGTTGTTAATTCGTGGGTTGCGTACTTTGCCTATGCGGTTAGATTGTATTTCCAAAACCACTTTAACAGTAATGGATTACCTAAAAAACCATCCAAAAGTTGAGGCGGTTATTTTTCCTTTACACCCATCTTTTCCGCAATATGATTTGGCAAAACAACAAATGAGCGGGGCTTGTGGCTTGCTGACTTTTGTAATAAAAGCAACCACCATTCAACAAATAGAAACCTTTTGTGAAAGCCTAAAACACATTCTAATGGCGGTTAGTTGGGGTGGTTACGAAAGTTTGATTATACCAAAATGTGCAGGCATAAACCCAACTGATTTTGATGCCGCAAATAAAGAACACCGCATGCTAAGGTTGTATGTTGGATTAGAAGACGCAGATTATATTATTAAAGATTTGGAACAAGCGTTTGAAAGTTTTACCACAGTAGGCACATAGACACATCAGGCTTTTTAAGTTGGGAGTATCTCGTTTATAGTTTAAACATTTAAAGCAAATCTATCTTTTCTATGTGCCTATATGCCTATGTGGTAATAAGATAAAAATCAAGTTTTGCCTACATCAACCACTTTCCGTTATTTTGTTATATTATGAGACTCGTATTAGTACTAATTGCCTTGGCATTTACGGTGCAATCGCAAGCACAAACCACTTCTGAAAAATGGGATTTACGCAAATGTGTAGAGTATGCCACGAAGAACAACATTTCTGTTAAACAAGCTGATGTACAAGCAAGGATTACGGCCTTACAATTAAAGCAAGCGACGTTATACCAATATCCAACGGCTAGTTTTAGCACCAATATTGGACCACAATTTGGGCGTTCTATTGACCCTACCACGAACGTTTATTCTAACAACGAATTATTATCTCAGAGTTATGGCTTGCAAGGTGGTGTACAAATTTTTAATTGGAGTAGAATAAAAAATAATATTGCCGCACAGGAATTTAATGCCAAAGCGGCTTTGGTAGATATTGAGAAAGCAGCCAACGATGTGGCGATAAATGTAGCCACTTACTACCTACAAGTTTTGGCAGCTAAGGAGCAGATTAGCATTACATCTATACAAACTATACAAACACAAACGCAATTAAATGTTACCAGAAAAAAGGTAGATGCTGGTAGTTTGCCAGAATTGAACGCTGTGGAATTAGAAGCGAAATTGGCAACAGATAGCAGTAATTTAATATCAGCTCAGTCAACCTATCAACAAAATATATTGCAGCTAAAAGGGCTTTTAAATATTGATGCTGCTTTGCCATTTGATGTAGAAATCCCATCTGTAGATAAAATTGCATTAGAAACTTTGGCAGATATGCAACCAGAATCGGTATTTCAATTGGCACTAAATAATCAGCCAGCCCAAAAATCTAATGCACTAAAAATTAAAGGTGCTGAAAAGAATGTTTTAGCAGTAAAATCTAGTTTATATCCTACGTTTTCTGCTAATTATTCGTTAGGTACAACGTATAATAATAAAGCTGTAAATTTTGCCAACGGCAATAAAATAGAATACTTCGATCAAGTGAGCCAAAACTTCCGTCAAAGCTTTGGTGTGGGTTTATCTGTACCAATTTTTAACAGTGGTACTAACAGGATAAATTACGAGCAATCGAAACTAAACCTCCAAACCTATAAGGTAAATGAGGAGCAGGCTAATCAAAAATTAAAGCAAGATATTTACACATCTTACACGAATGTGGTAACTGCAATTCAAAAATTTAATGCTGGTAAAAGGCAAGTTGAAAGCAACCAAAAAGCCTACGATTTTGCAAGCAAACGTTACGAGATTGGCTTGTTAAGCACACTAGATTTAATAACTACGCAGAACAATTTATCAACTGCCAAATTGCAACAAGTAGCCAATCAATACGACTATATTTTTAAAATGAAATTACTTGAATTTTATAAAGGTCAAGGCTTGAAGTTTTAGGGGGAAATAGTGAATTGGGTAAATAATAATCAAACAAGTTAATAAATAGCTTCAAAAGTCCCTTCAGGGATTTTTGGGTAAAAATAGAAATTATGAACAAAAAACTCCTTTGGATCATCATCGCTTTAGTAGTAATAATTGGCACCCTTGTTGGGCTTAAAGCAGCTGGCGTAATTGGTAAAGATGAAGGGGTAAAAGTGGCTACCGAAAAAGTGGCTTTGCGTACCATTATTGAAACCGTAAATGCCAGTGGCAAGGTTTATCCCGAGGTTGAGGTAAAAGTTAGCCCAGATATTAGTGGCGAAATAGTTGACCTTTATGTTAATGAAGGCGATAGTGTAAAACGTGGCCAAGTTGTAGCTCGCATTTACGCAGATATTTATGCCAGTCAACGAGACCAAGTGTCAGCAGGTGTTGCACAAGCTAAAGCACAACTAGGCAATTCTGCCGCAGGCATTATTGGTTTAAAAGCAACGCTAGACCAAACAAAAACCAACTTCGATAGGCAACAGAAACTGTTGAACGATAAAGTTATTTCCCGGGCTGAATTTGAAACCGCCCAACAAAGTTATTTGGCAGCACAAGCCAATTATAACGCAGCTAAAGAAGGCTTAAAAAGTAGCGAAGCCTTTATACAAAGCAATAAGGCACAGTTAGCAAGGGCAGATAAAGATTTATCTCGTACTGTAATAAAAGCGCCAATGGATGGTATTGTTAGTTTATTGGCGGTGAAAAAAGGCGAACGTGTAGCCGGTAATAGTTTTAATGTTGGTACCGAAATGATGCGTATTGCCGATATGCGTAGTATAGAAGTAAGGGTAGATGTTGGTGAAAATGATATTCCAAAAGTGAAATTAGGCGATACTGCCATGGTACAAATTGATGCTTATTCTAACAGGAAATTTACAGGTATCGTTTATAAAATTGCCAATCCAAATACCTCAACAAGCCTTGCCGCTGCGGCTTCAACCGATGTAACAAATTATAAGGTACACATCCGTTTATTAGAAAGCAGTTATACAGATTTGATTATCCCACATAAAAGTTTTCCTTTTCGTCCCAATATGAGTGCGAGTGCCGATATTCAAACAAAAACAAAAGCCAATGTTTTATCTGTTGCTTTAAACGCTGTTACAACCCGTGACCCAAAACGCGATGCCAAAAAAGATGATAAAAAAGACGATAAAAAACCAGAGACGAACACAGCACCCAAACCAACCACAGCCGATGCTTTAGAGGAAATAGTATTTGTGTTACAGAAAGATGGCAAGGTGAAAAAGGTTGTGGTAAAAACTGATATCCAAGACTTAAACAATATTGAAGTTATAGGCGGTTTAAAGAAGGATGATGAAGTAATTGTTGCACCTTACAACGTGGTAAGCAAAACCTTAAAAGAAGGCGATAAAGTAAAGGTTGTGGCAAAAGATAAGTTGTATGATGATGGGAAGAAAAACTAAAAGTGCAGATTAGTTTATAAGTGTAAAGTGTAATAAATATTATGTTAGCAAGTAAGGGTTTTTTTTTAAAACAGAAGGGTTTAATCCTGTAAGTTTTTTAATAGGCCGCTTTTGCTTAATAAAAAACTTCAAAAACACATTTTATTAACATCTTTAAAATTGTACTAAGCGCAAAAGACGCAAAATGAAAAAGCCGCCTCACTTATTTATGAGACGGCTTCTTTTAAATTATTTCAAAGTGTAATTAATACTAGCTAGGATTTTTAATTTTAATTTTTGTTTTGTTATCAGTAATTTTTATTTTACTGGTGTCGGTTTTTTCTTTGTAAGAATTGCCGTTCGTTTTAATTTTTTTATCTACTTCAGCTGGGTTAGGCGCTGCAGTAATATTACTTCTTACTTCCACATTGTAAGGATTTTCAAAGAGTTTAGTTTCATCAACCATGTAGTCGCCATCCTTCATTATTAAACTATTATTTACAAGGTAGCCTCTGTAATCGAATGTATCTTTTGTGGCTTCATCAAAATAATAACTTTTAGGCTGTTGCATGGTTTTGGAATCAACATAATAGTAATGCACAGTATCGTAAACTAATACGATTGCTTGTTTTGTTTTGATGTCAACTAGTTTAGCGGTTTCTAAACGGCGTTTAGAATAAGTGGTTTTACTAACTGTTGTTGTTGTTGTTTTAGTAACACTATCTGCATTTACAGCAATAGTACTGTCTGTGTTGGTAGTTGTTTTGTCTGAATTACTGTTACAAGCTGCAAGTATAATAAGGCTGGCAGAAGTAAGAAGAAAAGTTTTTTTCATTATTAATTTTTTAATTTTTATTTATCATCACAAAACCGTGCCGCCAATAACGAAAGCTATTTTTTATATTATATGAGCAAATACTCAACTTAATGGTCATTCAGTGGCAAAGCTTGTTCTTGCCATTGTTTCCAATTAATGTATTCTGGTGCAACACGATGTTCTTCCATAGTGATGCAACTATCTACAGGGCAAACCAATTTGCATAAATTACAACCTACACATTCTTCTTCTTTTATGGTGTAAGTGTTGTAAGGATTGCCTTTTGCGATATTAATTGACTGGTGAGAAGTGTCTTCGCAAGCAATGTAACAAAGGCCGCAGTGAATACATTTATCTTGATTTATTTTAGCGATGTGGTGGTAGTTAATGTCTAAGTCTTCCCAATGGGTTATTTTTTCTACACTTTTACCAATAAAGTCATTGATTGTGGCATAACCTTTATCATCCATCCAATTATTAAGACCTTCACACATATCTTCTACAATTCTAAAACCGTGTGTCATAGCTGCAGTACAAACTTGTACGGTTGTGCTGCCAAGCAACATAAATTCAACGGCATCTTTCCAAGTGCTAACGCCCCCAATGCCGCTAATAGGCACTTTAGAAGTGAGTTCGTCTTGGGCAATTGTAGTGAGCATTTTTAATGCAATTGGCTTTACCGCAGGGCCACAATAACCACCAAAAACAGATTTACCAGCCACATACGGATTTGGAACGAGTGTATCTAAATCAATACCCGTAACGCTTTGAATAGTGTTGATTAAACTGAGTGCATTGGTACCACCTTCAACCGCTGCACGACCTGTTGGAACCACACTATGAACGTTAGGTGTCAACTTGGTAATAACGGGAATAGTTGCCTTTTCCATCACCCATTCAACCACCATTTTTGCAATCTGTGGATCTTGACCAACAGCAGCACCCATGCCTCGTTCTGTCATACCATGTGGGCAACCAAAGTTTAGTTCAAAGCCCATGGCACCAGCATCTTCACACTTTTTAATGAGTTCGTGCCAAGAGTTGCGGTCATTATTTGCCATCAGCGAAACAATCATAGCCCTATCGGGAAATAACTTAACGCACTCTGTAATTTCTTTAAGGTTAATGTCAAGCGGTCTATCGCTAATTAATTCAATATTATTAAAACCCATCATGCGATGCCCACCATAATCTACTGATGAATAACGACTAGATACATTTTTCACTTGCGAACCCAATGTTTTCCAAACAACACCACCCCAGCCGGCTTCAAAAGCACGTAACACATTGATTTTTTTATCGGTTGGTGGGGCACTTGCCAGCCAAAAAGGGTTTGGTGATTTGATGCCGAGAAAGTTTGCTGATATATCTGCCATGAGGAAATATTTTGAATGTTGTGTTTTAAATGTTGAATTAAGAAGCGTTTCCTTCGGATGATGTTTTGACTATTTTGGTGATGATATTGATTATATGTTCAATTGAAATTAGGTAAGGTGAATAATCGTATTCAACTAATTTGCTTTTATCTAAAAGACGTAACCAATACCTTGTTTCTCTTGCTTCTTTTGATGCAATTGACATTTTGGAAATGAAATCCTTTTTTGACTGCGCAGCAGTTGCTTCTTCAACATTTGCACCAATACTAGTTCCACTCTTCAATAATTGTCTTGATAAAACGTATTCTCTTTTCTCAAGCAGAATTTTGTACAGCTCAATTATCTGTAACGAAAAATCAAAAGACATTTCTAATATTTTATTCTCCGTCTTCATTCAACATTTAAAATATAAAATCTAAAATAGCCTTTGCCCCATCTTTACCTGCTTGTACTGCATCAACCACTTCACGGCCACCATTTACACAATCACCACCAGCAAATACACCGGTAAGATTGGTTGTTTGATTGTCTATTGTTACTTTTCCGTTGTTGTTTCGTACTTCGTACTTTGTAATTAATTCCTTAAAAGGCATTTGCCCTGCGGCCTTAATAACCATATCAACATTTAATGTAATGGTTTCGCCAGTTGAAACAGGACTTCTTCTACCACTTGCATCGGGTTCGCCAAGTTGCATCGTTTCGCAAATAAGTTGGGTAACTTTTCCATCAACACCAATAATTTCTTTTGGCGAAGCCAACCATATAATATTACAGCCATCAAGTTTGGCAATATTTAATTCATGTTCGGTACAAGGCATTTCTTCTTGAGTTCGTCGATACACTAATGTTACTTCTTTTGC
>JAYVNQ010000116.1:0-5678 GCA_043758365.1 Chitinophagales bacterium
CGCTAAACCAAGCAATAAAGGATATTAAGAACCCTTCATTTGTAATTGATGTGTTTAATGATGATACTGAGTTACCACCAATAAAAACAAGTGTGCAAAGCGATTTAGAAAATTTAGATCCTGCAATAATTAATGAGTTAATGGCAGAATACACAGCAAGCAATTACGATAACTTTTTAGATTTCTACCAAGGCAATTAATACATGACAAACAAAACAAAACAATACCTTCTTTACGGTGCTATTATAACAACAGTTGTAGCAATTGTTGTACTATTTAGAAGGCAAGTGTTACCCGAAAAGTTTAATGATAAAATAGATACAATGTTAGATGCGTTCAAATCAAAAATATTCAATTTAATAAGCGGCTTTGAAGGGTATTCTGCAAATGCGTATCACGATAAAATAGACCCTCCCAATGTTTGGACAATTGGTTATGGAAGTATTTATAATTATGACAAAAAAAGACCAGTACAACAAGGTGACGTAGTAAATGAGGAAAAGGCTTTAGAATGGTTTTTTATAGAAGCCAACGAAAAAGTAAATGCAGTAAGTCAGTTAGTAAAAGTGCCAGTAAATGAAAACCAATTATTGGCGTTATCATCATTTGCATATAACGAAGGAGTTACAGCTTTGAAAGACAGTACGCTTTTAAAATTACTAAATAGTGGTGTAGATAAACAAACAGTTGCCAATCAGTTTGACCAATGGATTTATAGCAATCACAAAGTAGTAACAGGCTTAAAAATTCGCCGTTCAAAAGAAAAAGCATTGTTTCTATCTTAATTTCTACACATGCCAGATACACCAACAAGCACCCCATATTATAGTACACCGTTAGATTATTTTAACGCAATCCTTCACGAATTAATGCCAACGCTAGACCCGTTGGCATTACCCCCAAGTATAGGGCAAAACGGCACAATGATAGATTATTTACATGCCATTTGGAAAGCCATACAAGCAGGTGGTTTGGGTGGTGGTTCCATCTCAATAATTCCATTAACAGCCACAACAAATGCAGCAACCTTAACCAATGCAGCCCTTATAGGCATTGTAACCAATAAAATTATTTACATAGAGCGTAGCGGCACATTGTACAACGTAGTAAATGCTGCACCAAATGTTAGAGAGTGCCAAATAGATAATGTGGCAGGATCATTAACTGTAAATGCCAATGAAGCCTTTTTTATTGGTGAAGTAATTACCCTTAAAATATTAGCATAGCATGAAAAAAATACTCACCTTATTGTTTGTGTTGGCAGTATTTATAAGCCATTCTCAACCGATACCAGATAGCGGCAAACTCAACAAAATTGCGTCCTCACCTTGGTATTTAAACGATGTTAGAATTGATGGCAAAAGCCAAATAAAATTTGATGGCAACAGACCAATTACGGGATCAGTTGGTACAGGTATAAATCCAAGTGCGACTGATTTGGTAGGCTTTTTAAATAACTTATTCTATCCCTCACAAGTGCCAACAGCAAGTTTAAGCGGTGGAGAAAATAGGGAGTTAATGGCCGCAGGTGCAGCCCTTAACTACACGTTAAATTATAGTGCAGGTAGGCAACCCTCAACAGCACCGTTACAAAGTATTGTGGTTGCAGGTGTAACAAAATCTTTCACCCAACCTTCAGCACCAGGCAGCGTAAGCGGTACACAAGCGGTAACCGTAACAAGGAATGTAAATACAAATTTCAGTATGAGTGTTACAACCACCGATGGTAAAAGTGCAGGTGCTTCAGCAGGTATATATTGGTATCCAAGTTACTATTATGGTTTTGTACCAACACAAAGCCCCACAGATGCAGATATTTTGGCAATGACAGGATTTTTATACGGCGGCGGTAGTGTTACAAATTCAGTAGCTGCACCAACAGGTGCCCAAAGTGTTTGCTTTGCAAAACCTGTAAACACGGGTGGTTTTGGTAGTATCATAATTAATACATTTTTACAGCCATCAAGCAACTACAATATAACCACACGCAGCGTTACAAATGCAAGTGGCTACGCTCAAAACTATTATATTCTAGTATTTACAACCACCACGGGAGGCGGTTATTCGTTTACAGCAAATTAACACAACCATGAAAAAATATATCTCAATCATTGCCTTGTTATTCTGCTTTGCAGCACAAGGGCAATTTTTAGGCTTTCAAGGCAGAAACTTTCCTAATGATACTACTTACGGGTTACATTACGATACTCTCATAAGGGGTGGTTATCAAGTTTATTATGATACCATTAACCGTGACAAAATACCATTTGCCCAACGAAAATTAATGATGAAAGTGGCCACAATAAAAGATAGCTGCGAATGGCAGTTGTTAGGTGGTTTAGGGAATAATAGTTGGAAGAAAATAGTTATCGGTGGTGGTACAGATACTAATTACGCTTATTCTAAAAGTCAATCAAATGCCAACTTTCAGCCTTTAGAAAACCAAAGGTTAAGTAAGGCAAATAGCCCACAGTTTAATGGTTTAACAACAACTGGATATGTGCAATTTGCGGCGGCCGATGGTTTAGAAACTTTAAAAGAAGGCGTATATATTATACATCCCATTCAAATAGGGCACAACCATTTTATAAATATTGACCAACCAAACCACGAAATTTATTTTTCTGACGGCAACGATTACATCGCTTCATTTGGTAGAGATGGTGGTAATGGCGGTGCATTAATAAAAGGTGGTGCAGGGTCAATAACGTTTGGTGGTTACAACCCCAGCGACAACAGTAATAATTACACCGTACAAGCAAAAGAATTAGGAAGGTTACAAGGCGTTAGCAGCAATATACAAGACCAATTAAACGGCAAACAATCAACTATTTGGGTGGATGATGGCACTAATTTAACCCTTACAACAGGTAATAAAAATAGGGGGCTTCAAACGCAAAACTTTAGTATTGGCAGCAACGGTTCAGCTTCATTTGCAAATGGTGCAGCAACAATAGGCAGCGATGGTTCTATTAATGCAACGGGCAACATATCTGCCGCAAACGACATTAACACATCTACCTCTTTAATTGCTGGCAATCAAATTAGAGCTACAAACGGTTCTTTTGTTTTAAGTGGGGATGTTGGTACTGCCTCATTTGCTAACGGTGCGGCAACAATAGATGCAATCGGAAATGCCTATTTTTATAATTCATATTCTAACAATTTAACAGTAAGTGGTCAATCTTTTTTTAACAATGGTATTTACGATACAAACAATACAGATTATTACATAAGAATTAGCGAGGAAAGCCTTTTTAATGTCATAGGCGTAAATCAACTATTTGGAACCGAAATTGGCACGATACATTTTAATTTACTTGGTAATGCACCGTCTTCATCTTCTGCTTTTGGATCTATTGGTGAAATAAGATTCGACACTAACTACGGATATCGCTGTGTGGCAAATAATCAGTGGAAGAGATGGGCGTTGTCTTCTTATTAATCAACTTTTTTAATCAATAAAAAAAAACACAAATGAAACATTTACTTTTCGCAGCCATGCTAGTATTGGCAAGTATTACAGCAACAAACGCACAGGCACCACAAATGCCACAACAAGCCCAACAAATACGGGTTTACGCAAAACCAATTGATAGTATTAATGTGTTTGGTTTGCCATTTAATACATTGGCAATAAGCAATATCAGTTTGCAAGGCACAACCTTAAGTGTACGGGCTTTATTAACTTACAGCAACGCAGGTAGGCAAAGCCAAAACCCATTTTCTTTTACCGAAACATGGGAGGTTTTAGATACTGACAAAATAGATTATGCCAGCATCATAAAAGTATTGGCCGATAAAAGAAAGGTAACGTTGAGGTAGTTACAACGTTGGAAAATTCTCTATCAACTGCACACAATCCTCCACTCCAAGATCTTTGAGGTATTGGTTAAACATATTAAGGTCGTGGTGGCCTTTCTGTAATTGAAGCTGCTTTATTGGTATCCCCGATAAAGCAGCTTTTTTTATGCCTGTATGTACGAAACTGTAAAGCGTAAAACGCAAACTATAATTGTGTTCCCTTAGTATATCAGTCATTCGCCTTGTTAGTGAATTTTTGCCCAATGGTTTAAGCCCCGGTACACCATCAACCCCAAACAAGTAATATTTGGGAGGCAGTCCTTTGTATTTGTAAATGTGTTCACGCATTTGTACAGGAATAGCCTTTAAATAATTATCGTTATCCTTAGTTACTTCATTGGTAGCAATAAACTTCATTTCATCAAATAAAATGTGCTCCACTTGTAGCAATCGTATTTCAGCAGGTCTAAAATACAAGTAGTATAAAAAATCTATTGCAGCTCTTAATTGTGTGTCTTTTTTAGCAATTATTGGTAGCAGTTCCTTAAGTTGGTTATCGTGAAACGGTAACTTACTTTTTGCCTTTATTTTTTTAATAGTTATATCCGCAAATGGATTTTCGGCATACAAGCCACGCTTTACCAATGTGTTAAACCAACTACCTAAAACTTTGGCTTTTTTGCGAACCATATTTTGGTGTAATCCTTCGTCTTGCAAGTAATTAATGTACGTTGATAGCTCTATTTTTTTATTCTTTTTATAAGCAATATTGTACCAAGTGCTAAATTTTTTTAGGTAGTAGAAATATGTTTGATAGCTTTTAAGTGCTAAACCGCTACGCTTTTGTTCTAATAATTGGCTGAGGTGGCTAACTACATTCTCACGCTGCGTTGCTGTGTTATTGTCGGGTTCTAATATTTCAGCTATTAAACGATCCGCTTCTTTTAATCTCTCCTTTAGTGTGGTAATGTGTGCAAGCCGTCCGTACTTCTTTTGTAGCCTACCTGCTTTGTCGTGGTACTTAACAAACCAAGCCTTACTCATATCTCTATCCTTAGGGTAAAGCGTTGGGACAAAAATTTTTTTTCTCATATCTCACTAAAATTTTTGCAACTGCAAATTTTAAAGTGTTTTATGAGTGCGGTTTATAATTGGTCTATGGCTACAATCTTATAGACCTTTTAAATTCTGAAACCCTTTATTTACGGGCTTTTAATAGGTCTATGTGGAGAATAGCGGGTTCGAACCGCTGACCTCTTGCATGCCATGCAAGCGCTCTACCAACTGAGCTAATTCCCCAATAGATTGGATTGCAAATGTATAGGTTCACTTATTGTATCCCAAAATAAATATCAGGGACTTTAATGAGCTAAAAATCTTGCAGCTTTTTCTATTTTTCGTTAATATTTTACATTCAAATTTTATTCAATAAATAACTATTATTTGTTGTTGAGATAATTATATAATACCAGAATTGAGCTTTTTTTTTGACTAATTTATAGTTGGGCATCATTATTATTTTTTATTGAAATACAGCATTGATAATGGTTACAGCGTTTTTTTGTTTGTTTGGGATAATGAAATATTAAACAACTTGTTTCATTTGTCCTAAAACGCCAATCTATATTTGTTCTAGAAACAAGGAAAAGAAATACAAAACAAGTTTATAATTTAAGTTTCTAGAAGCTGTAACCAGCACAAACAAAAATTTTAAGTTTTTTTCATATGGCAAGCAATCGTTAGAGGTCGTTCCGTTTCCACGGAAAGACCCTTTTTGTGGTATAATACTGAAAAATAGTTGGTAAAATCTTCTGTAATATAATACAGCATTGAATTAGAAAGAAGTTTAGTGAAAGTCGTTTCACTAAACTTTT
>JAYVNQ010000117.1:0-5646 GCA_043758365.1 Chitinophagales bacterium
TGGTGAGTTTACCGCATTTCGTTCAGCATAACCACGCACTGTAAAATTACTTGAATAAATATCTTTTAACCAGCGTTTTCTACCCAATATCGTTTCTACGTAACCCTTGTCCTTACAGAATTGTACAATATCATCCATGTATTGGGTAATGCCTGTAAACTCTTTTTTATAATTGTCGATGATTTCTTTGGCTTCACTTCTTGCAATGCCTAAATTATCTGCCAAGCCAAACGCGCCTTGCCCATAAATAATCCCGAAGTTGACACTCTTGGCTTTGTAACGCTGCTCTTTAGTAACATCGCTTTCTAAAATGCCATACACTTTTGCAGCCGTTGCGGTATGAATATCCTTGCCCTGACGGAAAGCTTCACACATATTAACATCTCCACTAATGGCAGCAACAATGCGTAATTCAATTTGAGAATAATCGGCACTAATTAAAACGTGATTGGCGTCTCGTGGCACGAATGCTTTACGAATTTCTTTGCCTCTATCAGACCGAATCGGAATGTTTTGCAGATTAGGATTGTTACTACTCAAACGACCTGTAACAGCCACAGCTTGTGCGTAGCTAGTATGCACACGACCAGTTTTACTATTAATAATCAATGGCAACGCGTCTACATAAGTTGACTTTAACTTGGTTAATTGTCTGAATCCTAAAATGTCATCTACTATTTTGTGTTGATGTGCCAATTTACTTAACACATCTTCACCCGTTGCGTACTGACCAGTCTTTGTTTTTTTTGCTTTTGGGTCAAGTTTTAATTTCTCAAATAGCACTTCGCCCAACTGCTTTGGCGATGCCAAATTAAAACGAACACCAGCTTGATCATATACATTATTTTCAAAAATCTTCCCTTCCCGTTCAAGCTCTACGCTATAATCGTTCAAAAAACCAACATCAATTTTAATGCCTTCGAATTCCATATCGGTCAGCACTTTTACTAAGGGATTTTCGGCTTCATTAAATACCCGTTCTACTGATTTTTCTTTTAGTAATGGAACAAAAATATTTTTAAGCTGTAGGGTAATATCAGCATCTTCAACAGCATATTCTTTGGCTTTTTCCACTTCTACATCTCGCATAGTGCCTTGGCTTTTGCCTTTTTTGCCAATCAACGCATCAATATGAATGGGCTCGTATTGCAAGTATTGTGCACTCAGTAAATCCATGCTACGCCTGCCTTCTGGCTCAATTACATAATGTGCCAACATGGTATCAAACAGTTCGCCAACCAATTCAAACCCGTACCATTTTAGCATCAATAAATCGTACTTAATATTTTGCCCAATCCATAGTATAGTAGGAGAATCAAATAATAATTTAAATTTATGTAAGATGGTAATTGTTTGGGCTTTATCAGAAGGGCAAGGCACATAGTAGCCTTCGCCAACTTTGCACGAAAAACTTAAGCCAACCAGTTCTGCCTCATTAGCATCAATATTGGTGGTTTCGGTATCAAAGCAAATTTCTTCTTGCTTGGATAATAGTTTTATAAGGTCAGAAATTTCTTGATCTGTTTGAATTAATTGGTAGTCGTGTGAAGTATTATTGATGTTTTTATCGGCCACCAAACCAGCGGTTGGTGCATCATCAAACAATGACGATTGCACGGTAACTGTACTTTCGGACTTGCGACTACCTCCTGCTTCCTGCTTGTTCTCAATCACAGAACCAAACAAATCAGTTTGTTGATTTTCGGATGCGGTAGCATGAAAAGCATTAAAGCCATCGCCTAAAATACGCTTACCCAAGGTTTTAAACTCTAGCTCAACAAAAATCTCCGTCAAAACTGGCTTGTTCCAATCTTTTAAACGATAGTTTTCTTCGTGAAATTCAACAGGCACTTTGGTAATGATAGTGGCTAATTTTTTAGACATAATTGCATCTTCCTTACTAGCCCTTATTATATCGCCCAATGCCCCTTTAATGTTATCCGCATTGGCCAATACGTTTTCCAAAGTGTCATATTCTTTCAACAACTTAGCGGCGGTTTTTTCGCCAACGCCTTTTATACCAGGAATATTATCAACGGCATCACCCATTAAACCCAAAATGTCAATCACCTGTTCTACCCGTTGAATATCCCATTTCTCACATATTTTTTTGGCATCGAGAATTTCCTCTTTATTGCCCATAAAAGGTGGCTTATAAATGTAAACCCCTTTGTGGCAAAGCAATTGGCCATAATCTTTATCAGGCGTAACCATAAATACATCATAGCCTACATCGGATGCTTGCCAAGCAACAGTGCCAATTACATCATCGGCTTCATAACCATCTAATTCCACCACAGGAATATTAAAAGCTTCTATAATGCGTTTTATATCGGGCAAAGCCAATAACAAATCTTCGGGTGCTTCTTGTCTGTTGGCTTTATAATCGGTAAAATCTGTATGGCGTTCTGTAGGTGCGTGTGTATCAAAACAAACCGCTAAGTGAGTTGGTTTTTCTTTGTTAATAATGTCAATTAACGTGGTCGTAAACCCAAATTGGGCACTGGTATTTTTACCCGCCGATGTAATACGTGGGCTACGAATTAAGCCATAATAAGCTCGATAAATTAATGCCATCGCATCTAATAAAAACAACTTTTTTTGCATGGGGCTAAGGTAAGCATTGGTAAGTGGAACTTTAATTCTTTGTAAGGAAATGCTCATAGTTTTCGTCAAGAAGCTAAATTACATCATGAAAAAAACATTCACCGCCTTTTTGTTATTTGTTACTTTAAGTAGCAACGCTCAATCGCTACAATTTAAAGAAGGCGATAAAGCCCCCAACTTTTCTGCTACCACACATGCTGGCACGGAAACAAATCTTAAAAAACTAACTAAAAACGGGCCAGTTGTAATGATATTTTATCGTGGCTATTGGTGCCCATTTTGCAACAAGGAATTAAATCACATAAACGATTCTTTACCAATGTTGCAAGCAAAAGGCGCTACCGTTATTGCCATAACCCCAGAAAAATACGAATCGGTTAATAAAACAATTGAGAAAACTAAAGCCAGCTTTGAGATTATCAGCGACACAACTAATGCTATTTTAAAACGATACGGAGTGAACTTTACAGTTGATGATAAAACCGTAGAAAAATACAAAACGCATGGGCTAGATTTTGCAGCAATTAATGGCAATAACGACAATACATTACCAGTGCCTGCAGTATTTATCATTGATAAAAATGGAAAATTTAAGTACCTATATTTTGATAAGGATTATCGTAAAAGACCTAGCGTAAAAGAGTTGTTAGAGTATTTATGACGTTATCACATTTACTACATTTAAATCATTACCAAGGGCTGTAAAATTAATTTTATAGCCCACGTTTATTTTACCAAATTGATTGTCTAGTTGAACGACTTTTGCGGGGTAAAGACTAACCATTCTTAAAGCCTCCTCCATTTCAATATCAACCTTGTAAACCAAATTTTGTAATGCTTTTGCCATGGTTAAAGCAGAACCGCTAAGGATATTATTACTGGTATATCTTTCATCGTTTTTAGTATGCCGATATGGCCCTTGTGTGGTTTCTGTCACCGCATCGGTAATGCAAAACAATCTACCTTTCATTTGCTGGTATGCTATTTTTAAAGCATCAAAATTTACATGATGACCATCCGCTACAATGCTTGCCATTACTGACTTGTGTAAAAAACTTGCCCCTACTAAACCAGGCTCACGGTGCTGTAAAGCACTCATAGCATTATATAAATGTGTCACATTATTAATGCCTTTGCTAAATGTATCATTAGCTTGTAGAAAACTAGTATTACTGTGGCCAGCAAAAATTATAATACCCCTTTCTTGAATTAACTTAATTACGGCATCGCTACAAACTTCTGGTGCTAATGTGATGATTTTTATCACGCCCTCACCAGCATCTAAAAGAGCGGTAACTTGCTGAATAGTTGGTGAATGAATAAAGCTTTCAATATGTGCACCACGTTTTAATGTATTAATCCATGGGCCTTCTATATGCAAACCTAAACAACCCTTGCCACCAGCTAACCAATAGGCTTTAACAGCATTTATGCAATTGTAAAATACATCATAAGAATTGGTAGCAACTGTAGGCAGAAAATGTGACGCACCGCCTTCTTTACAATAATCGTATAGCTTTTGTAGGGCATCTATTTCTGGATAAACGCTTAACAATTTACCAGCAGCGCCATAAATCTGGATATCAATAAAAGCAGGGGTTAATATTTCGTAAGTTGATGCAGTTTGTAGTGTATCTTTTGGCAGCTGATTTTGCGGTAGAACATCTATTATAGCTCCGCCATCATTAACAATAACGGCGTAATGCAAGAGCATTTCATCACCAGTAAATAGTCTATTAGCTAAATAAATAGGCATGGCAGTAACTACAATTGAACAGTAAATCTAAGACAAATACGTACTGTATTTATTACCCAAATAACAACGCATTCACAGCCCCCGTCCATTTGCCAAACTTAGTTTCTACAGCGGTAAAACGGTGACCAAAAATACCGCGTAATTGAGCCTTCACTAAAATCACATTGGCAATATCGCCCAAAATCCACAATGGTAATTTGTAGTGTACAATATCGGTCATTTCTACACCGCCATCTACAGCTTTAAAATGGTGCTGGTGGTGCCACATGGTGTATGGGCCAAAACGTTGTTCATCTACAAAAAATTGGCGGTCTTGCACATGCGTAATTTCTGTCATCCAATACAATGGAATACCCAAAATTGGCTTTACAGTGTATTCAATTATTTGCCCTGCATACATTGCTTTACCATGATGCTTGCTAATAATATTAAACCCCAAATTACTTGGTGTAATTTCTTTTAAATTATCTGGTTTGCTAAAAAAATCCCATGCAGCTTCTAACGAAAGAGGAATTTTTTGTACTGTTTTAAGTGAATAGACTTTAGACATGATTTCTGTTTGATGTTATAAACAAGGTCAAACCTAATAAGTTGCACAACTAAAATTTATTACATAAAACGCTGTTGAATCATCATCTTCAAAAACACACAACTAATTCTTTTCTATGGCGTCTTAAGTTGAAATAAAACTCTCCAGGCAAATATTAATTAGCATTTTTAGAAAATAAACAATGGTATATAAACTTTAGTGCAAATTTTTTATTGATAATCAGTTAGTTATAAAGGTGCGATGAAAAATAGTTATGTAAATGCTAGGATTATTCACTTGATATCAACTACTTTCGCCATCTAAATTTAAAAAAGCCCAATGGGATAGCATTGGCAACTTAAAATTTTTACAATGAGTAAATTACATTTTACAACCAAACACGCCAACTCGGCTACCGTTACACACAACTGGCACGTTGTGGATGGTACTAATCAAACCGTAGGACGTATGAGTGCAAGAATTGCAGCCGTTCTTCGAGGAAAAACTAAAACATATTACACACCGCACGTTGATTGTGGCGATTATGTAATTGTAATTAATGCAGACAAAGTTGTTTTTACAGGCAATAAGTTTGAAGATAAAACCTATATTAACTACTCTGGTTACCCAGGTGGTAAAAAAGAAGAAGCTGCGCAAGATTTAATCAAACGTCGTCCAGAAGTAATTTTAGAAAGAGCTATTAAAGGCATGCTTCCTAAAAACCGCTTAGGTCGTAAAATGATTGGTAAATTAT
>JAYVNQ010000118.1:0-42567 GCA_043758365.1 Chitinophagales bacterium
TTATGCCGCAATACTTGAGAAGATAGATAGCCTAAACCCCAATAAATATGCAAAATCAAGAAATTTTATAACAGGTGCTGTTACCTATTTATCGCCATACATTGCTAGAGGGGTTATTGGTTTACCGCAAATTAAAGACGTTATATTAAGTAAATTCAAGTTCTACGAATCTGAAAAATTATTACAAGAATTGGCTTGGCGAGAATATTTTCAAAGGCAATGGCAGTTTTATGGTGATAAAATATTTACCGATGTAAAGCAACCACAGCAAGATGTTCAGCATTACAACATACCAACTGCTATTGTTAATGCCACAACAACTATTGATGGTATTGATACGGCAATAAATACATTGTACGAAACTGGTTATATGCACAATCATTGTAGAATGTACACGGCAATGCTAGCTTGTAATATTGCAAAATCGCACTGGCTTAGCCCTGCAAAATGGTTGTATTATCATTTGTTTGATGGCGATATAGCAAGTAATCATTTAAGCTGGCAGTGGGTGGCTGGTAGCTTTAGCAGTAAAAAATATTTTGCTAATCAAGAAAATATAAGCAGGTACACTAATAGCAACCAAACAAGGGGTTATTTGGCTACTGATTACGAAGTAATTGCAGACATGCCAATACCGCAAATACTTGAAGCAACTACCAGTTTAAACTTAACTACTACCCTACCAGAAAGCCAACCAATCAGTTTACAAAAAGATGTCCCACTATTAGTGTACAATAGCTACAATTTAGACCCATTGTGGCATAAAGATGCGGTAGCCAACAAAGTATTACTACTAGAACCGTCGCATTTTAATAAGTACCCAGTAAGCGAAAAAGTATTAAACTTTATTTTACAGTTGGCAAAAGATACTATACCGAATATTCAAGTTTTTGTGGGTGAGTTTAGCTCTTTAGAAGCAACCTATAAATCCAGCAATCTAGATGGTATTATTTACTACAAAGAGCATCCTACTGCACAACATTACAAAGGCATTAAAGAAAGTAGAGATTGGCTGTTTCCAACCGTGCAGGGTTATTTCCCTAGTTTTTTTGCCTATTGGAAAAAGGCCGAAAAGATGTTGAAGCAATAAACATTTATACAGCTACTTTCAAATCTTGTGAGCAATTGCTAAAGATATGTTAGCGTTTAATTTATTCACTATCGGCTTTAAACCGTGATAAATGGTTGCAGTCTGTATTTCATCGTTTAAAACTAAAAATAAAAAACATGAAAAAAGTAATCTTCATCATCGCAGGTGCAATGTTCACCTTAACAACAATGGCTCAAAAAACACCAGCACCCCCTACCCAAAAACAAGTTGACAGTAGAGAACTTCGTAAAGATATTCGCGAAACACGTGCTGATAAACGTGAGTTGAAAGCAGATGTAAAAGCAAGAGATAAAGGTGCTGCAAAATCAGAAATTAAAGAAATTAAAGCCGACAGAAAAGAGATGCATCAAGATGCAAAAACTTTAAAAGAAGAAGGTGTAAATCATCCAATAAAAAGAGCCCACAAGCAAATACACGCAATTAACAAACACCATAAATAAATTAAATAACTATTTAGTTAATAAGTTGCCCATCATTAAAACTATGATGGGCAATTTTTTAACATCCCTACAATGTTTAGTTATAATAATCTCTCTTATTTTTATTGTATGAAAAATGTACTTTTCACCATATTTTTAATAGCAGCGCTTCCCTTTACTGGCTACAACCAATCTACTTACGATACAATTGCACCTTATTTAAAAAACAAAAATATTCCTCAATTTAATGTGCTAGAATGTAGCAGCAGCAAGGGTGACAGCATTTGGATAACAAATGAATCGTTGCCAAAAAACAAGCCTATTGTGTTTATTTATTTTAGCCCAGAATGTAGCCATTGCGAGTTAGAAACAGAGGAAATAAAAAAACATATGGATAGTTTGCAAAACGCCTTTTTTGTGTTTGTAAGTTATCACCCAATTGAAAAAATTAAAGCTTTTTACGATAAATATCAATTAGCCAAATATCCAAACATACGCATGGGTAGAGATCCAAAATATTTTATCCCTTCATTTTTTAGAGTTGAGTTTACACCTTTTGTAGCTGTTTACGATAAAGACAAAAACTTTGCAAAAGCATATAAGCAAGGTGCAGATATCAGCGAACTTATTGGGTTGGTGCAATAACTATTACTTTAATACTATAATAAAACAAGCCGTTAATAATTTAAATTAACGGCTTGTTTTATAGTTTCCTATTCACATAATTATTCACTTACCATCGCTCTAATAGTCTCGGCAATAATTTCAGCATTTGGTTTACTAAAATAATCCCCATCACTACCGTAACCCGGTCTGTGATCAGTGCCTGTAATAGTTCTTGCGGCCACATCTAACCATTGATAACCGCCTTGTTCTTCCATTACTTTATTGTACATATAACCTGCTGCACCACTTGGTACATCTTCATCTACAAATACAATACGGTTAGTTTTTTTAAGCGATTTTAAAATGAGGTGATTAATATCAAAAGGTAACAAGGTTTGTACATCAATAATTTCGCAACTAATGCCCTCTTTGGCTAAACGTTGGCTCGCATCTTCAATAATACGTAGCGTTGAACCGTAAGAAACTATGGTAATATCATCGCCTTCTTGAATAATGTCAGGCACTCCCAAAGGCACCGTAATATCTAACAAGTTTGATGGCATTTTTTCTTTTAAACGATAACCATTTAAACACTCAATTACAATTGCAGGGTCGTTACTTAATAGTAGCGTATTGTACATGCCAACGGCTTGTACCATGTTACGTGGCACACAAACAAACATGCCACGAAGTGCATTAATAATCATACCCATTGGGCTACCGCTATGCCAAATACCTTCCAACCTATGGCCTCTGGTACGAATAATTACTGGGCAACTTTGCTGCCCGACAGTTCTAAAATGCAAGGTAGCAACATCATCGGTTAATGGCTGTAAGCCATACACCAAATAATCTAAATATTGAATTTCGGCAATTGGTCGTAAGCCACGCAGAGCCATACCAATCGCTTGCCCCATAATGGTTAGCTCTCTAATTCCCGTATCAAAAATTCTGTTTTCGCCGTGTTTTAATTGCAAACCTGCAAAGCCTTGATTCACATCGCCAATCATTCCAACATCTTCACCAAAAGCAAACACAAATGGGTTGTGGGTAAACAGTGTATCAAAATATTTATTCAATATTTCATAGCCATTTACCAACTGTGCATCAAATGCAGTTAATGGTTTTGTTTCCTCAACTTTTAAAGCACTTTTTACGCCTTCGTTATACAAGTGGCTGTTGTACAATTTTTTATTTAAAACTAATAATTCGTCGTAATAATTTTTAACGTCTTTTAAATTCGGGCTGTTGGGTGCTGCATCCATTGCGGCGGCCAAAGTTTTCATTACATCTTTTCGTAAATGCTCGGGATTTGTTTCTAAAGTTTGAACTAGTTTTTGCAAATGATTATAAACTTCCATGTCGTTTACAGTCATACTTTTTACCAATTCTGCTACTTTTTCAACTTGCTGTTTTATTGGGTCAAGGTATTTGTGCCAAGCATTAACCTTGCTTTCACGTACTGCTATTTTGGCTTCATTTGCTAAAATACTAAGTTCCTCATCACTCGCAATCCCGTTCTCAATCATCCACTCTTTCATCTTTTTTATACAATCCCATTCTCTTTCCCACTCCAACCGTTCAGGGGTTTTGTAACGTTCGTGACTACCACTGGTGCTATGACCTTGTGGCTGCGTTACATCTTCTACATGAAACACACATGGCACATGGGTTTCACGGGTTTTGGTAATCCCCTCTTCAAATACTTCGCAAAGGCCGGCATAATCCCAAGCCTTTACTTTATAAATATTTAAACCATTAGTGCCTTCAATTTTTTGAAAGCCTTTTAACGCTGTAGAAATAGAGCCTTTTGTGGTTTGTTGAGATTTTGGAACCGAAATGCCATATCCGTCATCCCATACAAAAATTGCCAAAGGCACTTGTAACACACCTGCTGCATTTACGGCTTCCCAAAAATGCCCTTCGCTGGTACTAGCATCGCCAATGGTGCAAAAACAAACTTCATTACCATTATGGCTAAGATTTTCGTACTTGTGTAAATGGGGTGAATTTCGAAAGCATTTTGAAGCAAAAGCTAAACCCAAAGCTCTCGGCATTTGCGATGCCGTTGGAGCCATATCGCTACTAATATTTTTTCGATTTGCAAGGTCTAACCAATTACCATTTTCGTCCACATTCTTGGTTGCAAAATGCGATACCATTTGCCTACCAGCACTAAATGGGTCGTTTTTTACATCTGGATCTGAATATAATTGTGAGAAAAATTGATCAACACTTGCTAAGCCACTAGCAAACATAAAAGTTTGATCTCGGTAGTAACCTGCTCTAAAATCACCTGCCTTAAAAAACTTGGCCATTGCTACTTGAGCCAACTCTTTACCATCGCCAAAAATACCAAATTTTGCTTTGCCAGTAAGCACTTCACGCCTGCCAAGCAAGCTAGCCTCTCGGCTAAGCAACGCTAAACGATAATCGTTTAATACCTCATTTCTGAAGCCATCGTAAGAGAGCATATCTTCTTTGTAAGCTAAGTTTACGGTTTGTTCCATAATTCAAAAATAATTTAATCGTTAGCAAATAAAATGATGAATATGGGAAGTGTGGAAAGATAAATAAAATTGGGCTTATGAGATTATGTGATGATTAGATAATTTGAGAATAGTTAATAGATTTAATGCTAAAAAACTTAATTCTTGTAATTGGTGTAATTGTTTTGAAATTTGTGTAGCAAAAATCCATTAAAATATGTTTAAACACAGAGGTAAAAACAGAACACTCATCCACAATATCAGGATTGCCGCTTTATTGTCATTTGTGGCTGGAATGGTAAATATTATAGGCTTTTTTTCAGTTAAAACATTAACCACAAACGTGACTGGACATTTTGCATATTTTGCCGAAGGCGTTATTAGAAAAGACTTCCACGAGGCTTGGTCATACTTATCGTACATCATTTCGTTTTTATTTGGTGCATTTTCATCGAGCATCATGGTAGAAATTATTGGCAGAAAAAATGAGCATTTTGTAAACGTTATTCCAGTTATGGTCGAAATTATTATTTTGGCATCTGTTGCTTTGTTAAGCCATCATTCCATAATTGAAAATCCAGAAATAATTGCTTGTAGTTTATTGTTTGCAATGGGTTTACAAAATGCGTTGGTTACGGGTATATCAAATGCAGCGGTTAGAACAACACATTTAACAGGCCTTTTTACAGATATGGGTATCGAATTATCACAGCTATTTTTTTATAAAAAACCTGAGCAGGTAAAAAAGCTACAATCATCAATTAAGCTACGTTTGATAATTGTTTTGTTTTTTTTTCTGGGGATTTTTATTGGTGGTTATAGCTTTTACAAATTTGAAACATTGAGCTTATTATTGGCAGCGTTAACTTTAGTTATTGGACTTTTGTACGATACCGTAAGGATAAACGTTTTAACGTTTTTCAGGAAAAAGTAGCATAAATAATTTTTTAGCAAAATCTTGGTATAATATTAGCGAGTGTCATTGCATTATTTAATATTTTTACAACACAAACAATGTAATAATTATGAAGAAACAACTTTTTTTAATGATAGCAGTTTTAGCTATCGGTTTTGCACAAGCACAAACCACTGCAACAGTTATGGCACCTGCAACGGTAGCAAAAGACATCAATAAAATGCTACAATTTACCAATGATGCCTACGATTTTGGCAAAATACCTGCTGGCAAACCCACCAAGTACGAGGTACAAGTAAAAAACATCAGTAACGATGTAATAAGTCTACAAAAAGTAGAAGCTGGCTGTGGCTGTACCACACCAGAATATGAAAAGGACAAACGTTTTGCACCGGGCGAAACAGTAAACGTAACATTAGGTTTTAGCGGTGTTGCAAATGGCCCTTTCAGTAAAGTAGCCACTCTTTATTTTAGCGATGGTTTGCAAAAAGTTGTAACTTTTAAAGGAGATGCGTTTCAAGTACCTGTTACACCTGCACCTGCAAACCCTACTACCGAAAAAATGAAAGCTTCAAACTAATCAATCATGAAAAAAATATTACTGTTAGCGTTACTTTTTGTAACTACAAATTGTATGGCACAAACAAGTGTAAAGTTTGCAACTGTAACACACACTTTTGGCAAAATAAAACAGAACAAACCAGTAACCTACGAGTTTACATTTACCAATACAGGCACCAAACCTTTAGTAATAGAAACGGCCACTGCAGGCTGTGGTTGCACAACACCTGTGTACACAAAATTGCCTATTGGAAAAGGCAAAACCGAGAAAATAAAAGTAACTTATAATGCTGCTACTATGGGTACTTTTAATAAAGACGTAACAGTAAAATTTGCCAATGTTGCAGAGCCTACTATTCTTAAAATTGATGGCGAAGTTGTTGCAGCAAAAAAGTAATTACACATCTGAAATAGCTTACATAAAAAGTCCCGAAACCATCGGGACTTTTTTATGTAAATCACTCAATAAGTAATATCATTTATTCCTTCACCAAGCCATCAATTACTTTATTAAATTGTTTTTTAAAATTCTCGTAATAGTCACCAGTTCCTGGACCAAAAAAACCAGTATCAACAGTGCGAACTTTACCTTGTTTATCTAAAATTATGGTTGATGGAAATACTTTTATGGGAGTTAATTGTGGCAATGTTTTTTCGGTACGTTTTTCATCACCAACAGTAACACCAGTTATTAAAATTGGGTACTGAACATTAAAGCGGTCTTTAAATTTTTGAATACTTATTTTGCTATGTTCAAAATTATCTGTCAGTTCATAAGCCAATGCAATCACTTCAATACCACGTAGTTTATTTTTATTGTAAAAGTCAGCCAGGTAAGCGGTTTCATCCATACAATTAGGGCACCAAGACCCCATTAATTGCACAATCACAACCTTATTTTTAAAACGTTCGTCAGTTATAGAAATAGTTTTACTATCTAACCCTTTAAAGCTAAAATGCAACTTATCTTCTCCATCTTTTATTTGCATACCTGCTAAATCTGGCAAGGTGGCGGTGTCATTTTTTTTAGCAGTAAAAGTTTCGTTACTAACTGCCCCAGAGTAAAATTTTCCGTTAGTAATTGTTGTATTGTTGTTAATGATTGCAGAGAATAAAAAAGCATGTCCTCCATCAAAAGTTGACAGCAATAATGTGTCGCCATTTACCACACCGCTTAAGTAACGATAATCACCTGTTGGTGTAACAATTGAGCCAGTTAGCAGTGTTCCTTTTTGCTGAAAAATACCAATGGCAGGATTATTTTTTATGCCAAAACTTAAGGCCCATTTGCCCGAAATATTTTTGTTGGTTTTTGTAGTTACTGCAAAGCGTTTCTCGGTATTTGCAATAGCAACAAAAGGGATTATTTGGCTTTGTTTTGCACCACCTTTTATCCATATACCTTCTAGTTTGTTTTTGCCTAAAAGTTTTGCTCTAAACTGAGATTCAAAAACTGGCATTTGAATAATGACAGAGTCGTCTTTAGTAACTAAAATCTTATCAACTTTTAAACGTTCTGCGGCATTAATAATGTATAGCAAAGGTTTATCATTTACAAATTGCAATTGAAAATTAAATACAATAGCATTACTATCTTTTCTAATTAAACTTGTCTGCCAAAAACCTTTCTGTAATTGACTTTGAGCCGTTGTTGCCATAACCATCAAAACCAATAAAAAAATAAATACCTGCTTCATGTTTTAAGTTTTATTTATTACAGCAAGATTAATACATGCTTATGAAATAGCACTACCTTTTATAGATAACTATTCCTAACTGTATAATTAATAGCATCAATTATGGGTTATCCATTAGATTTGTGTTAATTGATATTGAAGCCAAACCCTTACCTGCACTGATATTTGCAATGCAAGAAGTTAAAACAAGTGGCTCAATTTTTATAACATTTATATACATGAACGAATTTTTCATAATTTTTGGATTAGTGATATTAAATGGACTTTTTGCTATGGCAGAAATTTCCTTAATTTCTTCTCGAAAAGCCAGATTAGAAGGGCAGGCAAACAAAGGCGATAAGAAAGCCAAAGCTGCATTGGAACTTGCAAACCATCCAGATACATTTATTTCTACAGTTCAACTAGGCATTACGTTAATCAGCATTTTACTTGGTATTTATGCAGAGGAAGGCATCAAGCACCATATTGCAGATTTGCTGCAAAACATCCCCATTATTAGGCCGTATATCGAGTCGGTTTCAAAAGTGTTAATGCTGATAACCATCACCTATGTTTCGTTAGTTTTAGGCGAATTGGTACCTAAACGCCTTGGCATGAGCAACCCAGAAGCTATTGCAAAAATTGTGGCACAACCAATGAAAGTTTTATCAACTATTACTTTTCCTTTCATATGGTTGCTAAGTATTTCTAGCAATTTTTTAGTAAGATTATTTGGCATTAAACGGAACGATAATTCGGTAACGGAAGAAGAGATAAAAGCCATTATAATAGAAGGAACTGAGCAAGGCACAATAGAAGAAGCTGAGCAGCAGATCATTGAAAGGGTTTTTCATTTAAGCGATAGAAATATTACCAGTTTAATGACGCACCGAAAAGATATTGTGTGGCTAGAGGCTAGCAAAACAGTTAGTGATATTAAACAGGCTTTACTTGAAGGGATGCACTCAATTTACCCGGTTTGCGAGGGTAATATTGACAAGATAAAAGGCTTCGTATCTATAAAAGAATTATTTACAGCCGATGAGTCTGTAACCCTTGGTAGCATTATAAAGCAGCCAATGTATGTGCCCGAAAACAACACGGCATATCAAGTTTTAGAGAAGTTTAAAGCAACCAAAATCCACCACACTTTTATTGTAAACGAATATGGTAGCATTGAAGGTTTAATAACGCTAAACGACATTTTAGAAGCCATTGTTGGCGATATGAGCCAGCCTGATGAAGAGGCTTATGAAATCACTGAACGAGTTGATGGCAGCTTTTTAATTGATGCCCAAATTCCTTTTTACGACTTCCTAAAAAACTTTGATAAAACTGAATGGTTAGATGAAGATGATCATGAATTTGATACGGTTGCGGGTTTTGTTTTGGATCAACTAAAAGAGATACCAAAAACTGGTGATACCCTTTACTGGCGTGGGTTTGACTTTGAAATTGTTGATATGGACAACCACCGCATTGACAAAATAATGGTGAAAGAAAGAGGCAGAAAAAATGACGATAAAGAAGATGACTAAGTATGTTTTAAGTAGCATAAAAAGTTAAATTACTTTCCACTTTTCGGAGTATTTTAAACTCCTTAAAACAAATAATCAAAAGCACCAGCCACATTAAACATTCCCCCACAACATGTGGCAAAGCGATAAGTGTAAACGCATTTATATTAATAATTAAGCTTAGTATTAAAACTACTATAAACCACTTCCATTCAGCCTTATAATTTAATACAATTAATAGCAATGGAAATAGCCATAATACTGCGTTGTATTGGTGCCGATGTATTGGGGATAAGAACTCGCTAATCATGTATAATGCAAACCCGAACAACGACAATAGCAAGACCGATGGTTGTAATTTTGAATGGTATTGCTTGTACAGAAATACTAAAAAAATGACAATAATGCTACCTAACGATAAAAAATTTAAAATTGCAATTGGTATTTTTTTATGGAACAACATTTCATAAAATGAGAAAAAATTGCCGTTACGAGATTTGATTTCATACCCATAAAGTGCTGTCGTCTTTTCAATATCAGCCTTGTCCCACCCTTCCCAATTGGGATATTGAAGATTTTTAAGGCTTAGCAAATACTTTTTTTCTAATGGCCTTTGGTTATGATGCAAATCAACTTGTTCTTGCAAACTATTGGCATAGTCGACCCAAAATAAACGTTCATTTTTTTGTATTAAAATAAAAGAAAGCAATAGTACAATTGGCAGAAAAAATATTACAATTTCCCTTTTTGTCATCGTAAACAAATACACTAAAAATGGCAGAAAAATGAAGCAACATGTTGGCCTAATAAGCACTACCATTATTGCAAACAAACCCGCAAAAGACAATGCCCAGCTTTTTTTAGTAAAGCATATATAAAACAGCATTAGTAAAAATGGAATGAGCGTATAAAATTGACCCGAAGCAATGTTTTTTAGCCAAGCATCTGTAAATAAAAACAGCCCAGATATTAGTAATACCAGAAAAAATTGTGTAGTTGACCAAGTGTAATAAACAGCAATGGCAACCATTACCAAAAACATAAAGTACGTTGCATACAACCAGATTATTGAAATAGTACGATGCGACAAATTAGCGATTGGATATAAAATATCGTGCAAAAATGGGGAAGCTGTAATGGTTGTTATAGTTACAGAATCTGGTTTATTGGGTATAAAAAAATGCAAATCATCACCTTTTTGCCACTTGTACGAATAGGGCATTTTACCAGCTGCTTGTAAACGTGCACCAACAATTCTGTTACGTAAGTCGCTGGTGTACTGTCTTTCAATACGCATATCTCTGACAAAACAATACGCAACCACAAGACAAAATAACAAGATACCTAAAAAGCGGATTTGTTTATTTGCCATACCTTTTTTTGAATACCATTTTTAGAGTTCTAAATTTTCTGCCCTTTCATAGCTGTGCTAATAGCTTCATCCATTACTCTTTCAGCAAAAGGTCGGGTTATATCGTTCAGTTCTTCTATTTTAGTTTGAATGAGATTTTTATCTTCCATTGTTAACGCCAATTGCAATGCCTGCATAGCTTGTGCCGTATTAGTCAGTTCTTCTTTTGTAACAAGTAATGCGTTTTTGGCAATAAACTTTTCAGTTACTTCCAATATTTGTTCACCTTCGGTTCTGGCTTCTACCAAGGCACGAATTTTAATATCTTCTTTAGCATTGGTAATGCTATCTAGCAGCATGCTTTCTACATCTTCATCAGTAATTCCAAACTGAGATTTTACTTCAATACTCTGTTCTATACCACTACGCAATTCCTTGGCTTTTACTAATAAAATACCATCTGCATTTATTAAAAAACTTACATCAACTTTGGGGAAACCTGCGGGCATTCCAGGAATACCTGTTAAATTAAATTCGGCCAGTTTGCGGTTGTCTTTTACTAAATCACGTTCGCCCTGAAACACCGAAATCCGCATCCCACTTTGGCCATCTTTATGGGTTGTATATTGCCTTCCAACTTTGCTTGGTATTTTAGAATTTCTAGGGATTAATACGTCCATTAAACCGCCCATCGTTTCAATGCCAAGGCTTAACGGCGTTATATCTAACAACAAAAAATCTTTGTTATTACCTGCTAAAATATCCGCTTGAACGGCAGCACCCAAAGCCACTACTTCATCTGGATTTACCGAATCGTTTACGGGCTTACCAAAAAAATCACTTACTGATTTTTTTACAAAAGGCACTCTTGTGCTGCCACCAACCATTACAATGGTATCAATATTTTGAATAGTTAAATCGGCATCTTTTAAAGCATTGCTACAACTGATGATTGTCTTATCAACTAACGGTTTAATCAAAGCTTCAAATTCAGTGTTAGTAATAGATAAAATATTGCCATTTAATTCTGTACTAAAACTATCGTTATCACTTAAATACTTCTTGGCTTCCTCAGATTTTAAACGTAATGTTTGAGATAATTGCTTGTTATTTTTCAGTTCCTCTTGCGGTATATTCAATTGCTGTAACCAATGCTGTACAAGTGTTCTATCAAAATCATCCCCACCTAAATAGGTATCGCCATTGGTACTTAATACTTCAAAAATGCCATTAGTTATTTTTAAGATTGATACATCAAATGTGCCGCCACCCAAATCGTAAACAGCAATGGTTTTTTCATCATCTTTTGCTAAACCTAACCCATACGCCAAACTAGCAGCAGTGGGTTCGTTTACAATGCGTAACACATCTAATCCTGCTAGTTTTCCGGCATCTCTTGTGGCCTGACGTTGACTATCGTTAAAATAAGCTGGCACAGTAATAACCGCTTTATTAACAGGTGTTTTTAAAATATGTTCTGCCCGTTGTTTTAGTTCTTTTAAAATAAAAGAAGATAGTTCTATGGGTGAATAAAACGTATTGCCAATCTGCACTTTTACCAGACTATCAGTATTATCATCTATTACTTTATACGTAAAAAAGTCAGCGTTGTTTTTTACATCGTTAAAGCTTTTGCCCATTAATCGCTTCGCACTAAAAATGGTATTTTGAGGCTCTGTTTCTAAATATAATTTTGCTGCTTCGCCAACGGTAGGATTACCGAGGCTATCAAAATGAATAATGCTAGGCACCAAACTACTGGTGTTAAATTCCTTTAAAACTACTGGCTGTTTTGTTTCTGGATGAATGATTGCCACCAAGCTATTGGTTGTACCCAAATCAATGCCGACTATCATCTCTGCCTGTTGCAAACTACCTGTTGCTATATTAATTGCAATTTTTGCCATAATGTAAAAGTGAGTAATGAATAATGAATAGCGAAAAATGAAAAGTTGGAAAACTGCTATTAATTAAAGTGGGCAAAAATAGGTGGAAGATAGTTTATGCAATAGCGAAAGGTGGAAGGAATTTTGATTTGATCTAGTGAAAAATTAGTAGGAAATATTAATAAACCCAAGATTTACTCTACACTTCCACCACATCTGTTTTACTTAAATAATCATGCAAGGTCTTACCTAAAAAAGGCTGAAAAAATAAATCAATTAGTGTGAGGCGAACAAGGCTGCGAAGCAATATCCACAGTATGTTTGGCTTCTTCCCATTAAGGGTTACTACTTTACTGTAGCTAAGAAATTTACCAGGTGTACGGGCAAAAATGCTCTCAAAAAAAGTATAGTAACCAAACAATGTTGCCCAGAAAAACCAAGCATAATTTCTGCCACGCCATCCGAAATAAAATACATACCAATTGTACCAACGAGAAACCAATAAAGCTAGTAACGCAACCAACATAGTATCTACCAAAAAATTCAAAACCCTTGTACCAATACCAACTTGCTTCATTTATAAATTTTAAGTCTGCTTTTATTACAGATATAAGTTGGCAAAGCTATCTTAACAAATACATCTTTCCATAACCTGCTTTAAAATATTTATCTGTATCAATTTTACCTCCGCTACCATCAGGTAGGTTAAACTTCTCTAAGCTATTGCCATTAAGGTTTGTAACCACCCTGTACAAGTAAACACCATTGCCCAATTTTGCACCAAACATATCTGTACCATCCCATTTAAACTGTGTGATATTGTTACCAATATGAATTGGGCCAAGTTCGTCTTTTGTAATTTCTCTCACAATTTTACCAGTAACAGTAAGCACTTGAATTTTAATATTTTGTGGAATAACACTACCAGTTAAAGTGAATGCAAATGCCGTAGAAGTTGTAAACGGATTTGGATAATTGAACACATTACTTATGGCAGCTTTGTTGTAAACCGTAAACGCTACTCGGTATTCTTGTGTGCCAGATGCGTTGCTACTTTTATCCTTACCTGTAACTATTAATTCGTAAGTGCCATCGATTAACAAATAAGGTGCAAAGTCAATGGTAGCAACATTTTCGCCAGTGGCAAGGTTAGCTGCAGTAAATCTTAAAGTATCGGTATTAAATTTATATCTCCGAAGTGAATTATCTGGATAACGCAACTGCACCGTTACCAAAGCTGTATCATCCAATGCCAAAAATTTAGACTCATCTTTTAGCTTAATGCGAACCGCCGGTTTGGCTGATACAATATCGTTGTTTAATATATGCAACCCATCAAATGTTACATCCAACAAAGGCTTAATAGCATCGCCTTTTACAAAGAAATTCTTATACACAAAATTATTGAAATGGTATTGTTCAGGCTGACTATTATTAGGATTTACATCTACCAATAATGTATTGTTACCAGTAAAATTTTGCGTGTTAATGTTGGCTATAACCAATGTGGTATCGCCAGCAATTAGCTTCTTTAACTTAGTAGCAGCAAGGGTTGTAGTAGTGTTGCTTTTATCTAACACTTGTAATTTTACAACAATACTATCGCTAAAACTCACCTCGCTAATATTTTTAAAAGCCAAAGCGATGTTTAGATTTTCGCCAGCTTCAAGCGTATCTTTAAACGTATATTTTATGTTAGGAGCAATGGCACCTTCAGGCACAGCATCGTACAGCAAACGCCAATAACGCAACTGGTAAGGGGTTAGTTTAGCAGTATCGCTTACGGTTAAAAATAATTGCAAATAAGGGTAAGTTGCAGCGTTAATGCTACTGATATCAAAAGGCGTTTGGGTTTCGTTAAGGGTAAATAAGGTATCGGCAATTGTAGCATTGGTTTTAGTACCTAATACTTGCAATTTTACCACATCAAAAGCGTCGGTTCTATTACCTGCTATTATCAATTGTTTCCACTTAGCAGCTTGCCCAAATTTTGGAGATAAAATAGTACCGCTGCTTTGTGATAGAGTAACAACCGCATCTAAAATTACTTTGTCAAATTGACTATCAGATAATTTATAAACTGGTGTAAACCCATTATTACCTTTCCGGTAAATAAATACAAAACTACGAGGTCTGTTAAAGGAATCGATACTTGCAAACCCAGCATTTTTAAGCCGATGGTACAAGGAATTTCCTGCCCCATAAATAGATTCATCTTGTTTTAAATCGCTTGCAAAATAGTAGCCGAGTGCTTCAATAATCATTGACCGAACAACAACATACGAACCAATAGGAATAATATTATCCATAAAATCCATTGCCTTTTTCCTATCAGCAACTGTGTTTGCTGCAAAAGCAAAATCGTATTCTCTGCCAGTTTGATTTGCCACATAAGGTAAAGAACCGTATTGACCTGCTTCACCAATATTGCTGTTAAATAATGGTTTTAATGATAGAGAATCTAATACGTTGAATGTTACATTGCTTTGCCTATAAGAGGCACCTTTAATTTGTGGATTTAGATTATCATTATAAGCAACCGAATAGTTTATTTCTGCATCGCTACCATAAGGATATACGGCATCTCGAACAGTAATTTTTGTTGGATTTAATGTAAAATTATACTGACGTTTCAACGTATCAATACTTAATTTATTTAACGTGTTATGTGTTTGTTGATAAATATGAGATTGGTTGAAACCCGCACTACCATTGGCCAAATAGATAAAACTACTATTGCTATAAATATAAGGGCCACTTGCTGGCACTTGAGCAACACGCCAATAATAAACGCTGCTATCTTTAAATGTTATGGAAGGATCAAACTCTAAAACACCACCAACTGAAGCTAGGTTTTTAGTTATTTTAAAAGATGAATTAAACAACTCGGTCGTGTCCATTTCCATAATATAATTACGAAGTGGACTTAGTGGATTGGCAGTTGATGCAACTACTTTTATAGATGGTTTTGTAACAATAGCATGGTTTAAAGGATATACTGCTGTAACCCCATCATCAAAAATTACAAACGACTTCGTAATGGTATTGTTAAGTTCATTTAGTTCGTCGTATTTATTATCATTATCAATGCTTATGATAATATTGTTAGTGCCTTTATCTCTCGTTGCAATAATTGGAACTATCAACGAAACAGAATCTATGTAGCGGATGCTTTTAATTTTTTGGTTAAAAATATTTACCGTTGAGCCATCGGGAAATTGACGTTTAATTAAAACAGATACTGAATCGCCTGTGGCTTTGCCAATATTGTATAAATAGGCTTTAAGAGTAAATTGATTATCATTTACCGAGAGTACCGTTGGACTAATACTTACTTGTGCATCTTCAACTATAAAATCAGGCTTCGCAGCGGCATAAATTACAATGGCTGGATCACCATTTAAAACGGTTTGTTCAGCATGTGTTCTGGAAAAATAATCACTAAAATTTGCCGAAGCATTTTTTAATCCAATAATTCCATCCAACATATTTTTGGTAACAGGCTTACCATAACCTGCATTGCTCAGCGACCTATAAAATGAGTTAGAATAAGTATCTAAATAAGTAGTCAGTCCAAAGTGTGTAGTACCAATAAAACCAATGGCACCAAGGTTTTGAGCCGATACAAACTTTTCTGCCAACGATGAAATGATAAATGTTCTAGTGGTATCAAAATCGAAAAAATTACCTGCACTGCACCCATTAACTAAAAACATGGGATACTTCCCTGCATTATGATAATCGCTTGGATCGTTAAGATTAAAGCTTAATGCAGTGGCAGCAGAATGCCCAAAATAACTAAGCATACTAATACCATTTGAAAACAAATTATTTATCAATGCACTTGTTGTAGAAATGGCACTGGCACTTGTTTTATTAAACGTAGTAACCGTTGCACCATATAAAGTATCCTTAATAATATTCTCGTAGCTTTTTAAATAATAAGTCAATAAATCATCTAAAGATTGATCGTTAGCACCTGCAACATGCATCATTTTCTTCATCCAAGCTTTACTAGCAATTGTTTGGTCTGTTGATGTGGCTTGTGCATCAAAGTCTTTTACCTTTTGTAGATAATCTATTATTTCTTGTTGGTTTGCAACAGACAACCTGCCAATATTTATAGAAGGCACTGGCGTTAAATCTGCCGATACCAATAGATTATCAGAAGCTGGCCAACCCCAAGTTGGTATAAGGTTTAGCCTATCTGCATAAGGTGAAGATTCATTTACCCGATAAGCATCGTAAGTAACTCCTTTGCCAATTAAAAATAACGCACTTGGTTGTTTAGCAAAGCTTTGCCTGGCTAGGCGAATGAAGTTCTTAATGCTCAGTGGGTGCTTTTTTATCCCATATGCAAACTGATCTACCAACTCGTCAATATCGTAAATTTTAGCATTGTAATTGCCCCCAACTACACTGCTACGGTACTGCCTATATTGTTCAACAGGATTAGAGCCAGTCATTAAAATTTTGTTGGAAATAATCAAATAATCGCCTTGGTTAGTAGTGTTAGAAAAATTGATAAAATTGCGTTGTTGCAAGCTGGTGATAATATTGATGTTGGCTGCATCTTCACTAACCAAAACAAAATTTCTTTCTGCCTCAGATGCAGGCAAAGCAAACTTCACAACCCCTGCTGTTGCAGTATTTGCGAGGTAACGAAGGTTATTTGTAACATCATATAAAACTGGTACAAATGAACCTAAATTAAAGTTGCTAATATTTAAAAAATTACCAATTGCTGATGCTGCCAATGTGAAAGAGAAATTACTAGAACCGCCAAAATTAAACTGGCGTGGATACTTCAATTCTATATAAGCACACACTACCCTATCAAAGCTATCGGTAGTAACTAATTTAAGGTTAAAATTATCCGCACTATTGGTTAAACCACTTAACGAAACATTGTTATTATTTGCTGAAACAGTTGTAAAACCATTGATTGTTTGATCAATTAATAAAGTATTGTTTAACCGCAATTGAATGTTTCTATTTTTAGCAGCGTTGGCTGCAAAAGCTGTATTCAAAATACTTGGCACCGAAACATTTGCTGCATACAAATTGCCAATTAGCAACGTATATGGCATACCTGCTTGCACTTCTCTACTACTCCAAAATTCACCATTATCGTACGATGATGAATAAACATTTTCACCAGCATTAATTGCATAACCACGGTTGATTATATCTGTAAAATTGTAACGTTGGTTGTAAATGAAATAAGCGTCTGGCGATAATGTATTATTAGCAACATCATTTATGGCAGATGCGTAACGAAGGTTTTGATTCAGAACAGTATTTACGGTTAAAAAAAAGACCGCCGTATCTGTTTGCAAACTCACTTTGTCGCTTACTTGAAAAGATGGGTCACGGTATAAATTTTTATCTGCCTTACCATCGTTTTTATCGCCCCAAAATTCTATATAATCATTTGCCCCAAAAACGCCAGTAGCGATACTTGTGTACAAAACTACTTGCTTACCATTTCGCCATAATTGAAATTGATTGGCACTTATATTTTGCAGGTTAATACTTGCTAATGTCGCTTGGTTTATCCTGTACAAACCCGTTTTACCAACTTTAAATTTGTAGTAGGTTTTACTATAATCAATCCATTCATTATTCAATGGCTGTGCCACCAATTTTGAAGCTATTAACAATAAAAAAAAGAAAAATATTTTACGCATGGAGTGTGTTAATTATTATGGTTTTTCCTTCCTTACCAAATCTATTTTTAACGAAAAAATATGGGTGTATAGCGAGTTTGATTGATTGGCCAAATTTGTAAATGCATAATCTATGGCCACATTACCAAACCTAAACCCAGCACCAATACTAGGCTGATAAATCCAAATTTTTTTTTGGTTGAGGGTATCGCCATCACTTAAAGCCTGTTGAAAATTTGAGATACCTCCACGCAAAAAAAGATTGTTATTAAAGTTAGCTTCTACACCAACATTTGGGTCGATGCTTACAGCACTAGAACTGATGACTGTATTGCGTTTGCCATCAAAAGTACAATTCAAATTAGCTTCTGCCAGCAAATGAAACTTAGGGTTAAACTCGAAATTATAACCTGTTCCAATTACCAATCTTGGGGCGGTCATTTCGGTACTTTTTACAGGAATATCGTTATTGGTTAAGTACAACACTTCTTTTTCTCGTTCGCTAAAAGTGAAGCTCCAAGCATTAAAAGTAGTGGTAGCATCTCGTAAAACAGCCCCTAAACGCCAATGCTTTTTTTGTAATTGAATACCCACATCAAACCCAAAACCCCAAGCCTGTGCAAAACTGCCCACCTTGCGGTAAATAATTTTTGCATTACCACCAACCGTCAATTTTGTATCGCCATCATCTTTTAATTTTTGAGAATAGCTTAGCAAAAAAGCATAATCGGCAGAAGAAAAAGTAGAGATATTATTATAGTTAATTGAGCCATCGGGTTCTACTAAATACAATGTATTAGGAATATCATCAACTGCAAAACGTAGCACGGAAATTCCTAAGGTTTTATTGCCATTTTTTGTGGGTAAAGCCAATGCCCCAAAGTCGTATTTAGCAATACCAGAAAAGTATTCTGCGTGCATTAAACTCAATTGCGGATGATCAGTAATATTGGCTAAAGCGGCAGGATTCCAATATCCAGCGGTAGCATCGTTTACGCTTGCAATTTGAGCCCCACCCATGCCCAACCCTCTTGCACCAGCACCAATATTTAAAAATTCGTTTGAGTATTTTCTAAATTGAGAGAAGCTTGTAGTGCTTGTTAAAAGCAGTACCAATATCCCTAAAATTAGCCTTCCTTTATGCATCATTATCATTATAAATTGTGCTGTAAATTAAGTAGTTTTCAATTATTAGCTTTTGATGAAATAATCTAGCCAACTTAAAAGGTGCAACCACACATTTGTCAGCAATATTAAAGAACATAAAACGCTTGGTTTTGCTGCACGCAACTAATAATGGTTTATTATAATTTTATCACAGTGATTTACGAATTATTTCAAACTAAAGCCTTGCTACCCTGTTATTAATTGCAATTAAAGTAGATAAATAATTTCTGTAAATAGCTATCACATAATCAATTGCCCTACAAAAACAACATTTTCTACAAGCAACAAATGCTAATTTTACACACTTAATTTGATAAAATATGATGACCGTGTTACATGATGCCGCACAGTTGGTTGCAGCTACAAAAGATGAAGATTTACAACGCATTGGAAATAAAATAATTAATAAGCAGCGTATTAGTTATGATGATGGCGTTATCCTTTTTCAAAAAGGGTCACTATCATATTTGGGTACCTTAGCAAATTTTGTAAGAGAAGAAAGGCATGCCAATAAAACGTACTTCAACCGTAATTTTCATATTGAGCCTACTAATGTTTGCGTGTTCAGTTGTAAATTTTGTGCTTACTCACAATTGTATGCTCATCGTGAGGAAGGCTGGGAATTAAGCATTGAACAGATGATGCACATTGTAAAAAGTTACGATGGCAAACCTGTTACCGAAGTGCATATTGTAGGTGGTGTTCATCCCAAATTAAACTTGGCTTTTTTTATTGAATTGCTAAAAACCATTAAAGCACACCGGCCAGAATTACACATTAAAGGCTTTACGCCAGTTGAGCTGGATTATATGTTTCGTAAAGCAAAAGTTACCACAGAGGAAGGTATGAAAATGGCTCACGAAGCTGGTTTAGACTCTTTACCAGGGGGTGGTGCAGAAATTTTTCATCCTGATATTCGTACACAAATTTGTGATGATAAAGTAAATGCTGACGGTTGGTTGGATATTCATAAAACTGCTCACAAATTGGGCATGCACAGCAATGCTACCATGTTGTATGGTCATATTGAAGAATATTGGCATCGCATTGATCACATGGATAGATTAAGGCGAATGCAAGATGAAACAGGTGGCTTTAATACCTTCATCCCGTTGAAATTCCGCAATAAGAATAACGACATGAGTAGCGTACCAGAAAGCACAGTTATTGAAGACATGAAAATGTACGCCGTAGCAAGATTGTACCTAGATAATTTTTCGCATATAAAAGCTTATTGGCCAATGTTAGGCAGGCAAAATGCTCAGTTAACATTAAGTTTTGGTGTAAATGATATTGATGGTACTATTGATGACAGCACTAAAATTTACAGCATGGCTGGCAGCGAAGAACAAAACCCAAGTATGAATACAGCACAATTGGTAACCCTTATAAAACAAGTAAAACGCCAACCCATTGAACGTGATACGATTTACAACGAAATAAGAGATTATAGCGATATTGATGTAAACACTATTGAAGTAAATCCTTTGCTGAATTAACTTTTTAAGAAGAAAAATTACTGCATGGAAATATCAAGTTGCTTAGTTGAGGATGTGGATGCTGTTTTTAATTTGTATGAACAAGCCAGAATACTTCAAAGATTAAAAAATATGGTTGTATGGCCTTTTTTTGAAAAAAAATTTCTTGAAAATGAAATTATTAATGGTCAGCAATGGAAACTTGTTAGTGACGGTGAAATTGCCTGTAATTGGACAATCGCTGTAGCCGATAAAGAAATTTGGGAAGAGAAAGAAAGTGGAGATGCCATTTATATTCACAGAATTACAACTAACCCAAATTTCAGAGGCAATAATTTTGTTACGAAGATTGTAGAATGGGCAAAAGTATTTGCTATTGAAAATAAAAGGAAATATGTTAGATTAGATACCCTTGGAAATAATACTAAACTCATTGAGCACTATACAAAATCAGGTTTTACTTTTCTGGGAATATTTAAACTTACAAATACAACAAACCTGCCTGCACACTATCAAATAGAACCAAATTGTTGCTTGTTTGAAATTGTGGTTTAATAAACTACGTTAACCTTACATATTCCAATTATCCATTAAAACTTCAAATGCCTTACCGTTGCCCCGTTGTTAATCAACTGCTTTAACGAGTCGATACCAATTTTTAAATGTCTATCTACAAATTTTGAGGTTACTTTTTTATCGCTGGCTTCGGTTTTTACACCCTCTGGTACCATCGGACTATCACTTACTAGCAATAATGCACCAGTAGGAATATGATTGTAAAAGCCAACTATAAAAATGGTGGCCGTTTCCATATCAATGGCATAGGCACGCACCCTTTGTAGGTGTAATTTAAAATGGTCATCATGCTCCCAAACACGTCGGTTAGTGGTGTAAACAGTACCCGTCCAATAATCGGTTTTATGGTCTCGAATAGTTGTAGAAATGGCTTTTTGCAAAGCAAACGCTGGCATGGCTGGCACTTCAGCAGGAAAGTAATCATTACTTGTTCCCTCGCCTCTTATAGCTGCAATTGGTAAAATCAAATCACCAATTTTATTACGTTTTTTAAGTCCCCCACATTTCCCTAAAAACAGTACAGCTTTTGGTGAAATGGCACTCAGCAAATCCATAACGGTGGCTGCACCTGGACTGCCCATACCAAAATTTATAATGGTAATTCCTTCGGCAGTTGCACATTGAAACGGTCGGTCTTTTCCAATCACTTCTACCTTATGCCATTTGGCAAACAATTCTACATAATTGCTAAAGTTGGTAAGTAAAATATACTCCCCAAAATTTTCCAAAACTTCACCAGTATAACGTGGCAACCAATTATTTACAATGTCCTCTCTCGTTTTCATAATCTAAATATTTACAGTCCTTCAAAAAAGGGCTTTTGTAAAAATAAACTTTTTACTTTTATTGGATGATAAAAGTTGCATACCCCACATTTGACTTTAAAATTAGAGGTGAGGCAGGTAAGGAATTGATTTTTGATGAGTTACGAAAGCAATGGGTAAGGCTAACACCCGAAGAATGGGTAAGGCAAAATATGCTACAATATTTGGTGCAAACACTACAGTATCCTACCAGTTTAATAGCTATTGAAAAAGAATTAAAACTGGGAGAATTAAAGAAACGATTTGATATTCTTATTTACAACCAACAACACCAACCTTGGCTAATGATAGAATGCAAAGCTATAGAAGTAGCATTGGATGAAAGTGTTTTAAAACAAATTCTTCGATACAATATGGCATTACCCGTAGCTTTTATGTTTATTACTAATGGCACTTCTGTTTTTGGTTGGGATATAAAAAATGGATGTAAATTGATGGATAAATTTCCCAATTACTAAAAAAATGAAACAAAAAAATTCACGCTCTAAAACCGTGGATTTTTTATTATTACAAGCAGTTGAATATAATTTATACCGCTTCTTTCATCTCTTTTTCTTCCATCCATTTGGCTCTGCCGTAACCTTTAAAAACGTGTTTTTCGCTATGATAAGAACTTCTAACCAATGGCCCACTTTCTACATAATCAAAACCTAACTCGTATCCAATTTCTCTTAATTCGGCAAACTCGTCTGGGTGAACATATCTTAATACTGGCAAATGTTTTTTGGTAGGCTGTAAATATTGCCCAAGCGTTAGCACATCGCAACCAACATTTACCAAATGTTTTATGGTTTCAACCACTTCGTCTTTTGTTTCGCCAATGCCAAGCATCATACCCGTTTTGGTACGCATGCCACCTACTTTTAGCAATCGTAATACTTCTAAACTGCGGTGGTATTTTGCTTGAATACGAATCTTGCGAGTATTGCGTTCTACTGTTTCCATATTGTGACTTACAACTTCTGGCGCAGCATCAATAATGCGTTGAATTTGATCTTCAAATCCTCTAAAATCAGGAATCAATGTCTCTAAAGTTGTAGTTGGGTTTAAGGCTTTTACTGCCTTAATAGTATTGTGCCAAATAATAGAACCGCCATCTTTCAATTCATCTCTATCCACGCTAGTAATAACAGCGTGTTTTACTTTCATCAAATTAATAGCTTCGGCAACACGTTGTGGCTCATCCCAATCAACCGCATCTGGCCTACCAGTTGCCACGGCACAAAACGCACAACTACGAGTGCAAACATTACCCAAAATCATAAAAGTGGCCGTACCAGCACCCCAACATTCACCCATATTTGGGCAATTGCCACTCTCGCAAATAGTATGTAATTTATAATCATCAACAAGGTTACGAACGTGCTTATAGCTTTCGCCAATTGGCAGTTTTACCCGTAACCAGTTTGGTTTTTTCAAGATAGTTTCTTGGATATTTTCTTTTGGTACAACCGGTAATTCAACCATATAAAACTTTTTTATAATACTGTGTAAGAACGTTGTAAAAATATTATTTATTGCAAAGCAATAACATTTCTATAAGCCATAATGTTGAGAAGGGGAAAGAATGTGCAGATGCTTAAATGTGCAGATGCTTAAATATGAAAATGTGCAAATTCAGAAAATTTGCCGATAAACAGCGAAGAATATTACGTTCGCAAATCCGAATTGGAAATATTTTGTGTGCTTCGTGTCCTTAGTTTCTTTGTGTGAAACTCAACCTTTATTTCCGTTTAACGTTATACAAATATTATGGTACAAGCCTACAACTTTTTAGCCTCGTGGCAGCTATTTCCCGAAAAATGTGATTTTGCATTTGGTATTTCACCAAAAAGTGGTAATTACAAAATAGAAAGCGTAAACAATGGCAAGCAATTAAGTATTAGCACAAATTGGGTAAGCATTACCAATGATGCGTTTTATGCTCAATACAACGTTAACCCAAATGGTGAAAAACAACCTTTTGATAACCAAGATTTGGCAGATACTATTCAATCAGAAATTACCAATGCGTCAACTATAAAAACCTTGTTTTTTAAAGATGAGAAATTGGTGTTAGAAGTAACGAATGAGATATTAGCAAACGGTTATATGAAGGTAACACATAACGGCTTTGATAATGCTGAACCCTTTACTAATATTGAGATTTACCATAAACAGATGAGTGTGTTACCTTACGCATCAAGTGCTGGTAGTGTTGCTATTAGACCCACCAAAGAAGGCATGATTAAGCACAAAGCTTTAAGTGCCATGGAAGAGCAAACTAATATGCAGTTAGATCAAATAAAACAACAAATTGAACTATTGGCCAGGCAAGCCCAAGAAATAAATAAACGTAAAGAATTGAGTTTGATGATATACGAAGCCATGCTTCGTTTTAAACCACAAATTGGGCATACTTATCATTTATACGAAAAAAGAGATGGCACACATATGCTATCGCTTGTTTCCCCAAAAGAATGGGGTGGTAATGGCCCTTTTAAACAATTTTTAGCATCTGTGAGGTTATTGGCAGATCATACCTGGGTAGAAGTGGCTTAACTAGTTGTAATCTAAAAATTGGGGATTGGGTTTTGTGGTATGCTTTTTATGTATTTTTCCCCATGAAAAAAATAATCCCCATTACAATCGTTGCATTAATTGCAATTACAGCTTGCAACACAAAAAGTAGCAGGTCAGAAAAAATCGCTAAACGAGAAATAAGTATCACTACCGCAAACGCTTACAACGACATTTTTGTAGATACTTTATCAGTAAATAATTTTATTGATAAAGACTCTTCAGATGTTGATTTAGCAGACAGAATGCATAGTTTTTACAACCAACGCAACTATGAGTTTGCTTGGTTTAGTAGTGATGGATTGACGGAACAGGCACGCAGCTTCTGGAATTTATTAAGCTTTCAAAACGATACATCCATCGTGGATAAGCAATTTAAAAAAATAATGAAGCCTTTGTTTGCAGAAGAAGATAGTGTGGTGATAAACCCAACTGATAAAAAAATTGTAGCAATTGAATTAGGCCTTACAAAGTACTTCATACAATCAATGTTGAAAAACTATGATAAAGGCACTTTTAAGCGTAAAGATTTAGAGGCTATTATTCCAAAAACGAAAGGCAGTATTGCAGTTTTAGCAGATTCGCTGGTGCAACAAAAAGGTACCAATAACAATTACGAAGCCGCCAATGACTCGTATAAATCATTAAAAAGTCAATTAGTAAAATATTTAGACATCGTTAAAAAAGGTGGCTGGCAAACTATTACTGCTAATAAAAAAACTTATAAAATGGGTAATGAGGATGCTGTAATTGTATCCATAAAAAAACGCTTAAATATAACCGGCGAATTAGCCCAAGCCGATACTACTGCTGTATTTGATACCCTTTTAGTTGGTGCTGTAAAAAAATATCAAGCAAGTGTAGGTATAAAACCTGATGGTATTATTACACAACCATTAATTACCCAACTAAATATTCCCGCACCAAAAAGGCTTGAACAATTATTGATAAATATTGATAGAATGCGTTGGTTACCAGAAAGCGAAAGTGGTAATTTGATTATCTGCAACATCCCTGAATTTAGGATTCATGTTTATGATGGTAGTAAAGAAGCTTTTGAAATGGATGTAGTAGTTGGTAAAGAAGGGCATAGCACTGTAATCTTTACTGGTAAACTTAGCGAGGTGGTTTTTGCACCTTATTGGAACGTTCCCTCAAGTATTGTTAAGAAAGAACTTTTACCTAAAATGGCTAAGAATAGCAACTATTTAGCAGAAGAAAATATGGAAATTGTGAGTGGTGGTAATATCCCAGATATTAGACAAAAACCAGGTGGTAAAAATGCATTGGGTAAAGTGAAATTTTTGTTTCCAAACGATTTTGATATTTACTTTCATGACACCCCTTCTAAAAGTTTATTTAATAATGATAACAGAGCTGCTAGCCATGGCTGTATTCGTTTACAAGACCCGGTAAAAATGGCTAATTACCTATTACGTGACGATATAAATTGGCCAGAAGAAAAAATAAAAGAAGCTATGGATGCCACCACAGAAAAGCATGTGGAATTAAAGAAACCTATACCTGTTTTAATTACTTATTACACAGCATGGGTTGATGAAAATGGCATACTAAATTTCAGAGATGATATTTATGGTCACGATGCAGAAGTAGCTAAAAAAATGTTTACAAATCCTATTTAATTGTATTTCTCAACTTAAGAATTAAATAATTTTATTTTACAACAGCAGTTTTTAGGAAATAGCAATTGAATCAATCAAAAAAGGTTAGTGACATCAAGTTCACTAACCTTTTTTAACCTATTATCATACCATGTTGTAGTTGATTTACTAATTACTTTTCAGTATTCTGAATATTATCTAACCTTGGAAGTCTCAATACCTCCGAGGTTTATTTTTAAGCAGACTTATTGTTTTCTACAAAAGTAGACTTTGCAGTGTAGTATTTTACAGGGCTATACATCAATAAACAACTGCCATTTTTTATTTTTTCAATAATTGCTTTATGCAATGCTGGTGGAACAGCAGGGCAACCTTGGCTTCTGCCAATATAACCTTGTGAACGTATTAAATCTTCATTTACATACTCAGCACTGTGCATTACAATACCTCTATTTATGGCATTGTCATTAATGCCTTTTTCCTCGCCTTCTAACCGCATAGATAAACCATGTTTGCCCATGTAGGTTTCGCTAGTAAGATAAAACCCTAGACTGCTCTTAAAACTATTCATATCATTAGAAAAAGCATTGGCCATATCAGTACCCGAATTTCTGCCATGCGAAACCAATGTATTGAACAAAATTGTTCCTAGCTTCATATCAATAACAAAGAGTCTTTTTGCAGTTGATGGCAAGCTAAAGTCAATAATAGTAAGTATTTCATTATTCTTCAACTTCCCAGTTTCCAAAAGCTTGTTATATCCTACTAACGCATAACTATAAGCATCTTTAGATAAGCCTTTTGCACCCAACTGTAAACTATCGTACAATAACCATTTTGAAGAATCAATGGCTTTAGTAACTGTGTTTACTTTAGTTGGAGTAACTTTTTTCTTTGTAAAAGAAGTATGGCTAATTCCTATAACTGTAAGTATTGCCAAAAAAGCAATTTTGTTAAATGTTGTTATCTTCATTTATGTAACTGTTTTAATAGTAAACAATAGTTTCAAGTAGCAGAGCCAGTTGGTTGATATTGTTTAACGAATTGTAATGTAACAGCTATATTCATAACAATAACCCATTTAAGCTAGGGGTAATCAATTTTTAACACGTTGTAGGTTGCCGTTATATTATTTTTTAACATTAAATAATACCATAAAGGCTACCACCCTTCTCAAATAGCCTGTCTATTTTTTTTTCTATTACAGGCACTTTTTCTACTGGTGGTGCATGATGCGGTTTAATTCGGGCATCAATTACCAATGAACCGCGGCAGCCCCAATGTTTGTTTTCGGAAAATGAATTAATACCATAAATATCGTGGCTTGGGTTGCAACGAGTATAAGTTACCCATAAATAATTTCCAATACGCTCGGCTACAAAAGGGGTGTCATCGCAAATAATGATGAAAGGAACATTAGTAAGTTGCTGGTTACTAGTTGCTAGTTGCTGATTTAGGGCTTCCATTTCTTTATGTGCAGCTTCATAAGTAGTAAACTTATTTGCTTGCAATGCAATTACGCCTGGCATTGCTACTTGCGGATTATGAAAATCTTGCAGTTCCTTTAAGCATTGTGGCACATCCTTACACAATTCTCTTTTCTTTTCACCGTAGGCAGCAAATACCACTTTACTACCTGTATTTAAACCTGTTCCACTGTAATCGAGCGTATCCATTGTTGTATTTGTGTAAAAATGAACATCTCTTGTCAAGTCAATTCTTTCTAACAAATACTCCATAAAGTGCTGCACATTATGAGTAGTTAATTGATTTGTATCATCAGCAGTAATAAATAAAAATTTGGCCAAACTTAACTGACCAGTACCTAAAATATGGTTGGCAATGGTTAATATTTCAGCAGGTTGCTTTGTTTGTGCATAAGGCGTGTAACGCTCACTACCAATGGCAAGCAATAATGGATGCACACCAGCAGCATCAACTGCATGAACCTCTTTTAAGCCTGGTATTTCTTGCGGTATAGCAGCACAGGTTAATTCGTGTATTAACTCACCAAAACTGGTATCTTCTTGTGGCGGTCTTCCTACAACTGTAAAAGCCCAAATAGCATCTTTTTTCGCATACACTTTATGCACTTTCATCAAAGGAAAATCGTGCTGCAAACTGTAATAACCCAAGTGATCACCAAATGGCCCTTCGGGTTTATTGTCATTAGGGTAAACTTCCCCAGTAATTACAAAATCAGCATCGGTACTAATTGCAAAGCCATCTTGGTATGTATATCTAAATCTTCTGCCACCAATTACCCCAGCAAATGTCATTTCGCTAATGCCTTCTGGCAAAGGCATTACAGCCGATAATGTATGGCTTGGCGGCCCTCCAACAAAGCAACTCACTTTCAGTGGCAAACCTCTTTTATTGGCTTTTGTTTGATGCACACCGATGCCACGATGCAACTGATAATGCAAACCAATTTCTTTATTTAGTTCGTAATTATTTCCCGTTAATTGAATACGATACATACCCAAATTTGATTGCATAATGCCTGGCTTATCAGCATCTTCTGTGTATACTTGCGGTAAGGTTACAAATGCACCACCATCTATTGGCCAATGCTGAATTAATGGTAAATCGGAAATATTTATTTGTTGATAAAGGACAGGCTTGCTAATAGGATTCTTTAAAGGCAAGGCTTTCAGAGCAGCCAAACCAGTTTGCATATTTTGAAATGGGTGCTTCAAAGCTTCCATCGGATTACCTTTTAAATCAATCAATTGCTGCACCAATTTAAAAGTATCTCTAAAAATGAATTTGCTCCTTTCTAATGTGCCAAATATGTTAGATGCGGCTCTAAATTTTGAGCCTTTTACATTTTCAAATAAAATGGCTGGCCCTTTGGCTTCGTACATCCGTAAATGAATTGCTGCCATCTCTAAATATGGGTCAACTTCTTCTTTTATACGCACAAGTTGACCATGCTTTTCTAAATCAAGTAAACAGCTTTCTAACGATGAATAAGACATAATTAATTAACAGCTTTTTTTAAGAAAAGTTTGGGCAAAGCTATAGTAGCATGTTCTTACAATAAAAGAAGGTTTTTAGAAGCTAGCTTTTGTAGTCCTATTCAGCATTATATGCGTCGCACCACGCATCGGTTAGATACTTTGGTGGGCTTTGGTTACAGTAATTTTAAATAACAAAAAATGCAAAAATTCCGCTACTCAAAAACCTCTCATCTATCTGCAATCACTTTAATACTAAGTCATTTCTATCTTCACAGCAAGATAAAATTTACAAGAGTTAAACGCATTAAATCTTAACCAATGGCATTATTATTTTCTCCATTTACTATAAAGAATACCACTTTTAAAAACAGAATTGTTGTGTCGCCAATGTGCCAATATTCCGCAATTGATGGCTTTGCAACTGATTGGCATTTGGTACATCTTGGCAGCAGAGCCGTTGGTGGTGCAGGTTTGGTTATTCAAGAAGCTACGGCCGTTTCGCCCGAAGGAAGAATTACCAACGAGGATTTAGGCATTTGGAAAGATGAGCACATTGAAAAACTACAAACAATCACAACATTCATAAAAGCAAATGGCAGCGTTGCGGGTATTCAATTGGCTCATGCTGGTCGTAAGGCAAGTTTCGATGCCCCATGGAGCAACAACAAAAGGCAATTATCCGAAGCCAACAATGGCTGGACAGTCGTAGCACCAAGTGCCATCCCATTTAACGAAGCTGACAACGCACCCGATGCACTAACAACAGAAGGCATTAACAAAGTAATTAATGACTTTAAAAATGCTGCTGTAAGAGCTTTGAAAGCAGGATACGAAGTGCTTGAAATTCACGCAGCGCATGGTTATCTGTTGCACGAATTTTTATCGCCATTTAGCAATAAACGCAACGACGATTATGGCGGTACATTTGAAAATAGAATTAGAATTTTAATTGAAATAATTGATGCAGTTAACACGGTTTGGTCAGCCGAAAGTCCTTTGTTTGTGCGTATTTCAGCTACCGAATGGACAGAAGGTGCTTGGACAGAAAATGATTCTGTTAAGTTAGCATTAGTTTTAAAACAAAAAGGTGTTGACTTAATTGACTGCTCAACGGGTGGCAATATTCCGCATGTAAAAATACCTTTGGTGCCAGGTTATCAAGTGCCAGTTGCTGCAACAATTAAGCAAAAAGCCGGCATTGCAACAGGTGCAGTTGGACTTATTACATCTGCCGAGCAAGCTGAAAATATTTTACAAAACCAACAAGCAGACTTGATATTTTTTGCAAGAGAATTATTGCGTGACCCATATTTTCCTATTCATGCAGCCAAAGCTTTAGGCGTAGAAATTACTTGGCCTTTACAATATGAGCGAGCAAAGAACTAGCGGAGTTATATGAATCCAGCTTCCCGATAAAACATGACACCACAGGACGGGTAGCTCAAAAATATCACCGATTTTCATTCTAACACAATTGCCTTTTAAAACTTTGCTAATGAAAACACGATTGCTTGTAATGCCGATATTGAGCCTTTTATTACTTGTAACTTTTTCGCTTAAATCATCTGCACAAACGAAAAATAACTACACGCTTTGGTACGATAAACCTGTTAAAGATTGGAATGAAGCCTTACCAATAGGCAATGGCAGATTGGGAGCAATGATATTTGGCAGAGTGAAAGAAGAGTTGCTGCAAATGAACGAGCAAACGCTTTGGACGGGCGGACTTATGAACCCAAATCCTAACCCAGAAGCACCAAAATATTTACCGCAAGTACGTGAAGCATTGTTTAAAGATAGCATTGGCCAAGCGGTGAAATTACTACGCAAAATGCAAGGGCCTAATACTCAAATGTATCAGCCATTAGGCAATATTACTATTAAGCAAAACGCCATTGGCGAAGCCACTAATTATTATAGAAGTTTAGTTATTGCGAATGCAATTGCCACAACAAAATTTACCATTAATGGTGTTGGTTATACAAGAGAATATTTTACCTCTGCACCAGACCAAGTGATGATTATTAAGCTAACATCAAGCAAGAAAAATGCCCTTTCAGTGTCGTTTAAGGTAAACAATGAATTGGCATTTAAAACATTTACCGAAGGCAATAAAGATTTGATTTTAAAGGGCAAGGCACGTATTACCAACGATGAAAAAAGAAGCCCAAAACTCATTGTATTTACAGATGAAAATAGTTGCAATGGTATGCGTTACGAAATGCGTGTACGTGTTGTAAATACTTGATGGTGCAGTTTCTACCGATAGTTTATTAAACATCTATAATGCCACTGAAGCTTATGTAATTGTATCGGCTGCAACCAGCTTTAATGGTATAGATAAATGCCCTGATAAAGATGGCAAAGATGAAGTAGCTGAAGACTTAAAATACCTAAATTTGGCTTCATTAAAACAATACCAAACGATAAAAACTACTCACGTAAAAGATTATACCAATTTCTTCAATCGTTTAGATTTATCAATCAATAATCAGCCAGAAATAAACCTACCAACCGACAAAAGATTGCAACTTTACAAAGATGGCAAAGAAGATTTTGGCTTAGAAGAATTATATTTTCAGTTTGGTAGATACTTGTTAATTTCTTCATCTAGACCAGGCGGTTTTCCTGCCAACTTACAAGGTATTTGGTGTGAGCAAATTAGACCATCTTGGCGAAGCAATTACACCACCAATATTAACTTACAAATGAACTATTGGTTAGCCGAGCAATGCAACCTAGATGAAATGACCATACCATTAATGCAGCAAATACAACGCTTGGCAAAAAATGGCACAGCTACAGCAAAGAGTTATTACAATATGCGTGGCTGGGCGGTGCATCACAATAGCGATATGTGGGCACAAACTAATCCTGTAGGAGAAGGTGGTGGCGACCCAAAATGGGCCAATTGGGCCATGGGTAGTCCTTGGTTAAGTCAGCATTTATACGAGCATTAGGTACTGATTCAAAATGTATGCTCTATAAAAAGTTGGTGGCCGTCACTACGAGGTACGAAGCAGTCTAGGTGCAAAATAACATTGCTTCGTGCCTCGCAATGACGTTTATAGTTACACAAATTACTTGCAAATTCAACAGCATACATTTTGAACCACTACCGAGCATTATTTATTTACCAACCATAAAAAATTCTTAAGAGATACCGCTTACCCTCTAATGAAATCTGCCGCAGAATTTTGTGTTGATTGGTTGATAGAAAAGAATAATGTTTTAGTAACTGCACCCTCTACTTCACCAGAAAATGTATACCTGCATCCTAACGGTTTTAAAGGCATGGTAACCATTGCATCTGCCATGGATATGGAAATAATTTGGGATCTTTTTAGCAATGTGATTGAAGCAAGTAAAACACTCGGTATTGATGCTGCTTTTGCTAAATTATTGGCAGAGAAACAAGCCAAACTCAATCCATTAAAAATTGGCAAAAAAGGTAATTTGGTTGAGTGGTTTGACGATTGGGAAGACGAAGATCCACAGCATAGACATGTATCTCATTTATTTGGCTTACACCCTGGGCATCAAATTTCGCCATTAATTGATACCAACTTTGCAAACGCTAGCCGCAAGACTTTAGAAATACGTGGTGGTGGCGGCACTGGCTGGAGCAAAGCTTGGAAAATTAACTTTTGGGCAAGATTATTAGACGGCAATCATTCGTACAAAATGTACCAAGAACTACTAAAAACATCAACCTTAAATAATCTGTTTGACACTCACCCACCCTTTCAAATTGATGGTAATTTTGGTGCAACATCTGGCATTACAGAAATGCTAGTACAAAGCCAATTGAACGAAATACAATTACTGCCAGCATTGCCAAGTAAGTGGGCTAATGGCAGTGTAAAAGGCTTAGTTGCAAGAGGAAATTTTGAAATAGCTATGAGCTGGAATAATACAAAACTAACAACTGCAACTATAAAGGCTAGAAGTGGTGGCAACTGTGTGGTGAGAACCAATATACCTATAACCATAAAAGGCGCAGTTGCTACTACTAAAAAACACGTTGTAAGCGGTGTAACTTATTATGTAAATACGTTTAAAACTGAAGTGGGTAAAAGTTATCAGTTGAGTGCGATGTAGAAGAAACTGGCACACGGATAACACGGATGATATTGAAAAAGAATGGATTTTTTATCTTGACTTATAGAATGTCTCAAGTATTCTATTAACTACAAATTATTTAAAGAATTTTCAGTGAAAGGCAAATTAGATTTCAGTGAAAATCTATCGAATCTATGACATCTGTGTGCTATTTTACTTGTAAAAACACTTCAGCTATCATACACCTAGCACTACCGCCACCATTGGTCTCTATGGTTGTTATATCTGAATGAATGATTGGTTGATAACTCTCTATTGTTGTAATTTGCTCAGGCGTGAGACTTTTATACGCTTGGCTACTCATTACCAAAAATGGCTGCCCATTTACAGAAGCCACTTGCAACATATTACCTGCAAAATGATTCATTTGATAAAAGCTAATATTGATGATGGCTTTACCACTACTTTCTATGGCTTTTATAACATTATTTTTCTCGTTTTCATCAGTAATGCTATCAAGGCAAATCACTAGAAATTTATCTGCCACACACATCATCACATTGGTATGATAAATAGGATTTCCACCTTCATCATTTGCTATAAAACTAATGGGTGTGTAATTAAATTGTTTGCAAAACAATTGTAGCAAATCCGTATCCGTTCTTGGTGATAAACAAGCATACGCAATTTGATTAGCTCTATCGAAAACCATACTGCCAGTACCTTCTAGAAAAATATTATCAGCTTCGCTAGCAGTAAAATCGATAGTACTGTTAACTATAAATTTTTCGTTAATCGCATCAAGCACGTGCTGCTTTCTTTCTTGTCTGCGGTTTACAGCAAACATTGGGTACAAACAAATGCTACCATTGCTATGAAAAGAAATCCAATTATTAGGAAAAATAGAATCTGGTGTGTGTGGTTCTGCTGTGTCTTGCACAACAGTTACATCTATGCCATTAGCTTGCAATGTTGCTACAAACCCATCAAATTCTTGTAACGCTTTTTCTTGTACCGATGCATCGTTACTAGCTACTTGAAAGCTATTATTTACAGCCGTTTCAGCATTATAAGCAAACTGAACAGGGCGTATCATTAGTATGTTAGAAGTAATCATGTGAATTATGAGTGATGAACTATGAGTTATATGTATTATTAAATTCGTTGTATCGTTGTCAATTTATCATTTATAACTCATCATTTATAACTAGCTGATTTTCTCTCTCAACAACGGCATACTCATACAATGAAAACCACCCCTTGCCCTAGATAATTCTGCCGAAGGCATGAGGATAATAGTATCATTTATTGTATTTACATCCATTGTTCCAGCTTCTAATTGTGCAATTAAATCTTTGGCATAAATAACGCTAAAACCATTGTCTTTAAACGCTTGTGTGGTTTTGTCATTTCTATCATAGCCCAAAACTACCCCTTCTTTTAAGGCCAATAAGTTACAACTGTCCGTCCATTGTTCTCTTGCACTGTATGGAAATTCGTTGTTGCCGCTAAAAATGATTTTTACTTCTTCTTCGCTATGCAAATCTGTCTTGCTTATATCAACTAACAAATCTTCTAAACTTTCAAAATTGATAGGATTATCGGGACATTTTTTATGAAACTGCAATATTTTAATCTTCTCTTCTTTTTTTACTTCTAAAATGCGTTCAATGGCATTTTCGTCTTCATGCTTTACGGCCTTGCGAGAAAAATTGCCCAACATTACCCACACATTGCGTTTTACTTGCGTAAACACAGTATCAATATGCATATAATCTCGCTTTTTAGGAATTTTTACAATGGTTACTTTCTCTACAATACCCATATCGAACATTGTATTGGTAATTTTTACCGCCGCTTCAGATGTGGTACGTTCACTCACGCCAACCAACAAGTGCTTATCACTCACAACCATAATATCGCCACCTTCTAATGTCACTTTTTTATCATCATCTTCTTTGGGCAAAAGGAAGCTGTGTTGGCTATCGCTAAGCTCTATAATATTATCTTTATAATCTATAAATAATGGGTGATTAAAAAATATATATTTTGCCAATAAAGCTTCTCTGGTACGTGCTTTTTTTGCTGGCTTATTTAATAGTACATAATTGTTTATGGTGATGCCAATATCTCTTGTAAAAATAAAATTTGGTATGGGTGCAAATAGCAATTGCTTATCGCTAGACGTGCCTGATACAAAGGTTTTTGCCAATTCTTTAGCTGAATATTGCAGTAGTATTTTTTGGTTGGCATAGGTACAACCTTCTATTGCACAAACCGATGAAACGAGTTCTGTTTTAATATTGGCACCTTCTAAAATTTCAGCCAATAACCATTGTAGTTCTATCACTTTATCGCTCTTAAAAAACTGCTCATGCTCTGGCTTATAAAAGGCCCTGTCATTGGCATCGCTATCTATGTCTGCTAGCTTGCCTTTTATCTTTTCAGGATCTAAGAAATAGAGTAATATTTTGGTATAATAATCATACTCATTTTTACGGATGGTTTCTAAATGCACAATATCTTCAAACAACCAATCTTGTGCTTTTGAAGGAACTACTTTACCCAAACCACTGTCTGGGCTGTGTACTAATAAACGTTTTAACGTACCTACTTCTGAGGTAACAGATATGTTTGACATAAAAATGAATAGTGAATAGTGAATAATGAAAATTGAAGGGTCAATTGTGAATTGGGAATCCGCATTATATATTTCGAATCCCTAATATCAAATGGTTACATCGTCAGTAATCGGGCATCGAGTTTAAGCCTCGATACATCCATGAAAAATGAGCCGTTAAAAATGATATGGTAGTGCAGTGGTGCATTAATTGTGTGGCAAATTACAGTTTTCTATCCAAAGGTTTAACACCGTTAATAGTGCCATAACAAGCTATAGGCACAAACCGTGTAAACATATCTTCACTATACCAATTTTCTTTGTGTGTTTTTCGTATCACATCTTTATGTTGATGCAGGTTGTACGCAAAGTTTTTCATATCAGTTTTACTATCCCAAATACTAAAAGTTGCTTGCTTTATAAATGGCACTTCGCCAATACCAAAAGAAGTGATAAACCCTTTGGCACCAAGCATTTGGCTTGCTACCGCATCTACATTTGCCCAGAAATTTTTTAATTTACTTAACCGTATTGTTGCCCTTGTAAGCACCGCAATTAAGCCTTCGTAATCTGTTTGTTTTGGTAATGCACCAAATACTTGTTTACCATCCCAAGTACCGTGACCTTCTATTGGTTGTAGAACAATAGTTAGCACTTCGGCATTAAAGAATTTAAACCACCAGCCGAGGAAATTTGGAATTGGATTATTCATTATTAACCTTTCACTATTCACCACCAAAACAGCCCATTGGCGCCAATCTGGTGTTTTATCAAACGTGCCATTTTTACCACTGCCCATTAATTTATAAAAGCTAATTTTTTTATTAAGAAATAGTGGAAAATGAAATATTGCCATTGATAATATACCAACCCAACCAAAATATTTAGGGTAACGAGCGATGGTTAATGTACAAATCATGGGCTAAAATGGTGGGTAAATGTTGAGCAAAGTATCAAACCGTTGCAGTGAGTAACACAACGAAGTAACATAGAATTACTACTGCTTGTTCACAAATAGAATAACGCGTGGACAAACTGTCCCTAAATGCAGTTGATTAATTACTTTTACGCCATGCTGAAATTGCTAACAATACTTTGGAATAGTTTTAAGATGGCCTTGCAGGAACTAAAGGCCAATAAGTTGCGTACCGGACTATCGCTATTGGGTATTACGTTTGGTATTTTTTGCATTATTGGTGTGCTTGCAACGGTAGATAGTTTGAAACGAAAAGTGCAAGGCGATATTAAGGCTATCGGATCGAACAGTTTGTACTTGGATAAATGGAAATATGGGGGTGGTGGGAATGGTGATTATCCATGGTGGAAATATATAAACCGACCAGTGCCCAAGTATGAAGAAATGCAGGTTATAAAAGCCAAATCACAGCTTGTTGGCAATATGGCTTTTTTGTGTAGAAGCAATGGCAGTATTAGCTTTAAAGACAATGTTTTATCTGGTGTAAATTTGTTTGGCACCTCGGAAGATTTTAGTAAAATACAGTCGCTAGAAACAGAATCTGGTCGCTATATCTCTACTGGCGAATTTGATAGAGGCACACCAACAATAGTGATTGGTAATGGCGTAGCAACACAATTATTTAAAACAGCAGACTTTGCTTTGGGGAAGTTATTAACATTAAATGGACGAAAGTTAGAGGTAGTGGGAGTTCTGAAAAAACAAGGTCAATCCTTTGCTAATATTTTCGATTTTGATAATGCAGTTATCAGTTCATACAATTATTTTGCTAGTATTTATAAGGTTGAAAAATCGCAACCTTCTATTTTAATTCAAGGTAAAAAAGATGTTGCTACATCAGCATTGCAAGATGAATTAACTGGTGTTGTTAGACAAATAAGACGGTTAAGTCCTTCAACAGAAGATAACTTTACTTTAAATGATATTAGTTCATTTGCTGAAAGTACCAACTCGTTATTCGATTCTATTAATCTTGGTGGCTGGGCTATTGCAGGGTTAAGTTTGGTGGTTGGGGCTTTTGGAGTTGCTAATATTATGTTTGTAACTGTAAGGGAAAGAACGAGCCAAATTGGATTGAAAAAAGCTATTGGTGCTAAACGTAGAACGATACTAACAGAGTTTTTATTAGAGAGCGCCTTCCTTTGTATTATGGGTGGGCTAATAGGCCTGATATTGGTTTATATTTTAGCAAAAGTGTTAAGCAGTTTTATGCCATTTCCTATTTTTATTGCACCAAATATTGTAATACTTGCATTAACATTGTGCATTGTACTTGGTATATTATCTGGTATTATTCCAGCATCTATTGCTGCTAAAATGGATCCTGTTGTAGCAATAAGGACGAAATAAAAAAGTTGTGAGTTATGAATTATAAGGGATAATTTATAGCTCATAATTCATAATTATTAATTGCAACAAATTGAATATTACAATTCTCGCTATCGAATCTTCTTGCGATGAAACCGCAGCATCTATTTGTATTGATGGTAACATTTTATCTAACATCATTGCAAATCAAACGGTACATGAAAGTTATGGTGGTGTTGTGCCAGAATTAGCCAGCCGTGCTCACATGCAAAACATTGTACCAGTTGTTGATGAAGCGCTTTCAAAAGCTAACTGTCAACTATCATCAGTAAATGCTATTGCATTTACACAAGCACCGGGCTTAATTGGCAGCTTATTGGTGGGAACACAATTTGCTAAGAGCTTAGCATTGGCTTTAGACAAGCCATTGATTGCGGTGCATCATATGCAAGCCCATGTTTTGGCAAATTTGATACCTCAAAAATTAGCAGATGGTACAATAGCGAAGCCCATTAAATTTCCATTGTTATGTTTAACAGTTAGTGGTGGGCATACGCAAATTGTGTTGGCAAAATCACCATTAGAGTTACAAGTTATTGGTCAAACTATTGATGATGCGGCAGGCGAAGCATTCGATAAAAGTGCTAAATTATTAGGGTTGCCTTACCCTGGCGGACCATTAGTAGATAAATATGCCAAACATGGGAACCCATTGGCTTTTAAATTTGCCGAGCCACAAATACCAGACCTGAATTTCAGTTTTAGTGGTTTAAAAACATCAATTTTATACTTTTTACAAAAGCAAGAAGCTGGATTTATACAGGCTAATCTAGCCGACTTATGTGCATCTATTCAACACACAATTATAAATATTTTATTAAAAAAAATAAATAAAGCGGTCATACAAACTGGTGTAAAAAATATTGCTATTGCAGGGGGTGTTAGTGCCAATAGTGGCTTACGGAAAGCATTGCTAGAGATGGGAATTAAGAAGGGCTGGCAAGTACAAATTCCTAACTTTGAATACTGTACCGACAACGCTGCAATGATAGCTATTACTGGCTATTACAAGTATTTGGGAAATGATTTTACTGATTTGACAGTAAGCCCCACAGCTAGGGCAGAATGGTAAATAAAATAGCTTAATTTATCACCACTTCTTTTATAACTTTCTCCTCAAAGGCTTCATTAATACGTTGTATAATCTGTGCTTTTTGAAATGATAATTCATTTTTTAATGGCCCCACACTGGTAGTTATAAAAAGTGTTTGGTTGATGATTTTTATTTTATCCGTGTATTTAGAAATCGTTATACCCATCAATTTCTCCCACACTTCTTCTATTTGAACAGCCCTTACACCATTCTTTAAATTGCTCTTGCTAACCATGCCTTTTATTGCCTCGCCGATATGATATTGTCCCATAAACTAAAGATACTGTTTACAAACGGTTCATTTCACCGTTTATTTTAAATAAAAAAGCCACTGCTTTCGTAGTGGCTAAAATAATATTCCGTAAAAATTTATCCGATTTTTTCTACCTGCATATAATTCAATTCTACTGGTGTACTTCTTCCAAATATTTTAACCGTTACTTTTAGTTTCTTTTTATCGTCATTCACTTCCTCAATCACACCGTTGAAATCATTAAACGGCCCTTCGATTATTTTAATAGTTTCACCAATAATAAATGGTTCACTCATACTACCACCTTGGTCGTTCATCTCATCAACCTTACCCAACATTTTGTTTACCTCACTTTTACGCAACGAGATGATGTTACCCTTACTCCCTTTACCATCTGTTAAGAAGTGCATAACGTTGGTAATATTACTAATATGTTGTACAATATCATCAGTAAGCTTGCCATTAAATACTTCTAGAAAGATATACCCAGGATAAAGGTTTTTCTCACGCATTTGCTTTTTTCCAGCTTGTACTTTATACACTTTTTCAGTAGGAAGAAATACCTGCTTTACAATATGTGTCCAACCACTGCGACTAATATCTTTATCTAAATATTCTTTTATGCTACGCTCCTTACCACTTACCACCCTTAACGAATAATATTTAGTATTATCCAATTCTACAGGTGCCTCTACTGGCTGAACTACTATTTCTACTTCCATTGTTTTTTTACTTAAATAATGAATAAACCAGCTTTAATAATTGATTACTGCTAAAATCCATAATCCAAACCATGGCAGTAATCACAACTGTTGCAACCAATACTATTAAGGTACTTTGTTGTAACTGTATCCAACTAGGCCATGTTACTTTTTCTACCAATTCTTGATAGCTATCTCTAAAATATGCTGATACTTTATTCATTTTATTAATTTCTATTAACTAATATACAAATTTTCTAGCTTAACTCTTGCGATGATTGCAACCAGCTCACGCCAACACATCTTCTTATTACTAAATAAACCAGGCACGGGAACTAGGATTCGAACCAAGATCAAAGGTTTTGGAGACCCGTATGCTACCGTTGCACCATTCCCGTAAAACGAACTAGCCAATTAGCAAATTTGCTAATTAGCTAGTTCAAATATAAACAAGTATTTATTACATCTTCTATTTTACAATTTCAGTAACCTGACCAGCACCTACTGTTCTACCACCCTCACGGATAGCGAATTTCAATCCTTTCTCCATCGCAATCGGCTGGATAAGTTTAACGCTAATGCTTACATTATCACCTGGCATAACCATTTCAGTTCCTTCAGGTAAAGTACACTCGCCAGTTACATCGGTAGTACGGAAATAAAACTGGGGACGGTATTTGTTGAAAAACGGCGTATGACGGCCACCTTCATCTTTCGATAACACGTAAACCTCACCCTTAAATTCTGTATGTGGCGTAATTGATTTGGGTTTACAAATTACCATACCACGACGGATCTGGCTCTTCTCAATACCACGTAACAATAAGCCAGCGTTATCACCAGCTCTACCTTCGTCAAGTAATTTCTTAAACATTTCGACACCAGTACAAGTTGATGCTAGAGCTGTTTCCATCAAACCTACAATTTCAACTGCCTCACCAACTTTAACAATACCACGCTCGATACGTCCAGTAGCAACGGTACCACGACCAGTAATAGAGAATACATCCTCAACACTCATCAAAAACGGCATGTCCACCGGGCGAGGAGGTAAAGGAATATAACTATCAACAGCTTCCATTAATTCTTCGATTTTAGCAACCCATTGTGGATCGTCAGCCAAACCACCAGTTGCAGAACCTTGAATAATTGGTGTGTTATCGCCATCAAAACCATTTTTTGTTAACAATTCACGAATTTCCATTTCTACTAATTCTAGTAATTCAGGATCGTCAACCAAGTCAACTTTATTCATGAAAACAACCATGCTAGGTACACCTACCTGACGCGCTAAAAGGATATGCTCCCTAGTTTGTGGCATAGGGCCATCAGTAGAGGCAACAACTAGTATAGCGCCATCCATTTGGGCAGCACCTGTAATCATATTTTTTACATAGTCAGCGTGACCAGGACAGTCAACGTGAGCATAGTGACGATTTGCAGTTTGATATTCAACGTGTGCAGTATTAATGGTAATACCACGCTCTCTCTCTTCAGGTGCACCATCAATATCATCATACTTCTTAGCAACGTTACCCATACCTTTTTTTGCAAGGATCATAGTTATGGCTGCAGTTAAAGTAGTTTTACCGTGATCCACGTGGCCAATTGTACCAATGTTAACATGGGGTTTATCCCTCATGAAGCTCTCTTTTGCCATTTTATTTGTTTTTTATTTGTTTTTGTAAATTTTTATTAAAGCCACAAGTTCACAGAAACATTCGGTAAACCATATTTTCTTTTTCGTGTAACCATCAAACAATAACAATTAAACTATAGTTGCGTCGCACACTGCATCTTCAATTTTTTAATCAACTTCAGTTTCCCAAGCCAATTATTTTGAAAGAACTAATGAGCCGTTGGTGAGAATCGAACTCACGACCTCTTCCCTACCAAGGAAGTGCTCTACCCCTGAGCTACAAAGGCTTTTTTCAAAGTCATTGGTCAGTAGGTTATCAGTCATTAAGCTAAACAACGATCAACTTAATGACTAATAACACAAAAAAGAGCGGAAGACCAGGCTCGAACTGGCCACCTGAAGCTTGGAAGGCTACCGCTCTACCAAATGAGCTACTTCCGCTAACTAAGTGTTTAATAATTAAAA
>JAYVNQ010000119.1:0-16405 GCA_043758365.1 Chitinophagales bacterium
ACAAAGTAAGAAACCCAATGTTTTCAGAGGTCTTAGCAAATTCTTAGCGAAGAGATCTGCGTTCACTGCGGTTGAAATAATGTTAAACAACTTCAATAAAATTTAACGTAGATAATTTTCTTTGGTTAGAAAGTTGACTGGTTTATCACTCATATAATTTGATAGATTTACTTAGTTAATGCTAGAGATTCCCGAACAATTCAATTAACTCTGTTAATTATTAACTGTTACTAAAATAAGGTTCTACCTTGCGGCTTTAATAAAATAAATGTTAGTTTATGGCAGCCATAACAGCCCCAAAGTTTCCGGTAGTAAAAGCCTCATTACATACGGAGCTAAAAAAAAGGGTACAAGCCTATTTTGACGAAAAAGGTATCACATCGGCAGGTACACCAAATTTATTTACAAAAGCTATTGCCATGATTGTTGCCTTGGTGGCTGTATATCTGCATTTATTATTTTTTACACCCGTTTGGTATTTAGCAGTTTTAGAGTGCATTATAATGGGTGGTTTGGTAGCAGGTATAGGGTTTAATGTTATGCACGATGGTAGCCATGGTAGTTTCAGCACTAAGAAATTAGTAAATAAAATCGCTGCAACAAGTATTAATATGTTGGGGGCAGATCATTTTATGTGGAATGTAAAACACAACATGATACATCACACTTATACAAATATTGATGGTGTTGATGATGATATTGAAATTGGCATTATGATGCGAATGGCACCAACACAAAAACGTTTAAAAATGCACAAGTTTCAGCATTTTTATTTTTGGGTGTTGTATATGTTGTTGTATGTTTTCTGGATATTTTTTACCGACTACAAAAAGTATTTTACCCAAAAAATTGGTAGTGTGCCTTTAAAGAAAATGGATTTGAAAAATCATTTTGCTTTTTGGGGGGTAAAAGTTTACCATGCGTTTGCTTTTATTGTTTTACCAATACTTGCTGTTGGTTGGTTATATTGGTTAGTTGGCTTTTTAATAATGACATCCATAGCTGGCTTCGTGTTGGCTATTGTGTTCCAATTGGCTCATACAGTTGAGCATACGGCTTTTCCAATGGCAAATATTGATACTAATAAAATGGACGATGAATTCGCCATTCACCAGATAAAAACAACGGCAAATTTTGCAACAAAAAATAAATTAGTCAGTTGGTTGGTTGGTGGTTTAAATTTTCAAATTGAGCATCATTTATTCCCTAAAATTTCGCATGTGCATTATCCTGCTATTAGCAATATTGTTCGTGCAGTTTGTATGGAATATCAACTACAATACATTGAATACCCAACAATGCGTAAAGCCATTGGGGCACACGTTAGATTTTTGAGAGATATGGGAAGATATGATTAGACGAATTTGTGATTTCGGATTTATGATTTGAGATTGTTTAAATAGTTACAAAAAAAGCGATGGTTTCAATTAAGAAACCATCGCTTTTTTTCTTTTTGAACCTTCGTGCTCGTTGTGCCTTCGTGGTTCAAAAGCTTCAAACTCAAATCCCACACTATTTGTGTTCACCAAATTCATATCGTAGCACATCGCTTATTTCGCCTAAAGTACATAAGTTTTCCACGGCTTCAATTACCAATGGCATCAGGTTATCGGTTGTTTTTGCAGCATTAGAAATATTAGCCAAACAAACTGCTACTTTTTGGGTATCTCGTCTTGCTTTTAGCTCGTGTAATTTTTCAACTTGTTGCTTACCAATACTGTCATCAATTTTAAAAACTGGAGTGGTATTTTTTTCGCTTGATTGAAATTTATTTACCCCAACAATTATTTTATCGCCGCTCTCAATGCCTCGTTGATAGTCGTAGGCACTTCGGGCAATTTCATCTTGCATAAAGCCTTGTTCAATAGCCGGAACACTGCCACCCATCGCATCAATCTTAGCAATTAAAGCCAAGGCCTTTCCCTCTACTTCTGCAGTTAAGTTTTCAATAAAATAGCTACCCGCCAATGGGTCAACCGTATCAGCAACACCACTCTCAAAAGCCACAATTTGTTGGGTGCGTAAAGCTATTTTTGCAGCATCTTCTGTGGGCAAACTCAACGCTTCATCAAAGCCATTGGTATGTAAACTTTGTGTGCCACCAAGCACTGCTGCTAAGGTTTGTATTGTAACTCTTGAAATATTATTTTGCGGCTGTTGTGCGGTTAAAGTGCTACCACCAGTTTGGGTATGAAAGCGTAACATCATGGCTTTTTCATCAGTTGCACCAAGTGCTTTCATCATGTTGGCCCAAATGCGTCTTGCAGCTCTAAACTTAGCTACTTCTTCAAATAAATTATTGTGAGCGTTAAAGAAAAAAGACAATCTTTTACCAAACACATTTATATCTAAACCCTTTACCAGTGCCGCTTGTACGTAAGCTTTGCCATTGCTTAATGTAAATGCTATTTCTTGTACGGCGGTGCTTCCAGCCTCACGGATGTGATAACCAGAAATAGAAATTGTATTCCATTTTGGTAAATCTTTTGCACACCATTCAAAAATATCTGTAATAATACGCATGGATGGTTTTGGCGGATAAATGTAAGTACCACGGGCTGCGTATTCTTTCAAAATATCATTCTGTATTGTGCCCGTAATTTTTGATAAATCTGCACCTTGTTGTTTGGCTAAAGCAACATAAAAAGCTAACAAAATGAAACCTGTTGCGTTAATTGTCATTGAGGTGCTAACGTCCTCTAGTTTTATGCCTGCAAAAAGCCGTTGTATATCTTCTAAACTATCAATGGCCACACCAACTTTACCAACTTCGCCTTCGGCTAATTCATGGTCACTATCGTAGCCAATTTGTGTTGGTAAATCAAAAGCAACGCTTAAACCACTTACGCCTTGACTTAATAAATAATGATACCGTTTATTGCTTTCCTCGGCTGTTGAAAACCCTGCGTATTGCCGCATTGTCCAAAGTTTTCCACGGTACATATCTGGCTGAATACCGCGTGTGTAAGGGAATTCGCCAGCCGCCCCCCACCCCTCCAAAGGTGGGGAGACAGGAACATCAGATTGTTGGTAAATTGGTTTAATTTCAATACCAGAATCGGTAACTATTTTTTTCACGGCAAGTATTTTTATGGGTTCTAAAGCCCCACCTTTTGAGGGGTTTGGGGCGGCTCTACAACATCTTTTTTGCTTCGTAGCTTAATATTTCTGCTACCACATCGTGTATACTGCCTTTTTTATCGTTCATCACGTATTCTAAAATTAATTTATTAAGGTCTAAACCAGTAGCGTTTGTTGGTAATGTGGTAGCCAATTGGTTAACGGCTAGCATATTCTGTTCCTTTAAATTTTTAACTGCATTCCAAGCTTCTTGGCTAACATAAATTTGCTGAGTAATATTATAATCAAACTCTTCTCTAATGCCTTGCAATAGTAACAATTGCATTTCTCTCACACCAACATCTGGAATATTCACTCGGCTAATAACATTAGGTAAAGCAATACGGTTTACTACCAATGTTAAACGCTCGTAAGCCTGTAACTGCAATACTTTTGAGCTATCAGCTTTGTTGCTTTCTTCTACTGCTACTTTGCGTTGTAAGTAAATTAACCAACCCGCCAATCCTGCAATAACCACAGCAATTGAAACCCCTAAACTCAGTGATATAGAATCCATTACTTTAAAAATTTTTATCGCACAAAAATAGCGGAAAGGCATACGTTAATTGGTATAGTATATTTTCCTTTAAACGATAAAGTTTGCGATTGTTTAAAGGAGGCTTTTTTTACCTTTGTAAAAATATTTTGTGATTATGGAAACGATGACAGCCTCTCCAGTAAAGCTTACAGAAAGTGCCGTGAACGAGATTAAAAGATTGTTGAACGAAGATGGATTTGATGCCAGAAAAAAACTACGAATTGGTGTTAAAGGTGGCGGGTGCAGTGGCATGACGTATGTGTTGGGCTTTGATGATACTAGTAACGATGATGAAGTTTATGAAACTAGCGGCATCTCGTTTGTAATGAACCCAAGCCACCAACTGTATTTATTTGGTATGGAGGTAGATTGGCAGGGCGGTTTGAACAGTCGTGGCTTCACTTTTAGTAATCCAAATGCTAGTAAAACCTGCGGTTGCGGTACATCTTTTAGCGTATAATTTTTAACTTAAAATAATTTAATCCCTCTGGCAAAATTTAGTTTGAGGGATTTTTTATGCTTGACATTTGTAGAAATAGGATTGCCGATTTAGCAGATAAAATGATTTTTCCAGTAGTATTTCAAAGTCTTTAAATGATGATGTCTTTGTTTCCACAAACCAAAACTGTTATAGTAATTGTTGGTCCAACAGCCGTTGGTAAAACTGCTTTGGCCATACAATTGGCACGGCATTTCAATACAGAAATTATATCTGCTGATAGCAGGCAATGCTTTAAAGAATTGACTGTTGGCACTGCAAAACCATCTATTGAAGAATTGAATTTGGTGCTTCATTATTTTATTAATTCTCATTCAATTATTGATGATGTAAATGCTGGAATATACGAGCAGTACGCATTACAAGCTGTAAATGCTATTTTTGAAAATAACGATATTGCTGTAATGGTTGGCGGCACTGGTTTGTACATAAAAGCATTTTGCGAAGGCATTGATAGTATGCCAACAATTCCTGCTGAAATTAGAGGTCATATCATAAACCAATACCAACAAAATGGGCTCGGTTGGCTCCAAGATGAACTCGCTGCTAAAGACCCGTCATTTTTTAAAAATACCGAACAGCAAAACCCACAACGTTTAATGCGAGCCTTAGAAGTAATTGAGGCTACTGGTAATTCCATTGATTTTTATAGAAGCAATACGGCTGTTGAACGGCCATTTAATATTATAAAAATTGGGCTAGAATTATCAAGAGAACAACTCATTCACAATATTAACCAAAGGGTAGATAATATGATGCTTGAAGGCTTATTAAGTGAAGTAGAAAGCTTAAAAAATCAACAACAGTTAAAAGCTTTGCAAACCGTTGGCTACAAAGAATTGTTTGATTATTTACATGGTAATTGCATTTTGCCGCAAGCCATTAACCAGATAAAAATAAATACCCGACAATATGCCAAAAGGCAAATGACATGGTTTAAAAAAGATGCTTCTATCAATTGGTTTAAAAACAGTGCTTCTGTGCTTTTAGATGTAAAAAATTTATTGGTACAAATTGGTTTAGTATAGAAAATTGGGGGTTTTAATAATATTTTTTTATTCTAATATTGCATCTTACAAGTTTGGCATATCAAATAAATACTAATACTAAACTCAACAAACCATCTCATGAAAAAATGGCTAATACTGGTTGCAGCATTCCTCTGCATTGGCAGCGTATCATTTTCGCAAACCAAACCAATTAAATTTGAAAAGTACACGTTACCCAATGGTTTGACAGTGATTTTGCACCAAGACAAATCGGCCCCAGTGGTTGCTGTGTCTGCATTGTACCACGTGGGCTCTAAAAATGAAGACACTGCACGTACAGGCTTTGCACACTTTTTTGAACACTTAATGTTTGAAGGTAGCGACAATATAAAACGGGGTGAGTTTTTTAAATACATATCAAACGCAGGCGGTACCAACAACGCCAATACAACACAAGACCGTACTTACTATTACGAAGTGTTGCCAAGCAACCAATTTGCTTTGGGGCTTTGGCTAGAAAGTGAAAGGATGCTTCATGCAAAAATTGAGGACATTGGTGTAAACACACAAAAAGAAGTGGTAAAAGAAGAGAAACGTTTACGTGTAGACAACCAACCTTACGGTAATATTATTGGCGATGTGTTTAAACGAGCCTTTAAAGTACACCCTTACCGCTGGCAGCCAATTGGTAGTTTAGAACATTTAAGCCGTGCCAAACTACAAGACTTTAAAGATTTTTATAAAACTTTTTATGTACCAAATAACTGTGTATTAAGTATTGCTGGGGATATTGACATTACGAGAACAAAACAACAAATTGAAACTTATTACGCCACCATTCCTAAAGGTAAAAATGACATTCCTAAGCCAAGTGTTGTGGAGCCAGCTTTAAATGGCGAGGTAAGGGATATTGTGGAAGATAATATTCAATTGCCAGCAGTAATACAAGCTTACCGTGCACCAAAACAGGGTAGCGATGAATACTACGCATTTAATGTGTTAAGTACTATTTTATCTGGCGGTAGCTCATCTCGTTTAAACAAAACTATTGTTGATGAAAAGCAGTTGGCTGTTGCATCTGGGGCGTTTAACTACGCTTTAGAAGATGCTGGTTTGTTCATTACTTATGGCATAGCCAATGCTGGTATAAAACCTGAGGTATTGGAGCAGAATATAGACTCAATTATAGGTACTGTAAAAATAAATTTAGTGGGTGAAAGAGAGTTTCAAAAAGTAAAAACCCAAACTAATACACAGTTTGTAACTCGCAATGCCACCATGGAAGGTATTGCTGAAACTTTAGCCAATTATGAGGTATATTTTGGTGATGCAAATTTGATTAATACAGAGATAAATAAGTTTAACAAAGTAACCCGAGAAGATCTGCTAAACGTAGCAAAAAAATACTTAAATAAAGACAACCGAGTGGTATTGTATTATGTGCCAAAGGGTACGAAAAAGTAGTTATGAATTATAACTTATTAGTTATGATTTTAGATTTGATTTTACTGATTTTCAATAAATAAACAACACAATGAAAAAGATATTCTTATACACTTTATTTGTTTTACCACTAGCAGCAATTGCTCAAGTAGATAGAACAAAAGCACCCAAACCTGATGCGGCCCCAACAATTACAATTGGCGAGCCGGCCACCTTTACTTTACCCAACGGCTTAAAAGTATTTGTGGTTCAAAATACAAAACTGCCGAGGGTTTCAGCTACTTTAACCATTAATAGAGAAGCTATTTTAGAAGGCGATAAAGCTGGTATGGTATCGATGGCTGGCGAGTTGTTACGCCGTGGTACTACTACCATGAAAAAAGTAGAATTAGATGAAGCAATCGATTATTTGGGAGCAAGTATCAGTACCTCTGCAAGAAGTGTTAGTGGCTCGTCATTAACAAGCAATTTTAGCAAGGTAATAAGCTTAATGTCAGACATCACTTTGCATCCTTCGTTTCCTGCTGAAGAGCTTGAGAAAATTCGTAAACAAACATTATCTGGTTTGGCACAAGCCAAGGAAAGCCCAGATGCTATTGCAAGAAATGTAACTGCTAAATTAGTTTATGGTAAAGGCCATCCTTATGGCGAAATTGAAAATGAAACTTCTGTAAAAGCAGTAACAGTTAACGATATAAAAAAATATTATGCCACCTCTTGGAAACCCAATATTGCTTACCTGATTTTTGTGGGTGATATTACGGTTGCAGATGCAAAAAAATTGACTGAAACCAATTTTGGTAAATGGGAAAAAGGTATTGTGCCAACATACACTTATACAACGCCACAAGCACCTGCAAAAACTTTTATAGCTATTGTTGATAGGCCTTCTTCGGTTCAAAGTACTATCAATATTGTATCACCATTTCTCCTAAAGCCTGGTGCTACAGATGCTATTGCAGCTGATGTGACTGCTAGCTTACTAGGCGGTGGTGCTTCTGCTAGACTTTTTTTAAATCTCCGTGAAAAATATGGATTTACTTATGGTGCATACTCATCTATTTCTGAAGATAGACTGGTAGGTAATTTTACTGCCAATGCTGCTGTAAGAAATGAAAAGACCGATAGTGCTATTGGGCAGTTCTTATATGAGTTTAAACGGCTTAGAAATGAGTTGGCAAAAGCTGATGAAGTAAGTTTAATTAAAAACGAAGGCAGTGGCACTTTTGCACGTAGCTTAGAAAATCCTGGTACCATTGCTGGCTTTGCCTTAAACGTTGCTAGATATAATTTGCCAAAAGATTATTATCAGAATTATCTTAAAAATTTGGCTGCGGTAGATGCTATAAAAGTGAAAGAAATAGCTAACAAATATGTACCTGTAAATAATTTAGTAATTGTAATTGTTGGTAACGCCAAAGAGATTGTAAAAGGCTTGGAAAAATATGGTGCGGTTAAATATTTTGATATTGATGGCAATCCAACGACGGCACCAGTAACCAAGGTTGTAGCGGCAAATATTACTGCTGAGAGTATTTTACAAAAAGCAGCAAATGCTGTTGCTTCGTCTGCTGTAATGCTTGCTACCAAAGACATAGAGATGACTGGTACTGCAAGTGTAATGGGTAATAATTTAAATTTTAGCCAGAAATATGTATTGCCAAATAACTATGTTCAAACAATGACAGTTCAAGGAATGACGATGGCAAAGCAACTATTGAAAAACGGTACTTATGCTCAAAACCAACAAGGACAAGATGTGCCTTTGAAAGATGATGACAAAGAGAAAATGGATGAAGATGGATCGTTTTTTACTGAGGCATATTTATTAAAACAAAAAGGTTACATATTTACTATAAAAGGTATTGAACAAGTTGATGGAAAGGATGCTAATGTGTTAGAGATAAAAACACCAAAAGGCAGAATATTTACTAATTACTACGATGTTGCTAGCGGCTTTTTAGTAAAAAACATAAGCACTTCAGAATCACCACAAGGCAAAGCCGTTATTAGCACCTATACATCGGATTATAAACCTTATAACAATGTACAAGTACCCACAAAAGTTGTGGTAGATTATGGACAGTTTAAAATCAATTTATCTGTGGCTGATGTTAAGATAAATCAAGGGTTAAAAGTGGATGATTTGAAATAGTTAAGACAGGCGACTGGTCTTAAGCGATAATGTTTAAGTATAATACGACTGATCATAATTTTCAGCTTTGCTCAATTTAAAAACAAAAAAATGGTAACGATTACTAAACAAGAACACAGTTTTATATTTAACGTAAATGGGATGCACAAGCTTTGGGCCCTTAAAAGCGAATTAACAATTCCAGTTGATAATATCATAGATGCACATCAGGATACAGAAAGTATTAAGGGCTGGCAGGGTTGGAGATTCCCAGGCACCTCTATTCCCTCTATAATCACAGCCGGCACTTTTTATAAAGAGGGTAATAAAATTTTTTGGGATGCATCTAATATTGAAAACTGCATTATTGTAAACCTAAAAGACGAGGACTACCAACAGCTTATTATTGAAGTTGAAGACCCTGCAGCAACAATAAAATTTTTGACAACAAAGGGTTAATAAATAACAACTTTCAGCAATAAAATTAAAAGGGTCGCCAATTTTGGCGACCCTTTTAATTTATATAAGCTCTTATTAGTTATCACTTAAAACTCATAGCTCATAATTTATATTTTATAATTTATAACCTATCGCTTACAACTACCTTCCTCCACTGGTGCCAATTGTTTTGTTATCTAATGAATATTTGTAACGCTTAATAGCATTTACAATTGATTGGGCTATGGTTTCTTGGCCTTCTTTGCTGTTTAAATAATCCTCTTCTTCTGGGTTGCTGATGTAGCCAGTTTCAACCAAAACAGCCGGCATGGTTACGGCTTGTAATACCCAAATGCCAACTGTTCTTTGCCTAGCCTCACGGTTTATTCTACCAGCTTTTTCTAACTCTTCCTCAATGGTTTCTGCTAACGATTTACTCCTATCAAAATATAACCTTGTTCTTAAATTAATGGCTGTCATTTCCTCTACCGAACCTTTTGTAAATTCTTTTACTTGTTGGGCTGTTGTACTATCTAAATATAAACTCTGATTTTCTCGTACAGCTACTTGCATTGCCGCCTGTTTATCGTCGTTTTTATGGGCACCCCAAATATAAGTTTCAGTGCCTTTTGCAGGGTTAGCGGTAGAGTAGTAGCGGTATTGTTGCACCTTGGTAGTTCGCTTTTTTTTGCCTCTGCCTTTGGTAACTGTTTTAAAACCATTTGGTTCGCTATGGCGAATAGGATCTGCACTGTTAACGTGAATGCATACAAATAAATCGCCCTTAGCTTGATTGGCAATATTGGCTTTTGTTGGCGGCGAGTGATAAATATCGCTTTTGCGAGTAACTACTAATTCTATGTCGGGCATTTGTTCACGTAGCAATACTTCTAGTTTTAAAGAAATGGCCAACGTAATATTTTTCTCGTAAGAATATCTGCCCGGTGCACCACTATCGCTACCGCCATGTCCAGGGTCTATCACTATTTTGCGTAGCCGTGATTTTTGTAATGGATGATCGATGGTGGTAAACGAGGTACATAATATTACCATAAAGCTTAACAAACCTAACGCAGCATATTTTCTTACAATCATATCTAAAAGTTAAAGCAATTTAATTAGGATGGCATTTACATTTGAGCACCTATTTTTGCCACCACACCAAGTATGAATAATCAAGGTAAAATTAACGTAAAAATGGGCTGTGCTATTGTGGTACTCGCCTGTTTGTTTATTTTAACTTTACAAGTAATGGGTAGAGTAGCTAAAAATAACACTTTTTTTAAAGTTGCCGTTAACCAAACAGACACAATTCCTAAAAAGAAAAAGACACTGGGTAAAGTATTAAAACCCGATACAATTGCTGAAAAAAAAATACTCAGTGATACAAGTTTGCAAGCAAAAAATGATAGTATTAACACCATTGATACACTAACAATCTCTAAAGATTCGTTAGATGCACCTATTAAGTATAAAGCCTCCGATTCTGGTGTGCTTATCATCCCCACAAAAGAATTTATACTATATGGTAAAGCAAATGTTACGAATAAAGATGTAGCGTTAGATGCTGCTACCATTGTATATGACCAAACTGGGCAAATGATAAAAGCGTATGGTGCTACCGATACAACTGGCAACCCATACAGCAAACCAAACCTTACCCAGGGCGAACTTAAAACCATTAGCGATTCTATTTTATTTAGCTTAAAAACTTTTAAAGGGCTTACAAAAAATACCTATTTGCAGCAGGGCGAACTGTTTATTAATGCCCAGGTGATGAAGAAAATAAATGCCACTGAATACTATGCTTACCGTGGCAGATTTACCACTTGCAATTTAGATACACCGCATTTCGCCATCCGCACCCGTAGATTGAAAATGATTACAAATAAACTAGCAGTAAGTGGCCCTGCGGCACCAGAATTTGAGGGTGTGCCAATTCCTATCGGTATTCCGTTTGGTATCTATCCGTTGGTTCAGGGAAGACACTCAGGCATTTTACCCCCAGCTTTTAACGTAAGTGAAGATTATGGTTTAGGGCTTGAAGGCCTTGGTTATTACAAAGTTTTTAGCGAATATATTGATGTGGTTACCCGTGCCAATATTTATAGTTATGGTGGGTGGACTTTAAATATTAGTCCAAAATATCAAAGACGTTATCGCTTTAATGGTGGCTTTAATATCACCTTTCAAAACACCAAAGCCCTTAATAGAAGTTACGGTTATAGCACGGGTTTTTCTAAAGATGAATTTACATCTACAAAATCATATAGCATTAATTGGCAGCACTCACAAGATCCAAGAGTAAGACCAGGCACTAACTTTTCGGCCAGTGTAAACTTTGCAAGTAGTGCTTATAATAAAACAGTACTTAATAATCCCTACTTAAATTATCAAAACCAATTAAGCTCTACAATTAGCTACAGCAAAGACTTTCGGGGCAAAGCCAATTTGTCTGTAGCTGCAAATCATAACCAAAATAACAATACCCATTTGGTTAATTTAAGTTTGCCAAACACTAGTTTTAATGTAAATACTTTTTATCCTTTTCAGAAAAAAGAAAGTATTGGTTCAGGTAAATGGTACGAGAAATTAGGTATTGGCTACAGCGGTTCATTAACCAACACAATATCTTATTACGATACTGCAGGGGTTACTTTAAAGAGATTAATTGATACCACAATGTGGAGTGCTACCCACAATATTCCTATCAGTTTAGCCTTGCCAGCATTGGGTGCCATTAATATTAGTCCAAGCATTTCTTACTCGGAAAACTGGTACGCACAAAAAATTATTAAAACTTGGGATGCTTCAAAAGATACGCTAAGGACTAGTATTCAAAAAGGCTTGTACCGCTCTGCACAAATGAGTTTTGGTATTAGTGCCAGTACAAGAATTTTTGGCACATACCTGTTTAAAAATTCTAAAAATTTGGTAGCCATAAGACACGAGATAAGACCGACAGTTGGTTTTAGTTATACACCAGATTTATCAAGTAAGTTTTTTTATACCACACAGGTTGATAGTTTTGGCCATACGGCTAGGCTATCACAATTTGGCTCAAGTGGTTTCGGTGGTACCAATAGTGGTAGCATTAGTTTTGGGGTAGATAACTTACTTGAGGCCAAAGTGAGAGATAAAAAGGATACTACAAAAGCCAACGCTACAAAAAAGTTTAAGTTGATTGATGGCTTTGGTTTCAACTCATCGTACAATTTGTTGGCAGATAGTTTTGCTTTAGCACCAGTTCAGTTTTATGCTCGAACCACTTTGTTTGAAACCGTAAATATTACCGCCAACTTTACTTTAGAACCTTATGAAGTGGACAATGTAGGGTTTAGGAAAAAAAGCTATGCTTGGAGTGGCGGCAAGTTTAGCCCCGGTCGCATCACCACTGGTAATGTTGCCATTTCTACACAGTTTAAAAGCAAACCAAAAGATGGCAAAAAAGATAGCGAACGTTTGCCAGTAGATCCTTTTTTAACCCCAGACGAACAGCAACGCCAATTGCAATATGCTCGTAGTAACCCCGCTGAATTTACCGACTTTAATATCCCTTGGAGTTTAAGCCTCAATTACTCTCTAAACTACACCAATCAACCAAATGCCAATTATAGAAGTGTAACGCAAATTACAAGTAGCCTTAACTTTCAGGGCGACTTTAGCCTAACCGAAAAATGGAAAGTTGGCGGTAATGGTTACTACGATTTTAATGGTGGCGGATTAAACCAATTTAGCATGTTTGTAACCCGTGAGATGCACTGCTGGCAATTGGCTATAAATGTTAGCCCTATTGGGTTGTACCGCTCGTTTAATATCACTATAAGCCCTAAATCGGGCATTTTACGCGATCTGCGAATTAATAGAAGCAGAACGTTTTCTAATTATTAAAATGCTTTTTCTTCCCTTCTAATAGAGGGGTGTCAGCTATGCTGACGGAGTGTTATTTCACACACTATATTGCTCAATGATATAATTTTCTAAATGCACCATTGTAAAATGTATGTTGTGCATAATGTTGTAAACTGATATTCGATATACTTTTAGTCCAAGTGATACTAAAAAATCTTCTCGATGCTTATCGTACACTTCCTTACCGTCATGGCTAGCACCATCTATTTCTATTACCAAGCCCAATTGTTTTATGTAAAAGTCTACAATGTAATTGCCAATTACTCTTTGGCGGTCAAAATCTATGTTGTAAAAATTGCCTTTAGTAACCTGCATCCAAAACAATACCTCTGATAAATTCCTGGCTTTTCGTAATGCTTTGGCTCTATCTTTTAAATTGACATTATAGGGTAGTAGAGTGATGGGATTTGGTTTAATGGAAATATTGTTAATTGTAATGGGTTTTGTAGGTGCAGTAGGTAAGACCCCGTCCTTTGGACACCCTTCTATAAGAGGGGAATTTGGTGTGGTGTTCTCATTCCCCACTTTGGATGAGCAGCCTTTCAAGTGAGGCTGTTCATTCCCCTCAACAAGAGGGGTGTCAGCTTTGCTGACTGGGTGTTGTTTTTCCTCAATCGATGAAAAATTTGCTTGTTTAATTTTGATTTCATTAGCCATACAACCTACCACTTATTAGTTAAGTCTAAGTTAGTGCTTATAACGACACCCCAGTCTTCAACCACCCCTCTGCCAGAGGGGAATTTTTGCGGCGTTTCTATTCCCCTCAACAAGAGGGGTGTCAGCTTTGCTGACTGGGTGTTGTTTTTTCTCAATCGATGAAAAATTTGCTTGTTTAATTTTGATTTCATTAGCCATACAACTTACCACTTATTAGTCAAGTCTAAGTTAGTGCTTATAACGACACCCCGGTCTTCAACCACTCCTCTACAATAGGGGAATTTTGTGCGGCGTTTCTATTCCCCTCAACAAGAGGGGTGTCAGCTATGCTGACGGGGTGTTGCTTTTGGTAATAGCTCTTAATAATTCAATAGTTCAGAAACTTTTTTTACTCTTTCGTACCTAACATTCTCAAAACTTTTAAAATGAGCTTTGCCACATTTTATTTTCATTAATTCACTGCCTCTTAATTCACTATCTGTGTCTTTTGTTTCGGCAATAAAATAAATTTTCTTTTCGCCTTTTAATACCACCGCCCAATCGGGATTATAGTTACCAATGGGTGTTTTTATCTTAAACCAGTTAGGTAATTTAAAATAAAACTCAACATCCTCGCTGCTTTCACAGTCTTTGGCAAAAGGCATTTCTACAGTTTCTGAATCTAGCGGAATAAAATTCTCATAAATAGTTTTAGTGCTATCGTTTACTACAAATGTTTTGTTTTCGTCAAAATAAATTTCAAAATCACTATCATCAAACAAAGTCATTTCATAAGTTTTTCGTTCAATCTTTTTATAGGTGATGCCTTCAATCATTAAATACTGAAGTTTTTGTTTAATAACACTCACCACATTATCCAAAAACATTTGTGGGTTAATCAACAACTCATTTATACGACCAGATTTTTTTAGAATTTGAAGTATGGTATCTCTTGTTAATTCTGTTTTGTTTTGAATATAGCCTAGTGCATCGGGAATATTAATTTTCTTATAAAATACAGCTTCCCTTTCCCTCAAAATATTACCAGAGATACCTTCATCTGTAATATTCATTTTGTAGGTAGCAGACCTAACAGATGATGCCCTTGTGATAGGCATTTGCAACTCATCTTTTATTGCTTTGGCAGCTTCTTTAATTAGTTCATCTGTGTAGTAGTTTACATTGTACTTGGTGTGAAATTTTATCTTATCCCATATCTGTAGAAATTTAGGGTCTACGTCAAAACCCTTTCTATAATTCACTTTCTTTTTAGTGTTTTTATTCTTGGTTCTTCCTGTAAAATCTACCCCACAATCTTCTTGAATTTCATTTTGCAAAGCCTTTGCAAAATCCTCATAGCTTTCGTTGGCTACAACAGTAAGTTTATTAATGTTTAGGTCAAAAATTCGTTGCCCTTCTTGGTTTACAGCCAAGCGTAAACCTCTACCAATTTCCTGCCTTTTCTTTATCTCACTTTTTGTTTCATTTAACGTGCATATTTGAAAAACATTTGGATTATCCCAACCTTCTCTCAAAGCAGAATGGCTAAAAATAAAACGCAATGGTGTATCCAAATCAAGTAACCTTTCTTTATCCTGCATGATGAGTTTATAGGTATCATCATCTGCTTGTGTTTCGCCGCCTGTGTCTTTTGCCCTGCCTTTATTATCTTGCGAAAAATAACCGTTGTGAACATCTGCAACAGCACCAAATTCTAGCCCTTTCTTTTTGGCTTCTGCCATATAAATTTCTTCAAACCAATTGGCAAATTTTCCTTTGTTATCTGTAGCATCGTAATCACGATAGTTCTTTACCTTATCAATAAAAAATAGTGACAATACTTTTATGCCTTTGCCCTTAAATATTTTCTCTTTTCTTATATGCTCTTCCACTGTTTTTTGAATCATAAACTTCATTACTTCATCGTTCATGCCGCCTTGCGATTCACCAACGCCAAGTGTAATGCCATTGGTTAAAGTAATTGTGTTGTTGGCAGCATCTACTTCATCTATTATAAAACCATCTTTGTAAATTTCTCTTTTGTTACTTAGGTTATATAAGTCTGCACCAGCTCTTACCGTAAATGACTTTTTTTGAACACCAGAATTGGTGTTACAGTCTATCTTAATTTTTGCTGTAACCTTTGTACTTGTAGCTGTAATGGCTTCTACTTCTATGAAGGATTCATTCATCGCATTTTCGCTTAACACACTATCTACTTCTATTTGCTTTACCAAACCCAAGTCATACGCTTTTACAGGGTTCAATGAATACATGAGGTTGTACAAATTGGTATGTGTGGCAGAGTACCTAAGTGTGCAAAGTGGCAATAAGTTGTCAATAGCTTTTTTTCTTATAGTTGTTTCCATATTTTGTGGCTCATCCACAATTACTATGGGCTTGGTACTTTGTATAAATTCAATAGGTTTTTTACCAGTTAATTTGTCGTTGGGTTTATTAATGATGTTGTCATCTTTGGCAAAAGAGTCAATATTTATTACCAATACTTGAATAGCATTGCCAGAAGAAAAGCTTCTTAAGTTTGATACCTTTTTACTATCGTAAATATTAAAACTAATGGGTATTTTATCGTATAGGCTTTGAAAATGGTCGTGTGTTATTTGCAAGTTTTTTAGCACCCCTTCTCTAATGGCAACAGACGGTACAACAATTACAAATTTCTTAAAGCCATACAG
>JAYVNQ010000120.1:0-42506 GCA_043758365.1 Chitinophagales bacterium
GTAGGCGAACGCTGCGAAGTAGTGGGTATTAGCAGAAGTCAGGCGGAGCCCATACATTACGATCATCTTCAAATTAGAACTTACCAGGTAGATTTGAAAGATGCCCAGTTGGTAAGAGAAATTATAAGTAGCGTAAAGCCAGATTATATTATTCATCTTGCCTCAGAAAGTAGTGTTGCTTACAGTTGGCAAAACCCCCTGGAAAGTTTTCAAAATAATACTAATATTTTTTTAAACCTGGTAGAAAGTGTAAGGGTAAGTAATCTTAAATGCCGTATACTTTCTGTTGGTTCTTCAGAAGAATACGGAATTGTTGATCCTGCCACATTACCATTAACAGAGAAGCATGAATTTAATCCGATAAGCCCGTATGCAGTAGCCAGGGTATCGCAGGAACTGCTGAGTAAGATTTATATAAATGGTTTTGGGCTTGATATAATAATGACACGCTCTTTTAACCATATTGGACCAAGGCAAAGAGACACTTTTGTTATTTCATCTTTTGCTAAACAATTAGCAAAAATTAAAAAGTATAATAAGCCTGCGGAAATTATAGCCGGAAATTTAAGTTTCATAAGAGATTTTTTAGATGTAAGAGATATAGTAAAAGCATACTATCAGTTACTACAAAGAGGTATTAAAGGGGAGGTGTATAATATTTGCAGTGGTAGGGGAACAACACTTGAGAGTATAATACAAATTATGGCTAGTATACTCAAGACACAAATAATCACGATTATAGACCCAGATTTAATAAGGCCTAGCGATAACGCAATCATCATAGGTAGCAATGCAAAAATTGTAGAATCAATAGGTTGGAAGCCAATATATAAACTAGAACAGAGTTTAGAAGATATTATAAATTACTGGATAGAGAACGTATGAAAATATTACTAGATCCGCAAATTTTTTATTTACAACGTTTTGGTGGTATTTCTAGATATTATACTGAAATGTATAGGGTATTAAAAAAGCAAAAAAAAGTAACAATTAATTGTCCGCTTTTAATTAGTGATAATTTGCATTTAAACAACTATAATCTTCAACCAAAACTAATTCCTTTCTTTTCCAAAATTAAAGGCATAAATAGGTTGTTTTTATTTGATAAAGTTGAAAAAAGTAAACGGCTTGTTCTTGCAGTACTGCAAAATAAAAAAGTAGATATTTATATCCCAACATATTATGATACTTACTTTTTATTTTCAATTGCTTGTACGCCTTTTGTATTAACAGTTTATGATATGATTCATGAATTATTTCCATCTTATTTTCCGGACGATATAACAACAGTTCCTAATAAAAAAATATTAATTGAAAGGGCTACTCGAATTATTGCAATATCTGAAAATACAAAAAAGGATATTTTAAAAATTTACCCATTTATAGATTCAAGTAAAATTGATGTTGTTTACTTAAGTCATTCAATTGTAATAGATAAAACATTTAAGATAGAAGATAATGAGGCCCCATATCTATTGTTTGTAGGTAATAGGGGGGGATATAAAAATTTTATTTTTTTTATAGAAGCTGTAACAGAATGGGTTTTAGATAATATGTACAAAGTATACTGCCTAGGTGGTGGAAAATTTACTGATATAGAGCTTAATACTATTGATTCTTTAGGCTTAACAGGTTTTATTTTACAAATTGATTTTAAGGATGATCACGAACTAGCAAATTATTATTTTAATGCTTTCGCATTTATATTTCCTTCTGAATATGAAGGTTTTGGAATACCAGTTTTAGAGGCAATGGCTTGCAAATGTCCAGTTATATTACCAAGTGCAAGCTCATTTCCTGAAGTAGCCGGTGAGGCGGGAATCTATTATAACTCAAATGATTCATTGTCGCTATTAAATAGCTTACAAATTCTACAAAAAGAAGGAAATTTAAGAAAATGTAAAATAGAATTGGGGTTTAAACAACAAGCTAAATTTTCTTGGGAAAAAACTGCAAGTGAGTGTCTAAGTGTTTATAAGAAAGTAATTTCTCATTAAACGATATATTTATGAAACTTTCTGTAATTACCATCAACTACAACAATGCATCTGGGTTACAAAAAACTACAGATAGTGTTCTTGAGCAAACGTGGAATAATTTTGAATATATAGTAATAGACGGAGGCTCTACAGATGGTAGTAAGGAATATATAGAGAATTATAATGACAAGCTAACTTATTGGGTAAGTGAGCCTGACAAGGGTATTTATAATGCTATGAATAAAGGGATTGAAAAGGCAAATGGTGAATATTTGCTCTTTTTAAATAGTGGGGATTATTTAAATAACCCCCATGTTATAGAGAAGTTGTTACAGGGCTCAAATAACGAGGATATTGTTTATGGTGATATTATATTTATATCAGAAACTGAGAACTCATTATACCAATATCCTAATATATTATGTTTTGATTTTTTTATTCATAATACCCTACCACATCCGTGTACTTTAATAAAAAAAGAATTGTTCCATCTTTACGGATATTATAAAGAAGACATCAAAATCTGTGCAGATTGGGCATTTTTCTTGGATATGGTTTGTAGGCACAACGTAACCTATAAGCATCTACCTATAACTGTTACAACCTTTGCATTAGGTGGCATGAGTTCTGAGCCAGGTAGCGATAGTATTATAAAAAATGAAAAAGAGAACTATCTTGAAAAAAATTATCTACTTTTTTATAAAGATAATCTTCGCTTATATCAGTACGTAGCTAGATTACAACTACTTCAATATTCACGTTTATTAAAACTATTTAAAATAGTGATGCCAATTAAAATTAAACAAGCCATTTATCAAGCTGCTAAATAAACAATGAAAACGTTTAAAAATAAAGTCCTTAACCGCCTAACGCTTTGGTATTTTAATATTGGTAATTTTTTTATTACTCGAAAACATAATAGGCTTAAAAACCTGAAAAATGTTACCATAGACGATTCGCTTAAACTCGGAGAGGCGTTTGGGGATGGCAGCGATATTGTAATTTATGGCACCATTAAAAAATTATTTTTAGGTAAAAACTTTAGCTGCCGAAAATTCTGTAATTTTTTACTTTATAATCACGCCTCTCTAACAATTAATGAAAATGTTTTTTTTAATAACTATTGTTCCGTTAATTGTTTGGGAAATATTGAAATTGGTGCAAATACCATTTTTGGAGAGGGCGTGAGAATATACGATCATAATCATTCACATGCTTATGACGAACATGACGAATTGAAAATTGAAAGAAATCAATTTAATATTGGAACAATTAAAATTGGTAAGAATTGTTGGATTGGTAGCAACGTGACAATACTTAATAACGTAATAATTGGTAACAACGTAATTATAGGTGCCAACTGCTTAATTTATAAATCGATACCATCTAATACTATTGTAAAGCATAAAGAAGACTTAATAATTAAGAACATTTCATTATAAAATTTTAAATCTTGCCCATTCGTATTCTTTTTCTTACTTCTAACGAAACGGTAGCTTGGGGCGGCAGTGAAATGTTATGGATTAAACTTGCCGAACATTTCAGTAAGGAAAACTACCCTGTAGGCATCTGTTTGAAAAAATGGGATGAACCAGGGGAGCAATTGAAAAATCTATTTACTTTTACCTCTGTATATGAAAGGAGCTTTACCGAGAACAACCCCATAAAGCGTTTGAAGGAAAAAATAAATAGAAAGATTAATAATGTAGATATTTTCTTTCAGCAATTTTCAACAGCTATTAAAAATTTTAAGCCCGATATGGTGGTGGTGTCCCAAGGTGGTAATCATGATGGGATTAGATGGATGGAATACTGTTTAAAATGCAAGATTCCTTATATGACTATTTCTCAGGCTGCTTCTCAAAGCAACTGGCCAAATGATAGTCGGGCAGAAAGCATTAGGAATGTGTTCAAAGGGGCAATATTGAATCTTTTTGTTTCACAAGCAAACAAACGTCTCACCGAAATACAAATCAATGAATTTTTGTCAAACGGAGCGGTGATTGCCAATCCATTTAATGTGCCCTTTTATAATGACATTCCCTATCCAACTCAGGAAGTAGGCTTGAATTTGGCTTGTGTGGCAAGGCTAGATTTTGAATCAAAAGGACAGGACTTATTATTTGAAACGTTGTCGGATAACAAATGGAGAAGCAGGAACTTAAAAATAGGTCTTTACGGTAACGGAAATAGTAAGGTTGCAATTCAACGGCTTGCAAAAATGTTCAACCTTGTAAATACAATCCAATTAATGGGATATGAAGACACCTCGAAAATATGGGAGCAGAACCATGCTTTGATACTGCCCTCAAGGTACGAAGGGCTTCCCCTCGCCTTGGTAGAAGCAATGCTTTGCGGGAGGTTTGGTATAGTAACCAATGTAAGTGGCAATACTGAAGTGCTAAGAGATAACGAAAATGGATTTATTGCTGCTGCCCCTAAATTAGAGTATCTCGATGAGGCACTGGAACGTGCCTGGCAACGTAGGGGTGATTGGGAAAGTATAGGACATAGAGCAAAGCAATACATTAAACAAATTGTACCAGAATTTCCTGTGGAGACTGTCGCTCAATTGATTATCAAAAATTTGCCATGATGGTTTCAGTGTTAATGCCAGTTTATAATGGCGAAAAACATTTGCGAGATGCTATTAATAGTATTTTAAACCAGACATATACCAATTTTGAGTTCATTATTATCAATGATGGCTCTACTGATAGTAGCAAGGAAATTATCTTATCATATAATGACCCACGCATTGTTTATGTGGAAAATGAAAAAAACATGGGTCTTTCTGCCACATTAAACAAAGGCATTGACTTATGCACTGCTGAATACATTGCTCGTATGGATTGTGATGATATTGCAAAAGAATCAAGGTTTGCCAAACAAGTAGCTTTTTTGGATGCAAATACGGATGTAGGAATTGTTGGTTCTTTTGTAAAAGTTATTGGTTCTAGCATCATTTATAGGTTTCCATTAAAAACTGAGGAAATAAAAGTAGAACTGTTATTGCGAAGTGTACTTCAACATCCTTCAGTTATGATCCGTAAATCATTGCTTAATCAATTTGATTTGAGGTACGATATTAATTACAGGTACTCACAGGATTATGACTTATGGGCAAGGGCTGTCCAATATTTTCCAATATACAATTTGGAAGAAATACTATTGGAATACAGGGAACATGAACAGCAAATGGGAGCCACTTATGGGAGCTGTGTAAGAGACGAACCTGTTAGAACAAGGTTAATGCAAATTGAGCTGTTTACGGGTTTGGCACAAGACAATCCAAAAATTTTACTTCATGGAAAGGTTCTAAATGGTGGTTTTGAGTTTACAAAAGATAAATTTCAGGAACTATGCCAATGGTTGGCAGAGCTTGAACAAATGAATCTTGTAAAAAAAGAGTATCAAGAAAAAGGTTTTAAATATTATCTTTTTTTTATCTGGCAAACAGCTTTTTTTACTATAAAGGAATACAATCTCGCTACTTATCGGTTTATCAAAGAAACCCTTTTCTACAAGGAATTAACGGCACGTCAAAAAATTAGTTTTTTATTTAAGTGTTTGGTTGGAAAGAAAAAAGCTAGATAATGCAAGTGGTAAATTCTGTTCAACAAACCAATTTGAAAAATAGAATTGAAGTACTAGATTCTTTAAGAGGAATTGCAGCATTAATGGTGGTGACATGCCACCTGCTATTTATGAGAAAAGGGTTTGAGTTTGTACACGTATTTAGCTATTTTGGTGTAGCATTGTTCTTTTTAATTAGTGGCTTTGTAATTACGCTGACCATCAAACCCTATACTAGTGTAAAGCATTTTTTAATAAACCGCTTTTCTAGGCTTTACCCTGCTTATTGGGCTTCTGTAGTTTTAATAGTGGCTATATCATTCGTAATGAATAAGGGACATATAACAAATCAACAAACAGTACTGGCCAATATAACCATGTTTCAGAATTGGTTTTTTATAAAAGATATTGATGGTACATACTGGACACTACATGTAGAAATGGCTTTTTATTTATTAATGGCATTATTAATTATTATAAAACAAGTAAAAAATATAATACCAATTACAGAATTTTTTTTATTAGCACTGTCTTTTTTTTATATGGCTCAACAAGGTAGTTATTTTGGGACAGTAGTGCAAAAGGTTAACTACCTCTTACCTGTCGCAAATTATTTTAGCTATTTTTTTGCAGGCATCTGTTTCTGCAGTTTATATAGAAATGGTAGTAATATTTACATACATTTAGCTATTCTTGCCAGTTTGATATTATGTGCTTACACCCTACCTTTTTTCCAAAACGTAAAACTGAATTTACTACCATATTTGTTATACTTTTTTTTATTAATAGGCATATTTATAATCTTTTATTTATTGATATACCAAAAATTATCTTTTTTGAACAATTATATTTTTAATTTTTTTGGAAGGATTTCTTATTCCATGTACATCACGCATTTTTATTTGTCGTTTTGTTTCATAATACCGGTATTGGAAGCAAGGGGAGTAAATTGGGTGATTGTTAGGGCTATAACCATACCAATCATTGTTTTCTTGGCTTATTGTGTTAACAGATTTATAGAGTTACCCGCTATGCTATTTATAAGAAACAAATTTTTAAAGCAACAAGCTTAGGTGTCTACTACCCTACTTACTTTTTATACGCCCCAATTCCGCTATGCAAAGAACTTGTTGGTGAAATCTGCCAATAAAAATGCCATTAACAATATTTGTGTTTACAACAAAAAAGATTTTGAAAAAACTGACTTTTACAAGCAACATCTTAGCATTACTTCTCAATTAAGAGGTGCAGGTTATTGGCTTTGGAAACCATATTATATTTTAGAACATTTAAAAAAATTGAATGAAGGTGATGTGTTGGTTTACTGTGACTCTGGCTTAAAAATAGAAAAAAGCATCACTCTATTAATAGAATTATGTAAGCAAAATACCCATAATAAAGGTGTTACACTATTTCATAATTACCAAGGGGCTGACTATATTGGTACAGGTTTTGAAAAAACCGAAACTGTCTTGTACCATGAAGCAAGAAAAAATAAGTATTGGGGCAAAAGGGATGTGTTTGTACTCATGGACGCTGATAATGAAGCCTATTGGAATTCCGTACAAGTTGAAGGCTGCTTAATGCTATTGCAAAAAACTGATTTCTCAATACAATTTATTGAAGAGTGGCTGCAATATTGTTGTAATGAAGCTATTGTTACAGATTTGCCAAATACTCAAGGATTACCCAACCATGATAACTTCATTATGCATATTCACGATCAAGTAGTGCTGTCATTATTAGCTTTTCGTCATAAATTGGAATTATATCGTTGCCCATCTCAGTTTGGTAATCATAAAAAGTTAGAAAAGTATCGGAAGGAAAATGAATTTATAATGCTGCCTTATACAACCCCAGAAACAAATTCAGACTATGACACCTTGTTTCTGCATCACCGAATAAAAAAAATGCCATTTATAAAGCAAAATATTTACGATTTAAAGGTTTTTGTAAAAAATCAGGCTAATAAAGTTGGTATTGATTATTAAGAAATTTTATCAATGAAAAAACTTTTGGTTACAGGGTCTTCTGGTTTAGTAGGTAGTGAAGTTTGCGTTTATTTTGCCGAAAAAGGCTACCAAATATATGGTGTTGATAATAACCAACGAGCCATATTTTTTGGACCACAAGGTGATACAAGATGGAATCAGCAACGCTTAGCAACTTTAATTCCTAGCTTTCAACACCACGAATTAGATATTAGAGATAGGCAAGCGGTATTAAGTTTGCTAAAAACGATACAACCCGATGTAATAGTGCATACAGCAGCCCAGCCCAGCCACGATAGGGCGGCTGCAATACCATTTGATGATTTTGATACCAATGCAGTTGGTACATTAAATATGCTAGAAGCGGCAAGGCAGGCTTGCCCTGAAAGTCCTTTCATTCACATGAGTACCAACAAAGTGTATGGCGATGCACCAAACAGCATTAAGTTAAAAGAACTAGCAACTCGGTGGGATTATAATGATGACTTTTACGAGCACGGTATTGCAGAAACCTTCACCATCGATCAAAGTAAACACAGCCTTTTTGGTGCCAGTAAAGTTGCCGCAGATGTGATGGTGCAGGAATATGGCCGATATTTTGGTATGCCAACTTGTGCTTTACGGGGTGGTTGCCTAACTGGTCCTAACCACACTGGCGTTGAATTACATGGCTTTTTAAGTTATTTGGTAAAATGTAATTTAGAAGACAAAAAGTATTCAGTTTTTGGCTACAAAGGCAAGCAGGTTCGGGATAATATTCATAGTTACGATATTGCTAGTTTTATGGAAGCCTTTATTAATGCCCCACGTATGGGAGAAGTGTATAATTTAGGTGGAGGCAAAAATAACACCTGCTCAATTTTAGAAGCTTTTAAAATTACCGAGAGCTTTACTGGCAAAGCACAGGTTTACGAATATGTGAATGAAAACCGTAGCGGCGACCATATTTGCTATTATAGCGATTTACGTAAAATGAAAACCCATTACCCAATATGGGATATTACAATTTCACTCGAAGAAACAATAAGGCAGATTGTGGAAGCTTGGAAAATAAGAGATTTATAATTAAATTGATACTACAGCAAAAAACTGAATCAAATTTTATTTTCAAAAATCTCCGCTACTTTTCATCATAATTTCAAAAAAAGCATTTTACTACTTAATTTATGACCATTCTTATAACAGGTGTAGCTGGTTTTGCGGGCAGTAAAATAGCACAGTACATTAAGGAAAGCTATGCAGATGTAAAATTGCTTGGTATAGATAATTTATCTAGAAGGGGTAGTGAAAATAATCTTAGTTTTTTAAAAGAACTTGGCTGTGCTTTTTTTCATGGAGATGTACGTAGCAAAGAAGATGTAGATGATTTACCCAAAGTAGATTGGATTATAGATTGTGCTGCCAATCCATCGGTATTAGCAGGTTTGGAAGGGGGAAGCCTCGGGCTGGTTAATAATAACCTTACTGGCACTATTAATTTGTTGGAAAAATGCAGGAAAGACCAAGCTGGTTTTATCATGTTAAGTACGAGCCGAGTGTATAGTATTCAAGAACTTAACAAAATACCGTTAATCAAAACAGGCAATAGTTTTGGCATTGAGCAAGGAGTTATTTACCCCTGCGGGTTTTCAGAAAAAGGGTTAGCAGAAAACTTTAGTACCGCATCCCCAATTTCTTTGTACGGAGCTACCAAACTGGCTAGTGAAGTTTTAGCATTGGAATATCATTATATATTTGGATTTCCAGTTTGGATAAACCGTTGTGGTGTAATTGCAGGACCTGGGCAGTTTGGTAAGATAGACCAGGGCATTTTTTCTTTTTGGATATATCAATATTTATTGGACAAGCCTTTGTCATACATTGGTTTTGGCGGTAAGGGTATGCAGGCAAGGGATTTATTTCACCCCTACGACGTGTTTGCCATGATAAAAATGCAGATGGACAATCCACTGAAGAGTGTGGAAAAAGTCACAAATATGGGTGGTGGTGTAGCCAATACCTATAGCTTGGCACAATTGGATGCCTTTTGTAAGCAGCATATCAATGCACAAAAAATAATTAAGTCTGTTAATGAAAACAGGAGTTTTGATATTCCATTATATATAACAGATAATAGTTTGGCGGAGCAAAATTGGGGGTGGCAGCCCACTATTTCTGCAGATGAAATTCTAAACCAAATTTTAGCTTATGGAACTAATAATCTAAAACATTTAAAAGAAATTAGTAATTGAGAATTGCTTTTTTTGTTCAATATAGCCACCCCGTAGGCACTTATTTCAGGTGGCATAACCTAGCCATAGGCTTAAAGCAATTAGGTCATGAAGTGGATGTTTATGCAGGCGATCATAACTGGAAAACATCTATAAGGCACGAAGTAAGGGATTGTGTTAACTATTATATTGTTCCTTCATTAGAATCGGTTAGGTTTTTTTACAATCCTAATGATCCCTTTACTGCAATTCGAAAGCTTTTTCATCTACCCAAAAAAGAGTACGATATCTATCATTTATTTCAACCTTTTTTGCACGCTTTTCTTCCTTGGAACATGTTGAGAAAAAAGAAAAAAAAAGCTGCTTTTTTATATGACTGGGATGACTTGTGGACAGATGGATTAATTGTAAACCCAAAAGGAATAAGGAACAACATTTCTGCACGGATTACTGCTTACATGGAAAAGAAATTACCACATTTAAGTAATGGCATTACAACTTGCTCTACCTTTCTGTCAAACAGACTTCCTAAAGGATTAAATTCAGCAATGTTCGCAAATGGTTTTTGGCCAATGAGCATTCTGTCTAAAGTAAACATGAGGAAAAAATGGGGATTCGATGACAATATTTTTTATATAGCTTATATAGGTAAAACGGCAGGTGAACTTGATTGGATTGCAGAAGCCATGGCCAAACTTTTAATACCCAGTGTGCAATTGGTAATAGTGGGGCCACCTAAAGCGCAAGTGGATAATCTTGATATGGCAAAAGATAAATTTATTTATATGGGTGAAGTTAGCCCGTTGGAAGCCAAGGAAATTGCAACAGCAGTGGATCTTGGCCTGATTCCATTAGAAAATAACTTGTTCAACCAAAGTCGCTTCCCCATTAAATTTTTCGATTTTCTTATAGTAGGAACACCCATTTATATGTCCGACGTTGGGGAAATTGCTTCGATAGGAAAGCACAACAGCAATGTTTTTATCAGTGCTAACAATAAAGCTACTTGGATAAATCAATTAAATGATGCAATAGTTTATTTCAAACGGCACCAAAAGGAAGATAATGAAGATATTGCAGCATCTGTACAAGAATATGCTTGGCCAACAATAGCTTTAAAACTTGCTAGCTATTACCAACACCAATTAAACAGCATAACAGGTAATTAAATGCGCCAACAAAAACCTAAAGTTTTTCTTGTTTGTACAGGTGTTGGCCATATTAATCGTGGGTATGAGTCTTTTTCGGTTGAATGTTTCGAGCAATTAAAAGTGTCAGATAAATTTGAGTTATTTTTTATAAAGAATATCCAATCGCCCCCTTATTACCTTATTGTTTGGTGCATAACCCAGTTGATTTAAAACGCTTGTTACCACTAGCAAGCTGTTGGCAACAAAATGAGCAACTTAAGCTAGTATATGCAGGTTCAATTTATCCCAATCACAAAGATTCTTTATTATTACTTGTTAATGCAGTATGCAAATTAAGTGAAAGTTGATTTTTAGTACAGCTTACCATCTATACCCAACTATCTTTTTGGGATAATTTGCAACCTTTATTAAGTAGCGATCAGTCATTAGTGGTAAAATATGGTGGACAATTACAATACGATGAATTGCATGCTGAATTACATAAGTGCCATGTGGGTATTGTAACAGAAAGTCATTTGCATGAATTAAAAGCTATGGCAAGTGCCTCTTTACAAACAAAGATTAACGATTATTATTTAGCAGGACTTCCTGTTTGGTGTATTGGTCCAGTGTATGGCGCTTGTAAGCAATTTATACTGGACAATAATATAGGTACTAGTTTTACAGCGAAACAACCAGACCAGCTTGCTGATGCAATAAGGTTGGTTTGTGATACTGATACACTTATAAAAATTAAAAATAGTGCAAGAGAGTTTCTAATAAGCAATAACGATTTTATAACAATCAAAACTAAGCTTTTAACTTTTTTATATGCAAAATAACGTAGCACTTTTTGTGCCATATTTTGGCAAATTGCCTAGTTATTTCCCCTTTTTTATTAAATCGCTCGAAGCGCAGCCAGTAACTGTTTTTATTATAACAGATAGTGATTATGCTGATGGATTACCCGAAAATTGTAAATGGATAAAAACCACTTTGCAAGAAACCATAAGTTTAATAGAAAAAAAATTAAATATTAAAACAAATATCAAAAGTGGCTATAAACTTTGCGATTTTAAACCAATGTATGGCGAGATATTTTCTGATTATCTAATTGATTTCGATTTTTGGGGCCATATAGATCCTGACACCATAATGGGTAATTTCGGTACTTTTATTACCGACGAATTATTAAATAGGATTGATTTTTATAGTGGTAGGAAGGGGTATGTATCGGGACCAATGTTTTTAGTAAGAAATAAATACGAAATTAATCAGCTTTGGCGAAAAAGCAAGAATATTGATATTGTTTGTAAGAGTAGTAACTGTTTAGGCTTTGATGAATGTGGCGGTAGGCATTGGGATGATTTAGATGCTGGAAAATCAATTTTTGACTGTAATACGGCAATACAAAGTTTCACAGAATTGATTAAATTGGAAGAAAAACAAGGCTTACGCACTTGTTTTAAATCCACTACTTTAGAGCCAAAGGGTTTAGAACCAGTTGTATTTACGAATAATAGTTTGTTTTACGGGGGAACTGAGTACATGCTATTGCACTTAATATATTTTAAAACGAAATTCTATTTTAATATACCTAATAAATATATTTCATATAGTTATATCAATTCTTATGGGTTCTTCTATTACAATCCCAACTCTTTTCGTTTTTTTTTATTAGATCGCCCTTTTATTTGGTTTACAAAAAAAATATATAATCAGTTTTAAAAATTATAGTTTAGAAATGATTTTTTCAATAATAATTCCCACATGTAATCGTAACGATTTATTGGCCAAATGCTTAGATAAACTTGCCCCAAACGTTCAAACAATTAATGCCGGTAATTACGAAGTAATTATTACAGATGATAGTGAGGCAAATGAAGCAAAAACATTTATTGAAGCTAATTATAGTTGGGCAAAATGGGTAGAGGGACCAAAACGTGGGCCTGCCGCTAACAGAAATAATGGTGCAAAGCACGGAATTGGTAATTGGGTTGTATTTATAGATGATGATTGCATACCAAATAACAATTTGTTACAAGCATATGTAAATGGCATAAGAGAATTTCCAAATACATTTGTTTTTGAAGGATGTACAGTGGTTGATAGACCCCAACAACGGTTTAATGAAGAAGCGCCAGGTAATTTAACTGGTGGATATTTATTTTCTTGCAATTTTACAATTAAGGCATTTTATTTTAAAGAATTAAATGGTTTTGATGAAAACTTCCCTTATGCAGCTATGGAAGATACAGAGTTGGCTTATAGAATACATAAACTAAATGATGAATTTGTTTTTTTAAAAGATGCTATCATAATGCACCCATGGCGTCTTAAAAAAAATCCATTTCGCATGACCCTTAAAAGGTTTCAATCGGCTTTATATTTTGTTGAAAAACACCCACAAGAAAAAAATAAATTAGGTTCAATATATTATCTCCGCTCTTTTTATAACAGTATTTCTACTACGTTCAGAGATTGTTTAAAATTTAAGTTCAGAGGTTTTTTTATGAAAATAACATTCGATTTTTTACAACTATTTTTTGCATTTTACATACTTTTTGTAAGTAAAAAAAATGGTTCTATTACACAAAAACAGTTTAATTAATTTGAAACACATTTTACTTCATCAAGATTGGTTAGAAGGTTGGCAATATGGAACTCACAAAGCCTTTGAAGATGCAATTGTTGAGAAAACAGGTGCTGAAATTGTAGTAGTACCAGAAAATAATTTCGAAAAAAAATATAGGCGATTAGATCACGGTGGTAGGTTCCAAGATTTAAGAAAGATTTTGCCCAAAAAAACACTAGATGTGCAAGCCGATGTGGCATGGCATATTTTAATGGCACCTGGTGATTATAATTTAGACCTTTTTAAAAATTGGTATAAAGATGTAAAATATAGAATAGTATACGTGTTTGATACGCTTCAGCCAATAGAAAAAGCATTAATAAACGCATTTTCAGATGATACTTTTAATATACGCATCACGTCTTTTAATGATGCAGTGCCATATATGGAAAAAATTACAGGAAAAAAATGGTATTCCATTGAGCAAGCAACTGCTGCGAATCTGTTCGATTGTTTGCCAGAAAATAAAAGAGTTATCCCTTTTGCAAGCTACGGTAGACGTCATGCGGGATTCCACGCCACATTATTAGAATTTGTAAAAAAAAATAATCTTTATTACGATTACACCACATTTAACGGCACCACCAAAATAAAGTTTGATCCTTACATGTATAATCATTACGCATGGCATGTATCGCATAGTATTTTTAATGTTTGCTGGCCCGTAGAACTAACTAGTCCTCAAAGGGCGGGTATTTTTAATCCTATCACATGTCGTTGGTTTGAGGTAGCGGCCGCTGGCACTTGCATTTTAGGTAAGAAACCTGCCAATAACTATTTTAATGAATGTTTGCACCCAGATTTAGTGATTGACATAAGTCCATTTAAAAAGAAAAATGAACTTTTAAAAGACCTTGAAAAAATTTGGGTTAATAAAGACAATCATTTAGCTGTGGCAAAGCAGATTAGAAATGAAAATATACATCGATGGACTTGGCAAAATAGAGTTGAGCGTATTTTGAATTTAATAGATACTATATAAAACTACAATATTATTTATGGGTATTTTAAGATTATTATTAGCATTGGCAGTTGTAGCATCGCATTGCGGTGCAATTTTTGGTAATAATTTAGTTGGTGGGAAAGTTGCAGTTCAATCGTTTTATATAATTTCAGGATTTTACATGTCTCTCATTTTAAACGAAAAATATATTGACAAAAACACATCTTACAAATTGTTTATCAGCAACAGGTTATTACGATTATACCCTATTTACTGGGCAGTTTTAATACTCACATTTTTGTTTTGGTGTTTTGCAGAATTCAAATCCCATGGTCAGTCTCAAACAATTTTTGATGTGTACGCATCTGTTCATTTAAATGCATATTCCATAGCTTATTTAATTTTTACAAATATTTTTATTTTTGGACAAGATGTTGTTATGTTCCTAGGCATCAACCCAGCTAATGGCAACTTGTTTTTTACAAACAACTTTTGGCATACAACACCAGGGTTTTATACTTTTTTGTTTGTAACACAAGCTTGGACGCTTGGTGTTGAACTGACATTTTATTTAATAGCCCCATTAATTTTACGAAAAAACGTCATCATAATAGTATGTCTAATAAGTATCTCTCTTTTTGTAAGGTTTTATTTGTTCTATTACGTTGGCTTTAAAACTGACCCTTGGTCATACAGGTTCTTTCCATCCGAAATCATGTTTTTCTTATTGGGGTATTTATCATATCTAGGGTACAAAAAAAATAAGATTACAATTCTCAATTCTAGTATAGCTTATTTCCTTTTAGCATTTATTATCATGTTTACAATTTGCTTTAGTAATGTACCATCAGGTTTTGAGTCAGTTTTTTCCATGAAAGAAGCTTTTTATTTTGCATGTATTACCTGCTTTATCCCTTTTTTATTCAACTTTTTTAAGCATTCTAATGTAGATAGGCTAATAGGTGAGCTGTCGTATCCAGTATATATTTCGCACAAACTTGTATTTGCATTTTGTCTGAGCCTTCATTTTTCAATTTTTAAACAGGGCTTTGTTATAGCACTAATAACTATCTGTGTTTCGTACTTTTTAAACAGGCTAATTGCAAATCCAATTGAAAAATATCGGCAGTTACGTCTGACCAAATAATTTTTTTTGAAAATACATGCCAAAAACTAGATACCACTCGCTTGACTCTTTAAGGGGAATAGCCTCACTGCAAGTGCTAATAGCACATAGCTTGGTGGCAGTTCCTGCATTGGCATGGATTGCAGACCCAAGAAATGGTGTCATAGATTTTTCCTATTTCTTAACACATTCACCGCTAAGCTTTTTATGGTGCGATTCAAAAGCAGTAAAAGTATTTTTTGTACTTAGTGGTTTCGTATTATCGTTACCATTTTTTGAGGTAAATAAGCAGCAAAGTTACCATCGCTTTTTTATAAAGCGGATAGTAAGACTCTATTTGCCTTGTTTTGCTATTATTGTAATCTCAATTTTATTTATTAAGGACTTAAAAGTAAATATTGTTGTATGGTCACTTTTTTTAGAAATGCATTTTTATTTATTTCTTCCATTCGTTTTTTTGCTAATGTATTTTTTAAAATCAAAAAAGCAGATATCACTTGAAGTGATACCTGCTTTTTTGATTTTAATTTCTTATTTATACAGATACTTTGCATTCGTTCAATATCAAAGCCATGCCTTCAATATTGTTTATGAATCTTTTGTAGCTAATATGGATGCATTTGCATTAGGAACATTGGGTGCGATTTATTTTGAAAAGAACAAAGAAATACATTTTAATAGAAAATTATTATCAGCCCTTTCCATTACCAGTGTCATAATAATTTTTATTTTAATGTATATAAACTATAATTATAGCAGTGTATTCTATAAATGTGTTCTTCTCTTTCCTATTAATAATTTTGCTACTATTATTTTGATAGTTACTGTACTATTATCAAAAAATAGTTTTAGGAGTTACATTCTTTCATCTAAAATTTTAGCCTTTATTTCGCTTCTATCTTATAGTATTTATATATGGCATTTGCCAATAAAAGATTATATGATTATCGTAACATCAAAAATTTACCCTATTTATACTGGTAAATACTATATCCTTCAATTTTTTTTAGCAAGTGTTGCTACCCTGATAATGTCTTATTTAAGTTATAAATTAATTGAATTACCTTTTCTTAAACAAAAGTCTGAAAACACAGCTAATCTGAAATCTTAATAGATAATGCCTTATCTTCTTACATCTGTAATAATTTCAACATATAATTACGCTAGTTATATTGTAGAAGCTATTGAAAGCGTGGTTCTACAAAATTATCCAACAGAACAAATTGAAATTATTGTAATAGACGATGGGTCTACTGATGATACAAAAGATGTTTTAAAACAGTACGTAAATAGTAGGCAAATTAAATACTACTATCAAAATAACTCTGGTAAAGCATCTGCTACAAGAAAAGGTATTGAACTAGCAAACGGTAGATATATTTTTAACTTAGATGCCGATGATCTTTTTCTGCCAAATAAAATAAAAGAAACGGTTGCTATTTTTGAAGGCGATGAAACTATTGTTCATGTATCATCACCAGCTAAAATATGGTTAGTTGATGAAGATGATTTTAAAATTGAAAATATCCCCCCTAAATTTCTAAATAATTCAACCAAAGGCGAAGAGGTTCTAGTATATTTTTATACTAATCACTTACTGTATGGCGGCGGTTCAACGTTTGCAGCGAGGGCAGATATTCTTAAAAGTCTAATAATACCCGATGAAGTAAATATGTATATAGATGAGTATTTGATAATTACTACATTAAATATGGGGTACTCATATTTCTTCAAGGAGCCATTATCAATTTGGCGAGTGCATAAAAATAATTATTCAGTTAATAAAGAAGCAGCCCATTTGAAGGTCAAGCAACAAGTATTACTTAAAAATTCAAATGCTATTTTATCAAATATTCAGAGGGGAAATTACTCTGTTTTTCTAAAAAAAGCCTATTTGTTGCAACATAAAACAAGAGAGATTTATTTTAAAGAAGTGTGGGGTACAAAATCAATATTAGATATTATACTATTTGCCAATGCTATTCTAAAGCATGGATTTTCATTAACGCATCTAAAAAATTATTCTTTTTTCACACGATTAATACCTATAAAATTACAGTTGATTTTAAAAGCAATAAAATAAACATCTCTCTGAAACTCGCCATTCTTTCTCCTGCATTCCCGCCTGCTATTAATGGTCTTGGTGATTATAGTTATATGCTGAGCCAAGAAATAAAGCGGCAATTACCAAAAGTTGAAATTTTTTATTTCGGTTTGCCTCAAAGTGAAGAAGTAACCTTAAGTAATTATGTGGAAATTAAAAAAAACGGACTCCATCACGCTATTAGAGTTAAGCGTATTGATGTTCTGTTTATTAATTATTCTAACTACGGCTACCAAAAAAAGGGTGTGCCTGTTTGGTTAATAAAGCAGGCAGCATTAATAAAAGCAATGGGTGTAAATATTATTACCTTTTTTCATGAATTATATGCATCCGGTAAAGTCTGGCAAAGTGCTTTTTGGTTAAATCTGGTACAAAAAAAACTTTATCAGAATTTATATCGTCAATCAAGCAGTGTATTTTGCAGTAATGGTTTTGTTTTAAATATATTAAAAAAAACTACCAACGATAAAGGGAATAAAGCTAAAAACATTGGAATATTCTCTAATATTCCAGAGCCAGTTATACTCCTTCCCTGGGTTGATAGGGACAATACTGCAGTAGTTTTTGGTACCTATGCAAGACGATTAGCAATCTATAAAAAAATAACTTTAGTCAAGGAATTTTCTAAAAGAGTGAAAATTGAAACAATAATAGATATAGGTGCTGGCGATCTCACTAAACAATGGCAACGATTAGGTATGAGAGTGATACCAAAAGGGCAACTTTCGAATTCAGAAATTGGCAATTTATTGGCCAGTGCAAAATGGGGCTTAATTGAATACCATACTGGGTTACTGGGCAAAAGCGGCATTTTTGCAGCTTATGCCTGCTATGGTATAGTACCAGTAATGTTTAGAAATGATCAAATACCGACTTGCGACGCACTAGAATTGGGAAAACATTTTGTTCAATCAAATTCTACCCATTTTGATGATACGGTATCTTTAAATATTTATAATTGGTACAATGAGCATAATTTATTCATTCATACATCCGGTATTATAAATGGCTTGCCCCTTTTGATGGCAAACGAACAGTATATCCAAAGACAATGAAATAAGTTTTCTAAAACCTTAGAGCAATTAGCTACAGATGATGAACGTCTTTCCGAAACATTTAACAAAGCAGACTAAAATATATTTGTATTTATTCTTATTTACTATGCTTAGTGGTGCCTTGCGTAAATGGGTATTTAATAGTGTAGCTGTTGGCAATATTATTTTTGCATTACAAGTGTCTTCGCTATTTATTTTCGCCTTTTTTGATAAAAAAGCCATTTCAACTGTTTTTAAAAATGATATTTTAAAAATATACTTTAGCTACCTGGTAATTTGTGCCGTTAACCCGCAAAGCGCAACTATTTATCATGGGTTATTGGGTATTTTACTACACTTTGGATTTTGGTTTATTGCTTTTTATTATTTGGAAAACCGAGAAAACTTTAATTTTGCACCGATTATTCCGTTGCTTTTGATATTATGTTTTGCAGAAATATCTTTAGCAATGGTGCAATATGGCTTGCCATCCGACAGTGAAATTAACCGCTATTCGGATAAAAACTACATTGATATTGCAAAAGTGGGGGAATCTGTGCGAGTGGCAGGTAGTTTCTCATTTATTGCTGGTTTTACTTCTTATCTTTTGTTTCACGCCTACTTTCTGTGGTCATTAGTCAAGTTAAAATATGATTCAAAAATCATTGTTGGGTTACTTTTTATTGGCTTGGTCGGGTCATTTATGAGTGGTTCACGTACTGGTGGGTATGCTTATTTTGCTTTAACTTTTTATATTTTAATTTTCGTTGCAAGAGGTAGTATTGTAAAAACCATTTTCTCAGGTTTTACAATTCCTTTCTTTTTCTTTTTTACATTTTCGCTAATAAGTGGTTCCAGCGGACTTCAGGAAAAAATTACAAGTTCAGTGGGTAATTATTTTGAAAGAGCAAATACGTTACGAGAACAAGGTGAAGAAAAAGGCAGAATAACTGGCGAGTATGAAAGCCTACTAAATTTTAGGGGCTCAGACCCTATTTTCGGAATAGGTCTAGGGTCAACCTATAATGGGGCGAATATACTACTTGGGACATCTGAAGCACTTGATAAGTATGGGTTTATAGAATCAGAAAATGAGAAAGTTGTGCTTGAAGGCGGCTTTATATTATTATTTTTTAAAATCGCGTTAATTGTAACTTTTTGTAGGCGCTTAGCTGTTGATACTTTGTCGAAGTGCATAATGGGAGCTTTACTGTATTTGGCTCCACCTCAATATAATGTATTTAATTCATGGTTTGCATTTTTTGGTATTACCATTATAGACCATTTTTATTTTAAAGCCAAAATCGGGGTAATTAGCTAGATGCTTATTAAAACATAATGACATTACAAACCTTTAAATTTTATAATTTTTGATTTAAAAGCTGTTTGAGTTAATTATTTAGCGATAATGTGTCTAACGGCAAAAAACATTAATTAATTCAAAAAGCTTCTGAAAGCATTACTGAATTATAAATAATTTAAAAAAATAGAGATACATGTTAAAAAAAATTGCAAGGCATTTAAAATGGAGAACAAATTTTCTATTAAAGATTAGTTTGCCACAATTTTATTTTTCTCAAAAGTTACCTTGTAAAATTTTAAGCGGGCCTTTTAAAGGAATGAAGTACTTGCGAAAAAGTACGGGTAGTGTAATACTGCCTAAGATAATTGGAACCTATGAAGACGAACTTAATGTAGTTTGGGGGCAAGTAAAGGAGAAAAAATATGATAAGTTTATTGATATTGGTGCCGCAGAGGGCTATTATGCAATTGGACTAGGAAAATTTATTTTTCAAGATAATATTCCTGTAGTTGCATTTGAGCTTACAAAAAATGGACAAGACCAAATAAAACAATTAGCGTCATTAAATAATTTTACTAACATAAAAATTCAAGGTATTTGTAAAAAAGAAAATTTAGCACCGGTACTAAACAAACAGTCATGCTTTATTTTAATGGATATTGAAGGTGGCGAATTTGAATTATTGGACAACAATATTATTGATTATAGTAATTGTGACATTTTAGTAGAGGTACATCCTAGTTATAAAAATGATTTAGAAAACAATTTAGTTGAGAGATTTAGAATAACCCACGAAATATCAATCATAAAACCAAAAATAAAACAACTCCCAGCAACCTGTATATATCCTGATTGGGTTTATGAAAAACAGGGTTATTTAATGAACGAGTTTAGAGGAGATCAAAGTTGGCTTTGGATGGAAAGTAAAAATAGATTAGTTGTATGAAGATTGTAATGGTTTCACTAACCTTTTTACCCAGAGTTGGCGGCTTGGAGAACGTTATGTCAGGGTTAGCAACCGAATGGCATAAAAAAGGGCATGAACTAACTGTTTTTACAGAAGTGCTTGCTAATACTTCCGAGACCGCACCTTATAAAATAAAACGTGCGTTCTCTATTATAGATTTTTACAAACAGGTTGTGAAAGCGGACATTCTTCTAGAGGCGAATATCAGCCTCAAAACCTGTTGGGTAGGGTTATTAAATAAAAAAAAGTGGTTTATTACACATCAGTTGCACTATTCACATGACAAAGGCTGGAAAGGAAAATTAAAAAATTATCTCACAAAATTTTCAAATAATATTTCTTGCAGTACTTATGTCTCAAATACGCTTCTGTGTAAGGGAATCGTTATAAATAATTTTTTTCAGCCTGGTTTTAAGCGTATTCCATCAATCAATAAAAGCAAAGACATTGTGTTTTTGGGCAGATTAGTTTCTGACAAAGGCGCAGCAGTTTTGTTACAAGCCATCCATCTATTAAACAATAAAAATATTGCCGTAACCATTATTGGCGACGGCCCCGAAAAAGAGAATTTAAAAAAGCAAATAGCAGATCTACAGCTAAAAAATATTCATCTAATTGGTATAAAAAAAGGCCAAGATTTGGCAGTAGAGTTGAATACCCACAAAATATTAGTAGTGCCATCAACCTGGCCTGAACCTTATGGTATTGTTGCTTTAGAAGGTATGGCTTGTGGATGTTTAGTGGTAGCAAGTAACAATGGTGGTTTGCCCGAAGCGGTTGATAAATTTGGGATTTTGTATAATGATAATGACCCCCAAAAACTAGCTTCGGCAATAAAAAGAGCCCTAACAAATTTTGATGCGTACCAGCAAAATCAAACTGATATTAACCAGTATTTAGCATCTAAAGATGTATCGATTATTGCACAACAATATCTTAATTATTTTAAAAATATAATTGCTAAGGCCAACTAATTAATGATTATTGCAGTTTCAAACCCCTCCAAACAACACACCCACCAAACCGTTGCTGCACTCAGTAATAACCCCAATTATCAAGTTTACTTTTTAACTAGTTTTTGGTTTATGCCTCGGCATATTTGGTGGCACAATTTGCTGAGCAAAATACCACAAATTAACAACCAGCTAAAAAAAAAATCGGGCGATACCATATCTCCCAATATTGTCGTTACCCATTGGACGGGTATTTTGTTTTCCTTTATGGGAAGGTTTTTTTACAATGGTGAAAAGCGTTCGTTTATAGAGGATCAAATACACGATAAATGGGTAGAGAGGTGGGTGGCTGTACATCAGCCAAGCGTGTTTATTGGCTATGAAAAATCTTGTAATAATAGCTTTAAAGCTGTAAAAAAATATAATGGTAAAACCATACTAGATTTAGCACAAGTGCACATTAATTTCATAGCGCAACTACGGAACCAGTATCAATTCTTTAAACAAATAACTGGCGATGAAAATTTGTATAATAGCGTTAAGCAAGTAAAATTACAAGAGTATGAATTGGCAGATTGTGTAACTACTTTATCCAATTTCGCAAAAGATACCATGCTGCATAATGGGTATACACCTAGCAAAGTTTCAGTAGTAAATCTAGGTGTAAACACGCAAGTTTTTAAAGCAAAACAAACCTATAATTCTACTAATGCCACGCCTTTTAAATTGTTGTTTGTAGGTGCTGTTACAAAACGAAAAGGTATTCATTTGTTGTGCGAGGTTATGCAGGAATTAGTACATGAAAATATTACGTTATATATTATTGGACCATTAAGTGATGGTATTAATTTGGATGAATTGATTAATGACAATAATCAAATACACCACAAGCCTTACCTGCATCACAGCGAATTAGCTGTTAAAATGCAAGATGCAGACGTATTTGTTCTTCCTAGTTATTTAGATAGCTGGGCAATGGTGGTAGTTGAGGCAATGGCTTGTGGATTACCTGTTATTATTACGCAAAACACTGGTGCAAAAGACGCACTAACTCCTGATGCTGGTTTCATAATTCCGGTGGATGATAAAGCTGCTTTAAAAGAGAAAATTTTGCAACTATGTCATAACAGAAACTTGTTAGAAACGATGGGTAAAGCAGCAAGAATAGAAGCCGAAAAATATACGTGGCAACAATATTATCAATCGGTAAATACTATTGTTGCAAAATTGATTAAGGTAGAAAATGAATAAAGAATTACCCATCAACTTTTGGTTTCGCAACCCGCTAAAAGAATATTTTAGTATAGAAAATGTGTTTAACGGTTTGGCAGCTGAGCTGCAAAAAGAAGCATCGGTTTCTATACAAAAAAAATATGTTCCGCTTACTTCTAGTTCGTTAAAAACGGTTTGGACAAACATACAATTTGTTAAAAAAAACAGCAATGGTATTAATCATGTAACTGGCGATATTTATTATATAACTCCTTATTTAAAAGGTAAAAAAATCATCACTATACACGACTTTGTTTTGTTCCGTAGAACTCAAAGTCTTATAAAGCAACAGGTGTTTAAATATTTATGGTACACTCAGCCAATTAAGTCTGCTGATATTATCACAGTTATATCGCCACAAATAAAAAAAGAATTACTTAATTTATTTAAAGTTGACGAGCAGAAAATACGGGTAATCCCCAATTCTTACAACCCTATTTATACAACGCTACAACATAATTATAAACCAGTTGCTAATCAAATTTTATTTATTGGTAATACTGAAAATAAAAACTTAATAAGGGTTATTCATGCACTTGAGGGGCTGCAAATCCAATTGCATATTGTTGGTAAACCTTCGGAAAATGACACTCAGTTATTGGCTAAAAAAAATATTAAGCACAAGTTGCACATTACTATTACAGATGAGGAATTGGGGCTGCTTTATCAAACATCATCTATGCTTTTGTTCCCATCTTTATACGAAGGTTTTGGCTTGCCAATTATTGAGGCTCAGGCGGTTGGCTTACCGGTAATTACAAGTAATGTTGAGCCGATGAGTTGGGTAGCTGGCAAAGGTGCAGTTTTGGTAAATCCTACTGATGAAAAGGCAATACGAGAAGCTGTTGTTAGTTTACAAAATAACTCACAATTAGTGCAACAAATTGTGGCTGAAGGATTTAAAAATATTCAACGTTTTAGCTTATCGCAAATAAGCGATCAATACCTACAATGCTACCAACAACTGTGTTAAAAACAGCGTCTAAAATAACTATTTTATACCCCTATATTTTTCCAGGGTATAAAGCTGGTGGCATTACACAATCGTTATATAATTTATCGCAAATTCTTGGTGAGACGCATACTATTCAAATCATTTGTTTAGACCATGATTTTTGTGACAATACTGTGTATTCTTTTATAGTAAATAGTCGTGAACAGAAAATCAACCAAAACACCACTGTAGTTTACTTAAATGAGGCAACTTTCTTGGTAGAAGCGTACAAAAAAATAAAAGCTTTTAACCCCGACAGCATTTATGTAAATAGTGTTTTTAATTCTGGGTTTTTATTATTGGGAATCACTATTGCTGCTAGGTTTAATAAAAAATTGGTTATTGCACCTAGGGGCATGTTGCACAGTGGTGGTTTACAAAAAGGAACTTTAAAGAAAACTGTTTATTTGAATAGTTTGTCATCATTTATTCAACAAAAACGAACAATTTGGCATGCTACCGATGAACAAGAATTAAAGGATATAAAAAAATGGTTTGGTGATGCATCAAAGGTATTCTTGGCATCGGATACACCTAGGCCTTTACCACAAATTGATGGTAATATCATCAAGCAAACAAACGAGTTGCGTTTGGTTTATTATTCATTGATTACTAGCAAAAAGAACTTGCATTTGGTTTTGCAAGCTTTGCTTAAAGCTACATTCACTGTCTCGCTAGATATGTATGGTCCTATAATTGAAGACGGTTATTGGGATGATTGTTTGGCAATTATAAAAACACTTCCAAGCAACGTAATAGTTACCTACAAGGGTAATGTTTTGTTTAGCCATTTTGCTGCTGTTGCACCTAACTATCATTTTTTAATATTGCCATCAAAAGGGGAAAATTTTGGCCATGTTATTTACGAGGCATTATCACTTGGGTTGCCTGTCATCATCAGTAATAATACCCCTTGGAAATTTGATGAAGGTCATGTTGGATATTATGTTGATTTAAATGCTGAGAGTATTTACAGCACCATTAAAAAAGCTTATGGGCTTGATACTAAAGTTTACGAAGCCTTATCTCAAAACGCCCGATACTATGCAGAAACATTTTATAAAATAAGCATTACAACTTGTCAGGAACAGTATGGTGCTATATTCAATTTACCAGCAAAAAAATCAGTTTCTAAAAAGCCTATTTTATTAATATTATACGATTATTTTTTGCCTGGTTTTAAAGCAGGCGGCCCAATACAATCCATTGGCAATATGGCAGCTTTGCTGCAAGAAAATTACGATTGTAGAATAATAACGCAAGGCTTCGACCTTAACAGTCACGAGCCTTACGAAAATATTAATTTAAACGCATGGAACGACTTATATTTAGAAAATAGAGAACATCCAATACCAATTTTTTATACAAAAAAAGGTGGTACACATTTTTTAAATTTACAACATTTATTTAAAAAAATAAAACCCGATGTAGTTTATGTTAATGGTATTTATACATTCAGGTTTGCCCTGCAGCCACTATTGTTAAGTTATTTTTCAATAGGTAAGTTGCCATACAAAATTGTTGTTTGCCCACGTGGTATGTTGCAGGAAGGTGCTTTGTCTTCAAAAGCATTTAAAAAGAGGGCTTATTTGTTTTTATTGAGGGTTTCGCGTGTGTTAAAGCACATTACCTGGCATGCTACCAATAAAGGGGAGCTGAACGATATTGGGCGTTTTTTAGGGCCTGATTTTAAATCCCAAATAGCACATAATATTCCTAGAAAGCCAGTTACAGAAGTAAGTTCGTCTAACAAAAAAGTGGGGGAGTTGAGACTAGTTTATTTATCGCTTGTTACCGAGAAAAAAAACCTTGATTTATTGATTCAAATATTGATTAAATGCAAGGGTAATATTAGTTTGGATATTTATGGGCCAATAAAAGATGCTTTCTTTTGGGCAAAATGTAAGTCATTAATAACATTGGCGCCATCCAATATTTCAATTATTTACAAAGGCTTAGTGTTGCCATCCGATATTCAACAGACATTAATAAGTTACCAAGCGCTGGTGCTGCTTACAAAGGGCGAAAATTTCGGTCACGCTTTAGTTGAAAGCTTAGGTGTTGCAAGGCCAATTATTACAACAATAAATACACCTTGGCACTTTTTAGAAGAAAAAAAAGGTGGTTGGATAATGCCTATTGATGATATAAATGAATGTGTTGAAAAAATGGAAGTAATCTGCAATAGCGATGAGCATCGTTTTAATGAATATAATAATGGTGCACATCAAATGGTAGAGGAATATTTTGCAGAAAACGATTTTATAGCAGAGTATATGCGGTTATTTAATGTTCAGCAAAATTGAAAAGTTTAATTAGGTTATTACGCTAATAAAAATGGAACAAAACAAAACTGATTTATCGTTTTATAATAATAGTTGGTACAGCAGTGGCGGCAATGCTATGAAACGCATTGTTTGGCTTTATACCAATGCCATTTTTTTTCAAAGTAGTTTTTTTCCATTTACAGGGCTTAAAGTATTTTTATTAAGATTATTTGGTGCCAAAATTGGTAAATCTGTTATGATTAAGCCGTCGGTAAACATAAAATATCCTTGGAACTTGGTCGTAAAAGATAATGCATGGATTGGTGAAGATGTTTGGATAGATAGTTTGGTAAAAATATCTATTGGGCAAAGTGCCTGCATTTCTCAGGGTGCTTATATTTTAACGGGTAACCACAATTATAAAAAAAAGACATTTGATTTAATTGTTAAAGAAGTCGTTATTGAAGATGGTGTTTGGATTGGTGCAAAATCTGTTGTTTGTCCGGGGGTTGTTTGCGAGTCGCATTCTGTGTTAAGCGTTGGTTCGGTAGCTACTAAAAATTTAGAAGCTTATAGTATTTATCAAGGTAATCCGGCCATAAAAATTAAGGATAGAATTATTGCATAATTGAAGTCCATTAGCCCAAATATTACCATCATTACTGTTGCCTATAATGCCGCTGCAACTATCGGTACCACTATTCAAAGCGTAATAAATCAAACGTATCAAAACATTGAATATATAATTGTAGATGGCTGCTCGAATGATGGTACTGTTGAGGTAATAAAAAGTTTTGAAGAAAAAAGGATAACTCTTATTAGCGAACCGGATAAAGGTATATACGATGCCATGAATAAAGGTATTGGCCTGGCAACAGGCAATATTGTTGGTATATTAAATTCGGATGATTTTTATGCAGATATGGAGGTGATAGAAAAAGTGGTTGAGTGTTTTAGTTCCACAAATTGCGAGGCATTGTATGGTAATCTTTTGTACGTTGACGCCACTGTTACCAATAAAATAATTCGCACTTGGATAGCAGGTAATTTTAAACTCAGTAATTTTTTAAAAGGCTGGATGCCACCCCACCCAACATTTTTTGTGCGTAGCGAAATATACGATAGGTACGGAAAATTTAATACATCGTTAAAAAGTGCTGCAGATTATGAATTATTACTACGTTTTTTATACAAGCATAAAATAAAAGTATCTTATTTGCCAAAAATATTAGTGCACATGCGAACAGGCGGCATGAGCAACCGAAATTTTGGTAATAGAATTAAAGCCAATATTGAAGATAGAAAAGCCTGGAAAATGAATAACATCAAACCACGTTTCTATACCTTATTTTTGAAACCTGTGAGAAAAATAAATCAATTTTTTATTAAAAATAAATTTTAGTAATTTTTAATATGACAAATGTTAAAACGAAGTTTGTTTTGTACGGTAAATGGTTGCTTGTAATAACATTTTGTATGTTTTTGCAAATTACTATCAGGGCTCAAGATATTTTAAAGTCAAAGGATTTAACAACCTTAAAAATTGATGCTTTAAGTGATGATGATATTACCAAAATAAAGCAGCAAATACAGCAAAGTGGCTTAACAGAAATGCAAGCTGAACAGTTGGCTCAACAAAAAGGGCTTCCCGCCATTGAAATCGCAAAGTTGAAAGCAAGATTAGCTTCCGTAGGTTCAGCAACTTCTTCAAGAAATTATAACAATAGCGTAAAACCTGCCACAAGAACAGTTGATACCACCGGTATGGATAATAACCCAACCGTAGAACAAAAACTGACCAAAAATACCATTTTCGGTAGCGAATTATTTAGTAATAATAAACTAATTTTTGAGCCAGATTTACGTATTGCTACACCAAAAAACTATACAATTGGCCCCGATGACGAATTGGTGATTGATGTTTTCGGGTACCAAGAAGCAAATTATAAAATTAGTGTTTCGCCAGAAGGAACAATTAATATTCCTCTAATTGGTATAATCCCAGTAAATGGATTAACTGTAGATCAAGCATCAAAACGGATAAAAGATAAAATGCAGCGTAATGGTTACGGTGGTATTGGCAGTGGCCAAACCCAAGTGCAAATAAGTATCGGAAAAATTCGTACCATAAAAGTTACAGTCATAGGGGATGCAAAAAAACCTGGCACATATAGCACATCTTCATTATCAACATTATTTAATGCGTTGTATTTAGCAGGCGGGCCAACGGATAAAGGTTCCTTAAGGCAAATTGAATTGATACGAAATAACAAAGTATTTTTAAAATTAGATGCGTACGATTTTTTGCTAAAAGGCGATCAGTCAAATAATATAAGGTTGGTAGATCAGGATGTTATTCGAATTCCTGTTGCAAAAGTGCAGGTAAGCCTTTTGGGTGAGGTAAAGCGTGAAGGTATTTTTGAATTGTTGCCAACAAATACGTTACTACAATTGGTAGATTTTTCTGGTGGTTTTAGTGCAGAAGCCTATACAGCCTCTATACAAGTAAAACAAGTAACCGATAAAGAACGTCGCGTAAAAGATTTGCCAAAGTCAGAATTTGGCAGGTATTTACCAACAAACGGCGATTCTGTTTTGGTAGGTAAAATCTTAAACCGTTACAGTAACGGCATTACCATCGCTGGTGCAGTCTACAGACCTGGTAGTTACGAGCTTGAAACTGGGTTAACGCTTACCAAACTAATTGCTAAAGCCGAGGGTTTGAAAGAAGAAGCCTTTAAGGAAAGAGGTTTAATTATCCGTACGAACGAAACAGATCTAAGCAAAAAAATTATCTCGTTTAATGTACAAGCTGTAATTGCTAAAAGCGACGCCGATGTAGTATTGCAAAAAGATGATGAAGTTATAATTGGTGCCGCCGATGCCTACAAACAACAATACACATTAACCTTGCAAGGCGAAATCAAAAATCCAGGTATATTTAAATATTCTAATGGCATTACTTTAAAAGATTTGCTATTTCTGGCAGAAGGCTTTACAGATGCCTCGGCGATCGATAAAATAGAAATTGCCAGGCGTTTTATTGGCGACTCTACAATCAACCTAAATACTATTTCCATAATAATTGATGCAAATTTGCTAAAAGATTTATCCCTTTTGGGTAGTGACGTTTTATTGGCACCCTGGGATATTGTTACAGTTAGGCGAAAACCAAATTATTACGAGCAAACTAGTATAAAAGTAGAGGGTGAAGTAAAATATCCCGGTACTTATACGCTAAGTTCAAAAGACGAAAGGGTAAGTAATATTATAAAAAGGGCGGGCGGGATTACTGATTATGCTTTTAAAGAAGCGGCTAGCTTAACACGGATTAATAAAAGCCAATTTAAAAATTTAGAAGATGGGAAGATTAAAAAAATTCAAAAAGAATTAAAAGATACCACCAATACTTTAGTCACCGACTTATCAAAAGAAACAATAAAAGTTGGGCTTGATCTGCGTGAAATTTTAAATCATCCTGAAAATATTGACGATATTATATTGCAAGAAGGTGATATATTAAATATCCCAAAACAAAAAAGAGAGGTTAAGGTAAATGGTGAAGTAATGGTGCCTTCTGAAATAGTATTTAAAAATGGGGAACCCCTTGATTATTATATTAACAAGGCTGGTGGTTACACCGATAACGCTAGAGAAAGAAAAGTATACGTTTTGTATCCAAATGGTAGTGCTGCAAGAATAAAAAAGTTTCTATTTTTTAAAACTAATCCTAGAGTCACTGCGGGTTCAGAGATTTTAGTGCCGCAAATACCTGAACGCAAAAAAGGAGGTTTATCTACTGGCGAGGTGGTGGCCTTGGCAAGTGGTATTGCAAGCTTGGCTGGGGTAGTAATTGCAATATTGAGATTGTGATTATTTTAAATTAATACATTGGCAATTAATGATTTCATTGAAAAAAAATTTCATTTCTTACAGCCTACTCACTGTATTAAATGTACTTTTCCCTGTTGTAATTTTTTCTTATACCTCTAAAATTTTAGGACCTCAAATTATTGGAAAGGGGCAATTCATACTTTCTTGGTGCCAGTATTTCGCATTAATTGCCGCATTGGGTATACCGTTTTACGGCACTAGAGAAGTAGCAAGGATTAAACAAGATAAAGTTTTATTAAGTAAGCTGGTTTCCGAAATAATGGTAATCCACTTTTTTTTAAGTATTATTTTCTTTTTTGTATTTATTGCGTCTATTGCGTTTATACCTAAGTTTCAAGATAATAAAGTTGCTTACATAATATGTAGTTCATTAATTTTTACTGGCTTCTTTTCTATTGACTGGTTTTTTGTAGGTATCGAAAATTTCAAAACAATTACATATAGAACCTTTTTAGTGAAGGTGATTTGCGTTATATTAATTTTTACGCTAGTAAAAACTACAGACGATTTTTTATTTTATCTCTCAATCGTTACGCTCTCTACTGTTGGCAATAATTTATTGAATTTATTACTACTTTATAAAAAAGTGAAAATAATTTTCGCAGGACTAAATCTAAAAAAACATATAAAACCACTGTTATTTATTTCAAGTACTTCGTTAGCAATAAGCCTATATCAAAACTTTGATACCATTATTCTAGGGTTATTAAGTGCTCAAAAATATGCCGATAATAACGTTGGTTTATACACTGCAGCAGTAAAAATAAATAAGTTGTTTTTGCCTTTTATTACACTTTTGGGCACGCTATTCCTTCCCAAAATATCAGTATTAATTCATAATAAAAAAATAGATGAGTTCGTAGAGTTAACATCAAAATCATTCAACTTTATTATTAGTGCTTCTGTTCCTTTCAGTTTTATGATTTTTTTTTATTCAAAAGAATTAATACAACTTTTTTCGGGTAATGCTTTTTTAGAAGCATCTTCTGCATCAAAAATATTAGCAGGATTAAGTATCGTAATCGGGTTAAGTAATTTGTACGGGTTACAAGTTTTAACCTCAGGTCAAAAAGATAAGCAGGTATTTATTTCTGTTGTAGGTGGCGCATTAGCAAGCGTTGCATTAAATTTTATTTTAATTCCAAAATTGGGTGTGTTAGGTGCAGCGGTATCCAATATAGTTTGTGAAACTATGGTTATGTTAATGGCTTTTTATTATGCCAATTATTACTATAACATAAAGTTTAATTTTTCGTTGTTTTTCAAAACTGCTTTTGTATGTGCTTCATTAGCACCCACTTTTTTTATAGTAACTGCATTTAACCTAAACCCAATTATTAGTTTGATAACAGGGTGTAGTGCATTTTCAATTTTTTACATATTAGTGCAAATATTTATTATGAAAAATCTAATTTTTTTGTCAGCAAAAAATAGTATTCATAATTATATGAAACATTTTTTTTAAACAATACGTTTTATGGAAACTGTTATAGAATCTGAAATGACGATTAAAACATTACAAAAAAAAGTTTCCTTCTGGAAAGGTTACTTTCTCGTGCGTTGGAAAATTATTTTAATAATTACAATAGTTTCAATTTTAGTGGGTGTTATTTATGCCAAGTTAATTGAAAAACCTTTGTACACTGCCGAAATAACTTTTGCAACAGAGGCTGAAGGATCACCATTAAATGGTTATGCTGGTATCGCATCGCAATTTGGAATTGATTTAGGTGGTACCGGCAGTGCTTTTGATGGTGAAAATTTGATGGAATTATTTAAAAGTCAAAATTTAATTCATAAAACATTATTAACAAGCTGTATAATTAATAATAACAAACAGCTTTTAATTAATGATTACATAAAAATATATGATCTTGATAAAAAATGGGAAAATGACAAAAAGAATGAAAAAGTTTTTACTAGCGAAAATCAAAAATATGGTTGGCGATTTAGAGACAGTATTTTAAAAAAAGTAACCAGCGATATACAAAAAAAGCAATTAACCATAAATAAGGCTGATCCTAAACTAAATATCATAAAAGTTAAAATGACTGATATAGACGAAGAGTTTTGTAAAGTTTTCGTTGAAACCTTAACCGAAAACATTATTAAATATTATACTGTTTATAAGACTAGGAAAAGCAAACAAAACTTAGACATACTCCAGTTTCAAGCAGATTCAGTTAAAGGTTTATTATTTAATGGATTAGAAGACGTTGCGAGCATAAATGATCTTAACGTGAACCCATTAAAGCAGATTACCCGAACTAACGGGCAAAAAAGACAGGTTGATGTGCAAGCAAACAGTGCTATGTATACAGAAATTATGAAAAATTTGGAATTAGCGAAGATATCTTTTCAAAAAAAAAATCCATTAATACAAATTATTGATACACCAGTTTTGCCATTAGAAAAGACGAAACTAGGACTTTTAAAATCGGTAATATTATCTTGTTTCCTTAGTTTTTTAGTATATTTTCTTTTTCATCTCACTAAAATCGCGTTGAGTAATAAAAGCTATAACTATTGACTAAACCATTAATAAGCATAATTATACCCACATACAATGCTGAAAAATTTATTGATGATGCTTTAAAAAGTATAGCCCAGCAAACTTTTAAAAGTATTGAAGTGGTAATAATTGATAATTTTTCAAAAGATAAAACGACTGAAATTATAGAAAAATGCGAGCACTTATTTAAGCTAGAATTTATACAAATACATGACAACGGTATTTACGATGCAATGAATATTGCAACAAGAAAGGCTTCAGGGAAGTTTTTTTTATTTATGGGGTGCGATGATGTGTTACATAACGAGGGTGTTTTGCAACAAACTTCGACACGCTTAGTAAGTGATAACACGATATACTATTTTAATACCTGGTTTAAAAGTAGAGATAAGTTGTACGACGGACGATTTACAAAATTTAAACTTGCTGTACGAAATATTTCTCATCAGGCAATTTTATACCCGGCAAATGTATTTACATACTATAATTACGATTTGAAATGCAAATTACTAGCTGATTATAAACTAAATATTCAATTGTTTAATAGTAAAAAATATCACTTCTGTTATAATGATTATTGCATATCTATTTACAACGATTTAGGGTCTTCAGGAAAAAATATAGATATTTATTTTGAGAGTATAAAGCCGAAACTGGTAAGAAAATATTTAGGTTTTTGGCCTTTTGTATATCTGAAAATACGGCGAATTGCTAAATACATTATTAAGCACAAATGAATAATTACAAGTTTTACGACTTATTATTACGAAACTTTAATTTGTATATAATTATTTTAATTTGCAGTTTATTGTTATATTACTTCGTGTTCAAAAAAACAGTACAATCTATTATCGATCCTATTTTTTTGCAACTATTTCTTTCGGCTTTTGGTTTTTCTACTGTTGTTTTAATGTTTGCTACAAAAGCTATCCATCTTGATGTTTTCAGCAATTACATTTTTACTCAAATAGCATATTTCAGTGGTTTTTTTTGGTTCAAAACATCAAAAAAGACATTCATTAATTTAGTAATTAGTAATGAATTTGAATACTTAAAACAAATAAAAGCATGTTTTAATTTCTTTTTTATCATATTATTAATTGTTCAGGTATTCACATACTCAACGCGTGGCATACCATTATTTTTTGGTAATAGATTGGAATTTTATGAAGGTGGTTCAGGCTTTGGTGTCTTATCACGGGTCATGGAGGTTTCAACTATTGTTTGTTTGTATTTATTTGCATTACTATTTTTTGAGAGAAAAAAGCATAAATTAAATTCTATTTATTATGTGTGCATATTAATAGTTTTTATATTCCAATTTTTTACAGGTAGCAAATCTGCTCTTATAGTTATCCCATACGTTGTGTTCTGTTTCATTACATATAACAATACCAATTTTAATTTTCATAAATATAATTGGTTAAAAAGAATGAAATCTTTTTCAATTTTTTTTGCAGCTATTGCACTGGTTTTAGCAATTTTAGTTATTGCAATACAAAAAACGCTTGGCACAAATGGTGTAAATCCTTACTTAGAATTTGTAATAAGGCTTGTTCATGCAGGTGATATTTACTGGTACGCATACCCTAATAATTATTTTGAACAGATTGATAATAATCATTGGGTGCAGGCATTGTTTAACGATTTTTTCGGGTTATTTAGAATTTATAATTGGTCAAGTATGCCAAAAGCAGTGGGTATCTCTCTCATGCAAATTCATCATCCAACCAGGGGAACGAACGGTCCAAACGCGAGGCACAACGTTTTTGGCTTAATTTATTTCGGTTATTATGGTTCAATTTTATTTTCATTTATACTCGGTCTCATCTTGTCGTTCATTCGCCACAAGCTACCAACTTTAAAATTCCATCAATTTTTGGGTGGTATCTTTTATACGTTTTTTTACATAAAAGCTGTTAATCTAGAGGTTGATCCTATGTTGACTTTTACATATTTTAATAATATATTTTTTGTGTTCCCTATTTTTTTCATGCTGTTCCTCATTTTTTATCAAGCATTTTATAAAATTAATTTTTCAAATACTAATTATACTTGAGTAACGTATTAAAAGAGCCCGCTGCTGTACATCTATCTCTAGTAATCCCCTATTATTTTGGCGAAAATTTTATTATAAGTACTATTACTTCAATCTTAGAATCGCATAAACTAAATAAAAATCATCTAACTGTCCCGAATATTGAGCTCATTATTAATATTGACTCAATGGAAACAGACTTGCAAATAATAGATGACTTAATAAATGTACTTGTAAATGGTTATTGCAGCTATAGAGTATATAAAAATGAAAAAAATAATGGCGTAGCAAAGACTAGAAATCTCGGAATTTCAATGGCCAATGGTACTAATATTTTATGTATTGATCAAGATGATACGATAAATCCTTCCTTTTTTAATGAGATAACTAAAGTAATACTCGATCAAAATGAGTTTATTGTTTATAACGGTAATCTTTCTTACCGAGGAACGAATGAACTAAGTAAAATTTTTTACATTAAACCAATAATTAATTTAAAAAATATTATTTTGTATGATATTATTAAGTCCCCTGGCCAAGTAATTGTAAAAAAAAAATTGTATAGCCAGCATCTTTTTCCATCGTCTATTAATAATTTAGGGGCTGACGATAAGTTTTGTTGGATAGCCATTTTTAACGAAAAAGAACCTACCTACTATTATATTCACAAACCTTTGTATACTGCAACTATACATAGCGGTAATTTTAGCAACGATTACAAGCAGTTAACCAGATGTGTAATTGAATTGTGGGATGTATATTTAACGACCCAAAAACTCAATTCTAAAACTATTCTTTTAGCTAATAAAAACCTTTTATTTTGTAAATACCAATTAAATGAGTTGCATGGCTACAAAAAAATACTTGGATTAATGTTTTATATTAAATATTACACCAGATTAAATAAACTTTTAGGATTTTTTATAAAGAAAATAACGTTAAGAAGAATACAAGATGAGATATGTTAAAATAGGCGGCGGTGAGTTTATTGCCTTATATTCAGTCAAATAGTTATCAAAAACTTCATTTAATTAAGTTGTTCTTATTGTTAGGTGTAGTACTAGTAAAATATTACTCTCCAAAAATTGTACTTTACCATGGGATTTTATAATGATGCAACTTTTATAAAAAATATATTAAAGCAAACGATTATGTTGTTCATTTAGCCTACTATATAATAACTCAAGCCCATTTGTCAGTCCCTAAATAGGGAATATCAAGGCTTTCAATCATTATTTTAAACTTGTACAGTCCTTTTATCTTTTCTTAAACCTTTATAGGTCAAGCGTTTTATTTTCTTTTTTAAAAAGCTCAAAGAGTTTCAATGATTAAAGTACTTTATGTTGTATCAACTTTAATGCGTAGTGGGCCAATTAACATACTATACGACGTAGTTAAGTATTTGGATAGAACAAGATTTACCCCATATATCATTACATTATCTGTAGAAAAAGCTGAAACAAGAATTAAGGATTTTGCTAATTTGGGTATTACAATTAAATGTATTAATTCTAATTCGCTAACATGGTTTAATATTGGTATTTATAATTTTTCCAAAGCTATTAAGGAAATTTTGCCAGATGTTATACACACCACCGGCATTAGGGGCGACTTTTTAACTGCTTTCTTTATTAATCATAATAAAAAAATTACATCGATTCTCAATAATCCTTACGAAGATTATATCTTATCGTATGGTAAAATTATCGGGGGTATTATGTGTTTTATAACAAAAAAATGCATATTAAAATTTAATTATCCTGTTACGTGCTCTAAAGATGTGATGGAAAAGCTAAAAATTAATAATATTAACACTAACATTTGCATTTACAACTCAATTGATTTAGAATATTTTTCGAATGTTAGTGATAAAGATATTTTGGATGTAAGGCTAGACTTACAAATACCGAACGGCGCTGTTGTTTTCACTTTTGTAGGGGTACTTAGTGGTAGGAAGATGCCCGATGTTGCAGTTGCGGCGTTTAACGAATTTTATAAAATTAATAATAACAGTTTTTTATTATTAATTGGGGATGGTGAGTTGATGCCAATGTGCCATAAATTGGCAAATAACAATCCTAATATTAAATTTTTAGGCTTCGCTCACGATGTTCGCAAATATCTTGCAATAACATCTTATTATATTGCAACTTCAAAAGCTGAAGGTTTACCAATCTCGGTGCTAGAAGCCTTAGCTATGAAAGTGCCAGTAATTTTATCAGATATAAAACCACATCAAGAAATCTTAGATTTTGATTTAAATGCCGGTGAATTATGCCTAACAAATAGTGTGCAATCAACACTCCAATCCATGCAGAAAATTGTTATAGCAAATAGAGAAAGTAAAAGTATTGCAGCGCATGGCATCATCGAAAAGCATTTAAACGCAAAAAATATGTCAATGGAATATCAAAAACTTTATAATCAGTAATATAGTATGGCATACCGATTACACGCAAAAAATGTATTTTAACAAACAATATTTCCTTTTTATAAATCATATTTTATCCGACATAAATCATACAATCTTATATATTTTTCATGAAAAGTATTTTAATAACTGGTGGTGCTGGCTTTATTGGTAGCCACCTTTGTACATCAATTTTAAAAAATCCTTCAATCAAAAGTCTAGTAGTAATTGATAGTTTTCTACTCGGGTCTCAATCAAATGTTGCCCATTTACAAAGCGATGAACGATTTGTATTAATCAAGCATGAAATCAACGATAGTGCGTTTTTAAATGATGTTTTTGCAAAATACCAATTTGATACAGTTTTTCACTTAGCAGCTAATAGCGATATTAGTGTTAGTCATACTAGCCCATCGGTAGATTTTAATAATACGTTTTTCACAACCTGGTGTGTTTTGGAAGCAATGCGGGTTAATAATTGCAAAAATTTAATATTTGCCTCCACATCTGCTATATATGGCGACAGCCTTGATGAAATAGATGAAAATTATGGTCCGCTTAATCCCATTTCTCACTATGGTGCTGGTAAATTAGCATCTGAGGCGTTTATTTCTTCCTTCTCGTATAATTACAACATTAATACTTGGGTATTTAGGTTCCCAAATGTGGTTGGGGGTAGAAGTACGCACGGTATAATATTTGATTTTTTGAAAAAGCTCTCAGCCGATAAAGAACGGTTAGTAGTTTTGGGTAATGGTACGCAAGAGAAGTCTTATTTACATGTGTCTGATTTGGTAAATGGTATCTTATTTTTTAAAAACGAATTTAAAGACAATTATAATACATTAAATCTTGGCGGTTTAGACACCATAAATGTTAAACGTATTGCTGAAATTGTTCTAGAAGAAACAAAAGCACCTCAAAAAATATATTTTACGGGCGGCGATAGAGGTTGGATAGGCGACGTGCCCAAAATTAGATACAATACAAATAAGGCACAAAAAACAGGTTGGCAACCAAAATTAAACTCAGAAATGGCAATAAGAACTACTGTTATCGAATTATTAAACGAAGCGAAAAGTGATAATTAGTAGAACACCTTTTAGAATAAGTTTTGCAGGGGGTGGCAGTGATTTACAATCCTATTACAAGCATTATGGTGGTGCTGTTGTTAGCACCACTATAGATAAATACACATATTTATCTATGCACCCCTATTTTGCTGAAACCAAAATATTGCTAAAGTATTCAAGCACAGAGTTGGTTAATAATTGTAGCGAAATTAAGCATCCACTAATTAGAGAAATTTTCAAATTCTTTCATATATCTGGTGTGGATTTTAGTAGTAGCGCAGATATTCCATCCGGAACAGGCTTAGCATCTTCATCGGCATTTGCAGCTGGCTTAATAAATTTATGCGCTGCGTATAAAGGAATGTATTTTTCAAAGTACGACATTGCGAAAATAGCTTGTGACATAGAAATTAATAAACTCAACGAGCCAATAGGAAAGCAAGATCAGTACGCTTGCAGCGTTGGTGGATTAAATTTTATTGAATTTCAGAAAAATGAACAAGTACAGGTAGAAAAAATTTCATTGAAATTAGAAAAGCTGGAATTGCTACAAGATAATTTGCTAATGTTTTATTTAGGTAAAACTAGATCTGCTGCATCAATATTAGTAAACCAAAAAGCAAATATTGAAAATAATAAGAAAATTGAAAATATTCACAAAATGGTAAAATTAGCTTACGATTTGAAAGTAGAATTAACTAAACAGAATATTGACTCTGTTGGCGATATTTTACATGCTGGTTGGATGTATAAAAAGGAATTAGCGGAAGGAATTGCAGATCAAAATATAAATTATAATTACGATATTGGGATTAATGCAGGTGCAAAAGGCGGTAAATTATTGGGTGCTGGCGGTGGTGGTTTTTTACTTTTCTATGTAGAAAAAGATAAGCAAATGGCAGTTAAAAAATCGCTTAGTCACTTAGTTGAAACGCCTTTCAATTTTGAAAACACAGGAACATCAATTATATTCTAAGTATGAAATCAATTATCGCTTTATATCTTCAAAACTTGCAAACTGCATTAGAAAACATAGAGCAGGAAGAAATTTTAACGGTGGTAAATCTTCTCCGGCAAGCCAGGCAAGATGGTAGGCAAGTTTTTATTTTTGGAAATGGTGGTTCAGCGTCAACGGCTTCGCATTTTGCCTGTGATATTAATAAAAGTGTATCACCAAGCAATGGCGATAATCGCTTTAAAGTGATTTGTCTAAACGATAATATTCCTATTATGCTTGCATATAGCAACGATATAGGTTATGAAGTAGTTTTTAGCGAGCAATTAAAAAATTTAATTCAAAACGGTGATATTGTTATAGGAATAAGTGGTAGCGGAAATTCTAAAAATATCATCTTAGCTATGGAAACCGCAAAGCTGCATAATGCCACAACTGTTGGTATTACTGGCTTTGATGGGGGAAAGCTAAAAAAAATGGTTGACTATTCTTTTAATGCAAACACAAATGATATGCAGCTATCAGAAGATATACATATGATTTGGGTACATCTAATGGTGAAATGCTTTTTAAATAATAACCAGTTTTAATTTTGAATTCATCAACTACTACATCTGTTTTAATGTCATTATTTTGGCGTGAAAACCCCGCTTTTTTAGATGTATCGCTAAAAAGCTTGTACAACCAAACCATTTTGCCTACTGAAATAATTGTTGTTTGTGAAGGCGATTTACCTTCAGAATTAAGATTAATAGTTGTAAAATGGATAGAGAAATTTACGCCTGAAGTACTGAAAATAATTCCCGCTGGAAAAGCCAAAGGACTTCCTGAATGCTTAAATGTTGGGTTGGCCGCCGCTAAAGGTGACTATATAATAAGATTTGATACTGATGACTATTGCATGGCAAATAGAATTGAAAAGCAGCTTAATTTTTTCAAAAATAATCCGGATGTTGCTTTACTATCTGCCAATATGGAGGAATACGATAGTTTTTTAAGTAGCTTAATTGCTATAAAACAGGTTCCAATTTCCCACACTGCAATTCTTAAATATGCAAAATGGCGGAACCCGTTTAATCATCCATCGGTAGCTTACAAACGAAAAGTAGCTATACAGCTTGGCGGCTATCCCATTGTCGGTGCAAATGAGGACTACGCTTTTTTTTGTAATTTTCTGGTAAATGGTTACAAAACTGCAAACCTTGCCGAAAGTATTGTTAGAGCAAGAACAGGTGTTGATTTTGCAAAAAGACGGAGTGGAAAAAAGTATTTGCAGGGTGAAATTGAGAGCTTACAATACATACACAAGAATGGTTTTTATTCAACTTACCATTATTATATTCACATTATAAGTAAAAAAATTATTCGTAGTTTACCATTATTTTTTATTAGAATTATTTATAAAAAAATCTTAAGACAGAAATGTTAAATAAAATAAAAAACATATTAAAAAAAGAATTACGAGCCTCATCGATTTACTATTATAAAAAATCGTACTCGCAGTGTGGCGAAGACATCTTAATGAATTATGTTTTGGAGTTAAGGGGTATTAAAAACCCAACTTATATTGATGTTGGCGCTAATAACCCATACTTTTTGAACAACACTGGTATTTTTTATAAAAGAGGGTGTAAAGGAATTAATGTAGATGCAAACCCATTCTTAATAAAAAAATTCAACAGAAAAAGGAATAGAGATATCAATATAAATATAGGTATTGGCAAAGAGGATTCTGAAATGGATTTTTACATTATGAAAGACGATACTTTAAGCACTTTTTCTAAAAGTGAGTATGATATTTTGCAATCTAATGGGCACCAACTTAGTCAGGTAAAAAAATTAAAATAACAACCGTTCAAAATATTTTAAATAAACATAATAATGGTATTTTTCCAGATATACTTTCATTAGATGTTGAGGGTTTAGATTTCGAAATAATAAAAAGTATTGAGTTTTCAGAATCTAATTCACCCAAAGTAATTTGCGTCGAAGCAGCAGAGTATTCTTCAATTGGGGCTGGCGAAAGAAAAAACGAACTTATAGATTACATAACTAGTAAAGGATATTACGAATAAGCTAATACCAATCTGAACTCAATATTTGTTAAAAATAGTTTTTGGTTTATAAAATAAGAAATGCAAGCAATCATTCTAGCAGGTGGCTTTGGTACCCGCCTCCAAACTGTAGTTAAAAATCAACCTAAAACCTTAGCACCGGTTGCTGGTAAACCATTTTTATATTGGTTAATAATATATCTGCAAAAAAGGGGCATTACAGATTTTATATTTTCATTAGGCTACTTGCATGAGCAGGTTCAGCAATTTTTAGTAAATGAATTTCCTAATCTTAGCTATGTTTCGGTAATAGAAAATGAGCCTTTGGGTACAGGTGGTGCCATCAGATTATGTTTAAATTACTGCAAGCATAATTATGTAATGATGGTAAACGGTGATACGTTTTTCGAGCTAAATATTATTGCTTTCCACAGTTCCTTCGCCAGCGAAGATGCAGATTGTAGCATAGCATTGACGCCGATGCAAAATTTTGATAGATATGGTTCTGTTGCTCTAACCAACAATAATATTATTACTCAGTTTAATGAAAAAAAATATTGTGAATCAGGTTTAATTAATACAGGTATTGTGTTATTTAAAAAAGAGGTATTTATTCAAAAAACCAATCATTTACCTGCTCAGTTTTCATTCGAGAAAGATTTTTTAGAACTTAATATAGCAATTTTAAAGGTTACAGGTTATATTACAACCGGCTACTTTATAGATATTGGTATTCCCGAAGATTACCAAAAGGCACAAACAGGAATTGCATCATTATTATTATAAAGCTTGATATTTAATACAATAAAATGAAAGTAGCGTTAATCACAGGTATCACAGGGCAAGATGGGGCTTATTTAGCAGAGCTGTTGCTTAAAAAAGGTTACGAAGTGCATGGCATTAAACGAAGAAGTTCGCTATTCAATACTGGCAGAATTGACCATTTTTACCAAGATCCGCATATCCCACACCGCAACCTGGTATTGCACCACGGTGATTTGACCGATAGTACCAACCTTATCCGCATCATACAAGAAGTTCAGCCCGATGAAATTTATAATTTGGCCGCAATGAGCCATGTGCATG